>JBBTFH010000290.1:0-21426 GCA_038041915.1 Myxococcota bacterium
CGCGACCGACGAACGTGAAGTAGATCGAGCAGCCTTCAGGATAGGCGTGCGAGAAGTGCGCCATGACGATAGCAAAACGCGCGATCGCCGCGCGCACGGCCGCGTGGAGCGCGGCGAGCCGATCCCACGTGGCCGCAACCTCCATCGTGTCGGCGAACGCGCCGGCCGCGAAGATCGGACTCTGCTGGTACGAGACGCGGTAGCGGTGCGCGAGCCAGCGCAGGCCCGGCCCTTCGCCCAGATCGCGCCCGCCGCACGCGGCGATCGCCTCGCCGCCGACGGACGCCTCCGCCGCGGCGCGTGCGCTCGGCCCCTCGAAGCCGACGATGAGGAGCGCTCCCGCGCGGCGAGTCGCGCGGTCGAGCAGCGCGTTGGCGAGCGCCGGAAACGCCGTGCCGGCGCGCAGCGCCCAGCGCGGTGGCGCCGACGGCCCGCTCTCCGCGTGCGCGTGATCGCCGGGCCCTTCCCGCCTCGCGGAGCGAGGCTCCCGCGAAAGCCCCGATAGCGCCGTGTCGATCGAGTCGTAGAGGCGCACCACCGACGGCCGCAGCCCGAGCTGCATGATCCGCCGCATCGCCTCGAGCGCCGGCGCGACGCTGCGGAAGCGCCAGCCGCGCATCAACCGAACCTCGGGCGCCGGCCACACGCGCAGGCGCGCGCGCGTGATCACGCCGAGCGTGCCCTCGCTGCCGACGAAGAGCTGCGTGGCGTCGGGCAGGCGCTCGCGATCGGTCTCGACCAGCACGCCGCTGCCGGTCACAGCCTGCACGCCGAGCACCATGTCTTCGATCTTGCCGTAGCGGCTCGAGCACTGGCCGGCCGAGCGCGCCGCCAGCCAGCCGCCCAGCGTCGAGCAGGTGATCGACGACGGGAAGTGCCCGAGCGTCAGGCCGCGCGCCACGAGCGCGTCCTCGAGGTGCTCGCCCAGGATCCCCGCCTCGAACGTCGCCTCGTGATTCTCCTCGTCGATCGCGACGACGCGCGCCATCCGCTTCATGTCGATCGCGATGCCGCGCCGGATCGCCGCCGCCGCGCCGCAGACGCCCGAGCCCGCGCCGAACGGCACGACCGGAACGCCGCGCCTCGCCGCGTAGCGCACTACCGCCTGCACCTCGCGCGCGCTCCGCGGCCAGACGACCGCGTCGGGCGGGAACGGCGCGATGCCGCCCGCTTGCACGCCGAGCATCAGACGCGGCCACATGTCGCGCCCGCACGCCGCGCGATCGGCGTCGCGCGTCGAGACGCTCCCGGCGCCGACGAGACGAACCAGGTCGCGCTCGAGCGTCGGCACCGCGACTTTTCTATCACGACGCGCCGACGGCGAAGTACCATGACTTGCTGTTGCTCCCGCCGCGCATGCGTCGTCCTGGGCTCGCGCCGCTCCTGCTCTACGCCCTGTTCGTCGGCCTGCACCTGGCGCTCGGCGCCGGCCTCGACCAGCCTCGCATCTACGAGGACGAACTCGTGCACCTCGGCGTCGCCCGCTACCTGGCGCTCGGCTACGGCTTTCCCGAGTCGCTGGCCGCGGCCGGCGGGCCCGACGCGTGGGCGTCGGTGCGCGGCTACAGCCTGCTGCTCGTGCCCATCCACTGGCTGGTCACCGATCCGGCCGAGGCGTATCGCGCGGCGCTCGTCGTCAACGCGCTGGTCTCGAGCGTCACGCCCGTGGCCGCGTCGTGGCTCGCCAAGCGCCTGCGCCCCGAGCTGTCGGCCGCGACAGCCCTGACCATCGGCGCCCTCGTCGGGCTCTATCCGCCGTTTCTCATCTACTCGACCTGGGCGATGGCCGAGAACGTGCTCGTTCCGGCGCTCCTCCTCGCGTGCGTGGCCGCCGCCCGCGCGAGCGAGCGTCGCGACTGGGCGGCGTGGCTCGTCTTCGGCGCCGCGAACGGCCTGCTCTACGTCTTTCACGCGCGCTGCGCGCCGATCGTCATGGCCGCCGCGCTGGTGGCGTCGCGGCAGCTCTGGCCGCTGAGGCAGAGCGCGCGGCCGATGGGAGCCTTTCTCGCCGGCCTCGGCCTGGGACTGTCGCCGTCGTGGGTCCTGCACGCCGCGCTCGCCGGCGCAGGCCGCCACGCGCCGTCGCTGCTCGCCGCCGCGGACGCGCGCCGAGTCGCGGCCTACGGCGACGGAGCGCTTTGGATCGGACTGGCTGGCCAGGTCGGCGGCCAGGTGCTCTACGCCATCGCGGCGACCGCCGGCGTGTTCGTCGTCGGCATGGGAGCGTGTCTCGCCGCCACCTTTCGCAGACCGCGGGGCGAGCGCGACGCGGGCGGCGCCGTGCTCCCTTATGTCGCGCTGTCCTTCGCCGGAAACGCTGTTCTGGCGTCGGTCTTCACCACCACTTTTCTCGCCGGCAACCCGGGCATGTTCCTCAGCTTCGGCCGGCATGGCGAGCACATCCTGGCGCCGGCGCTGGTGGTCGGACTCACGGTCGCCGCGATGCCGGACTTTCGCGCCGCGACCCTCCGGCGCTCGGGCGCGGCCAGCCTGCTCGCGCTCACGCTCGCCGCGGTGCTCCTGTGGATCGGGACCCCGCGCTCGGTCCTCGATCTCACACCGACGTGGTGCAACGTGCTCGGGCTCTTTCCCTTCATCGGGTGGCTCGGCCGCTTCTCGCTCGGGGCCGTCTGGCTGGCCGCGGCCGGCGCGATGCTCGCGGTGCTCCTCGCGCGCCTCCGATCGGCGCGCGCCGGCGCGCTCGCGTGCGCCTCGCTCTTCCTGGCGGAGGCGGCGATCGTGGAGCGTGGCTACGTTCGCGCACAGGCGACTCTGCGAGCAGGCCAGCGCGATTTGCCCGCCGTCGTGGACGAGGTGACGCGCAGGCTCGGCGTTCCGCGCGCGGAGGTCGCTTACGACGGCGCGCTCTACTCGCGCTTCCACCACTACAGCTACGAGTACTTCCTGCCGGCCCATCGAATGCCGCGGACCGACTCGCGCGATCCCACGTCGGCCTCGCCTGCGTTCGTGATCAGCGCCCGCCTCGAGCTGGAAGCGAGCTTTCCCGGGGCGCGCCCCGTCCTGCCCGAACGCGGGCGCAGCCACTTCCTCTGGATCCTGCGCGGGCCGTTGCAGGCGCGCGCCGAGCAGGCCGGTCTGCTCTTGCCTCCAGGCTTCCCGCGCGCCCTGCCCGACGCCGCGTTCCGCTCGCGGCTGCGCTTCGTGCGCGGCACGCGCGGAGCTTCGTGGGAAACTTCGCAGACGGCCGCGCGCGTGATCGTGCGCATCAGGCACGCGGGAGGCGGCTCACCCTGGCCGAGCGCGGCGGCGCTGGCGAGCGCGCCCTACGCCGTGCGCCTCGGCCTGCTCACCTTCGCGGCGCACGACATGAAGCACCCCGTCGCGGAGGGGCGCGTCGATCTTCCGCGCAGCCTGCTGCCGGGCGAGAGCGCCGACGTGGAGATCGATCCGCGTGCCGTCACGCCGGTGCGCCCGCTCGCACGGGGCACGCACTACCGGGTCGTCATTGGCCCGCTGCAGGAGTCGGTCGGCTGGTTCTTCGAGAAAGGCGACAAGCTGCTGCCGCTATCGATCCGCTGGTAGTAGGATGCGCCCCGCTTGCGCCCCGCGCTCGATCTCGCTCAGCCCGCCTCGTCCATAGCCGATCTCGTCGGCTATTTTCGCGCGTCCTGCACGCCCGCGGATCGGCTTCGGGTCGGGACCGAGCACGAGAAGATCGGGCTGCTCGAAGACACGCTGACACCGCTGCCCTACCACGGGCCGCGCAGCGTCGCGGCCATGCTCGAGCGCCTCGCGACGGAGGGGGGCGGGCGCTTGGTGCGTGAAGGCGCAGCGCCCATCGCGCTCGAGATGGGCACGCACCAGATCACGCTCGAACCGGGCGCGCAGGTCGAGCTGTCGGGCGCGCCGCTGGCGACGGTCCACGAGTTCGCTTCCGAGCTGCGCGAGCACATGGCCGCGCTCCGCGAAGTCTCCGATCCGCTCGGCGTCACGTGGATCGGCCTCGGCTACCGTCCCTTCGGCCCGCGCGCCGCGGTGCCGTGGGTGCCCAAGCGCCGCTACGACATCATGCGTCCCTACCTCGCGACGCGCGGTCGGCGCGCCCACGACATGATGCAGATGACCGCGACGGTGCAGGCCAACCTCGACTTCACCGACGAGGAAGACTGCGCGCGCAAGATGCGGGCGGCGATGTCGGCGACATCGCTCGTCACCGCGCTCTTCGCGAGCTCCCCGCTCGAGGACGGTCACGACACCGGCTTCCTCTCCTGGCGCGCGGCAGCGTGGCACGAGACCGATCCGGATCGCTGCGGGATCCTGCCGTTCGTTTGGGACGCGGACTTCGGATTCCGCCGCTACGCCGAGTGGGCGCTCGACGTGCCGATGTTCTTCGTGCGCCGCGAGGGCGCGTACCGCCCGGGACTCGGCACGACCTTCCGCCGCTTCATGCAGGAAGGGTTCGAGGGCCTGCGCCCGACGCTCGAGGACTGGGAAACTCATCTCTCGACGCTGTTCCCGGAGATGCGCCTCAAGAACTACGTCGAGGTGCGCGGGGCGGACGCAGGTCCGCTCGAGCTCGTGACCGCGCTGCCCGCGCTGTGCAAGGGCATCCTCTACGATCGCGAGGCGCTCGACGCCACGGAGCGCCTCATGTCCGATGTCCCGCTGGGCGAGCGGCTACGCCTGCGCGCGGAGGTGCCACGAGCCGCGCTGCGCACGCCGCTGGGCCGCGGCACCGTCGGTGATCGCGCCCGAGAGCTGGTCGCGATCGCGCGCGAAGGCCTGCGCCGCCAGGCCGCGCTCGACGGCGATGGACGCGACGAGTCGCGCTTCCTCGACCCGCTCGAAGAGATCGCGGCACAGGGCCGCTGCCACGCGGAACGGGTGCTCGAGGTCTGGCGGCGTGCGCCCGGCGACGTGCGGGCGTTGATGGACACGATCCGGCTCTAGGCCGTTGGCTCTAAGGCTCGGCGAGCACCTGCAGCAGGTACGCGCCGTACTCGCTGTCCGGAGCCCTCGAAGCGAGCGCACGGAGCTGCGCCGCGTCGATGGCGCCCTGCCGATAGGCGATCTCCTCCGGGCAGCAGATCTTCAGCCCCTGTCGCTCCTCGACGGCCTGCACGAAGTTCGACGCCTGGAGCAGCGAGGCGTGCGTGCCGACGTCGAGCCACGCCGTGCCGCGCCCGAAGATCTCGACGCGCAGCTCACCCCGAGCGAGATACGCGCGGTTGACGTCGGTGATCTCGAGCTCGCCCCGCTTTGATGGGGCCAGCCCGGCGGCGACCTCGACGACGCCTGCGTCGTAGAAATAGAGGCCCGGCACGGCGTGTCGCGAGCGCGGCGCGAGCGGCTTCTCCTCGAGGGAGAGGGGCCGGCCCTGCGCGTCGAGCTCGATCACGCCGTAGCGGTGCGGATCGCGCACGGGATAGGCAAAGATCAGCGCGCCGCGCGTGAGCGTGGCCGCGCGCCGCAGCCGCCCGGCGAGATCGGCGCCGTAAAAAATGTTGTCGCCGAGGACCAGGCACACCGGCTCCTCGCGGACGAAGTGGCGACCGACCAGGAAGGCGTCGGCGATCCCGCGCGGTGCGCTCTGCGCCATGTAGTCGAGCGAAATCCCCCATTGCCTGCCGTCGCCGAGCAGCCGCTGAAATGCAGGCAGGTGCTCGCCCGCGCCAACGACGAGAATTTCGCGAATGCCGGCGAGCATCAGGATCGACAGCGGGTAGTAGACGAGCGGCTTGTCGTAGACCGGCAAGAGCTGCTTGCTCGTGGCCAGGGTAAGCGGCTGAAGCCGCGTCCCCATCCCACCCGCGAGGATGATGCCCTTCACGACGAGCCCGCCATCCCCCGCCCGCGGTAATTGCGCTCGAGCCACGCGCGGTGCTCCTCGTGGGACGACGCGGCCACCCACTCGGAGTGGTCCAAGTACCACTGCACCGTCCTCGCCAGTCCGCCTTCCAGCGACTCGCACGGCGCCCAGCCGAGCTGCTGTCGGAGCTTGCTCGCGTCCATCGCGTAGCGGCGGTCGTGAGCCGGCCGATCCGCGACGAAGCGGACGAGCGACGCGTGGGGCGCGTACGGGGAATCGGGCGCGAGCCGATCGAGCGTCGCACAGATGAGGCGCACGATCTCCAAGTTGGTCGAACCGCGACCGGTGCAGACGTTGTACGCCTCGCCGGCGCGGCCGAGCTTGAGAATTCGCCAGAGCGCGTCACAGTGATCGTCGACGTAAAGCCAGTCGCGCATGTGGAGGCCGTCGCCGTAGAGCGGCAGCGTTTGGCCGCGCGTCGCGTTCAGGATGACGAGCGGCACCAGCTTTTCGGGGAACTGCCGTGGCCCGTAGTTGTTCGAGCAGATGGACAGCGACACGGGCAGGCCGTACGTGCGCCAGTACGACCACGCGAGGTGATCCGCGCCCGCCTTTGCCGCGGCGTACGGCGACGTCGGCGCATAGCGGGTCACTTCGATCGCCGCCGGGGAGTCGGTCTCCAGCGACCCGAAGACCTCGTCGGTCGAAACGTGATGGAAGCGGCAAACGCCCGGATCGACCACGCGCTCGCTCAACCACGCCTGACGCGCGGCCTCGAGCAGCGTGAAGGTTCCGACCAGGTTCGTCTGCACGAACGGCGCCGGCCCCGCGATCGAGCGATCGACGTGCGTTTCGGCGGCCAGGTGCACGATTGTGTCGATAGCGTTTTCGCGGAGCAATCGCAGCACGAGCGGGCCATCGCGAACGTCGCCGCGCACGAAACGATGGCGCTCGAGGTCGGGCAGGTTGTCGAGGTTTGCGGTCGATCCGGCGTAGGTGAGCGCGTCCAGCGTCACCACGTGCACGCTCGGGTCGACGGCGAGCAGCCGGTGGACAAGCCCCGACCCGATGAACCCCGCGCCCCCGGTGACCAGCAGGCTCTTCAACCGTCGACCTCCTTGGAAAGCGCTTGCCAGATCGCGCCGGCGAACTCGCGGGACAGCGACGCGATGACGAGCGGAACGCGCGGCATCTCCCGTGAGTACGTCGCGTCCGCGCCGTTCGGCCCGAGCAGCGCGCCTCCTGCCTCCTCGACGAGGAGGCCCGGAAGCGCCGTGTCGTAGCCGTGGAAATCACGCATCACCATCGCGCCCATTCGCCCGTCGGCCACGGCCACCAGATCGTCCGCCGCCGAACGATCGTGCGTGGCATCGACGACGAACCCCAGTCGCTCGATTCTGCCACGATCCGCGTCGCTTAGCCGCTTCACTCGGCCATAGCTGCGGGGTGGGGCGACAGGCTCGATTCGGCGCGCGGGGCCGTCGAAGCCGGAGACCACCCACGCGCCGCCGCCACGCACCGCGTAGTAGAGGCGCGCTCTCTCGGGAAAGTAGACTGCCGTGCACTGGATGCGACCGCGGTCTGAATCGAGGATGCCGGCCATGTGGGCATAGTCCGACTCGCCACGAAGGTAGCACTCGGTGCCGTCAAGAGGATCGAGAACGAGCACCCATCGCGAGCCGTTTCCCGCAAAGAGGGCGCGAACGCGATCGGAGCAGGAGTCCATCTCCTCGCTCACGACCTCGAGGCCCGGCGAGATCTCGTGGGCGCGGAGAAGCAGCAGCTCTTGGCAGATGCGATCGACGACGCTCACCGTGGCGCCGGCGGCTCCCGGCAGATCGGCCGGCTTCATCTCACGGGTCACGCGTCCTTTCAGCGCAAGGGCGGTCTGCCCGCACTGCCAGAGGGCGCCGCGCATGCCGTGCAGGAACGCAAAGAAGTCCATCACGTCGACCATCCCCGGGGCCGTCATGCGAAGAACGCCTCCGGCAGGGCCTCATACGCGGCGAGATCGCTCAGGCTGTCCACCTCGACCCAGCCGCCGTCGACGGGCACCGCCTTGATCGGCATCAGCCTATCGATCACCTCCTGGAGGAACGCGGTCATGAACATATTGTGGAAGTCACGCCCCTCGTACAGTCGGTCGCGGTCGAGCGAGCGGTAGAAAGCGCGCAGGCGGGGCGTCGCCTCCCGTCCGATCCGCACCAGTCCCATGTACTGGGCTTGCACGTCCTCGTAACCGCGCGGGCGCCGACCGATCTCGACGACATAGCCACGCCCATCGAGGCGCAACGACTCGGCATCGGCGAGTGGGTCCCGCATGCGCCGCTGCCAAAGCTCTCTCCATCGCGTGTTGACGGCCACCGCGAGGGACGCGGGCTCGCGCGCGAGCGCCTCGACGATCGCGGGCCCGAACACGATATCGCCGTACACAATCAGCACGTCGCCCTCCAGCACATCCTCGGCGCAAAACAGCGAGTGGACCATGTTGGTCGTGGCGAAGTCGGCATTGTGGCGCGTGCGGAACCCGAGGGCGGTAATCGCGTCCGCGCGGTAGCCCGTGACGACGATGACATCGCGGACGCCCGCTCGCTCGAGGGCCTCCGCGATGTGCGCGAGAATCGTTCTTCCGCGAAAGGGAACGAGGCACTTGGGCACGGCGTCCGTGAGCGGACGCAGTCGTTCGCCACGGCCGGCCGCGAGGACGATCGCCCTCATCCGAAGAACCGCCGAAAAAGGTCGGCGTCGACGGCACGGACCGGCGCCTCGCGCTCGGGGTGCCACAGGATCCCCAGCAGCGGATCGATTGCGTGCTCGATCGCCTCGATCGTCCCTGCCGCGTCGTCGGATCTGGCCGCCACCCGCACGTCCCGGGCCTGGCCACGCGGCGCGAAGGCGTGGAACGAGGCCACCTCCAACCCGGCGTAGGCCGAGAGCCATCGCGAGTCGTCCGCGACGGTGACGTGATGTCGCGTGGCCGTGTGGCCGTCGATCGGCTCGATGGCGAACCCGAGGCGCCACGCGAGAAACTGCGCGCCACGGCAAACGCCGAGGATCGGACGTCCGGCGAACCGGAGGCACAGCCGCAGCTCGAGGTCGTCGCGGCGCCGGGACAACGGATCATCCGAGACGACCGCGAGATCGTTGCCGCCGGTGAGCAACAGCCCGACCACGTCGGGCACGGCGCGGAGGAAGTCGTCGAGGTTCGCTCCGCTCGAGACCGGCACCGGCACCAGCCCCGCCGCCGCCAGGAAAGACGTCCACCGCACGTCGAGCGCATCCCGAATTTCCTCGCCATCGCGGACGATCCGCTGCGACACGAGCACCGCGCGGCCGGAGCCGGCGCTCATCGAACCACGACCACCCGCCGGTTGGCGCAATCGATCTCCAGCCAGCCCGCCTGCGACCACTGCGAGAAGTTCGACTCGCCGCAGCCGATCACGGCGGGCACGCCCTGCTCGGCGGCGCGAATGGCCATGTGCGAGTTGGCGCCCCCGAACTGCGTGACCAGCGCCGCGATGCCCTTGGAGAAAATCCAATCGTAGCCCGGATCGGCGGAGCGAATGCAGACGGCCTTTCCGCGGATCGGCTGAACGTCGAACTGTCCCTCCTCAATCACCGGCGCGCTCACTCGCTTGAGCGTGACGAAATTGGGGTGCGTCGGCCGGATGTGGAAGTGGAAGACGTCCGCCGGCGAGAGGATGAGCTCCGGCATGCGGACGACGCGCGTGAGATCGTAGGCTTGGCGGTTCGCTTCGATGTCGCGCAGCAGGACGTCTCGCAGGTCGAGCGCGTCGAGCGTGCTGTATAGCTCCAGAACCTTGCGCACGTTGAGGTGGGAGAGATCCTCGCGGGTGAGGCGGCACTGACGGCCGAGCTTTTCCAGTTGCACGAGGCCGTCGCTGATCGAGCGCGTGAAGACCAGCTTGGCGTACTCGCGGCCCTCGATTCCCGCCCTGAGGAAGGCGAGCAGGTCGTCGATGGATACGTCGATGCCGTGGGCCTGGAGCTCGGCCGCGATCTCCCGCCGCTGCGGCTCGCGTAGCCGGAAGGGTTCCGCCGGCGAAGCCTCGCCGTCGAGGGCCAGGCCGGTCAGGTCGCCGAAGTAGCGCTCGAAATTCTCGTCGTAACGAGGCGAGAGGAGGTCGTAGGTGCCCGGCCGAAGATGGCCCCAGGTCTCCAGGAAGCGGGTGCGGTCGAGCTCGCCGTGCGCGAGACGCGCGACGTCGCGGTTCATCTGCCGCGTCACCGTGTCGAGAGAGGCGAGGAAAGCCTGCATCTCCTGCGGCGACAGCACCCCGATCCGGACGAGCCCCTGAAGGAACTGGACGGCGATGAAGCCGGCGCGCGCCAAGCCGCTGAAGGGCAGGGTTCCGTATCGCTTGCAGTCCTCAATGAGCCAATAGAACTTGCTCACCGACGACATCGAGCTCTCGCGGACCTGGCGGTGGCGGCTCCGCAGCTCTTCGATCTTGGCGAGGTCGTCGCGCCAGAAGCCGCGGCTCGGGTGGATGATGCGGTTGGTGAGATCACGCAGCGCCGCGAGCAGTTCGCCAATCTCGGTGCCGGAAAAGCCGTGCGCTTCGAGGCGCGCCACGTCGCGCCGGATGCCCGGGTAGTAGCAGGAGAAGACGATCTCGAACTCGACCTTGTCGTGAGACTGAGGAGCGGCGATCAGCCGATCGACATAGTAGTCCGCGAGTTTGGCCGACAGTGGCTCGCGCAGCCCCTTCGGGATGAAGGAGTTGAAGCTCACGCGAACATCGACATACGGAACGCCGAGGAACGAGACCATGAGGGGAAACGAACGAAGATCCCGATAGCCGTAGTTGTGGCGCATGTACGCCCAGACGGCGTCGGTGATGACCTCCTTGTAGAGTGTGAGCGCGAGCGCGCGCGGCCGCAGTCCGATGATCTCGGCGGGATTCCAATCGGGCATGACCCCGAAGACCGTGCGCGTGCCGTGGAGGTGCGGGTGCGGCAGGGCCAGCTTCTCGACCTTCTTCGCGATCTTCGTCAGCCAGTCGCGGACGGTCGGCGAATCTGGCGGTGGGTGGGGGGGCGACACGGTCAGCGGGCGAGCCTGAAACAGCCGCACGCTCCCGTCGGCGCAGACGGCAAACTCCATTTCGAACCGATCGCCGAGCAGCGCTTCGAGCTCGCGCGCGGCCGCGAAGACGCTGCGCAAATCATCGCTCGGATACGATTGCTCGGCGTCCCGGAAGCGGACGTAGGTCTTGAGATCGACGGCTCGCCCCGAAGTGACGCTGTCGGTCGATCCGGTCGCGTCGTCGTAGTTGAGCACGTAGTACGGCGCCAGCGTATCGAGGTCGCGTGACATCAGCACCCCGCTCAGCCGCACGCCCCGCGTCTCCGTCTGGATCAACACCTGGTCGCGCGCGTCGAAGCGCCCATACGAGGCGACGACGCGATCGACCGCGTCGATCAGGGCGGCGGGCCCGCGAACGCCGAGCACGGAAACGTAGGCGCCGGCCCGCGACGTGGTCGCCGAATCCTCGCCCTGGGCCGAGCTTCTCACCACCAGCGGATCCTCCCATCCGAAGTGGCGCTCGACCTGCTCGACCTGCGCCGCGCGACGCTCGCGCCAATCGACCACGGAAAAGCACAGGAGCGATTCGACCACGGACCGGCGAAGGAGCGGGCGGAGCCGCGCGAGTGTCTCCGCCTTCGTGCCGAAGGCGATGGTCGTCGACCCGCTCACGTCTCCACGAGCGCGGCGATGCGCGCGGCGGAACGCTCCGGTGGATCGCCGCCGTCGTCGTTGTCGATGACGAGGTGGGGGGCGGCCGGCTCGTCGAACGGCTGGTCGAACCCCACGACCTCGGCGTGCGCGCCGCGGAGCGCCTTCGCCACCAGCCCCTTCTGGTCCCTGGAGATGAGCGTCTCGCTCTTGACTCTCACGTACACCTCGACGTAGCGAGCCAGGTGCGCTCGATTCCACGCGTGGCACTCTGCGAAAAGCGACACCGTCGCGCAGACGACATGAAGCCCCTGCTCCGAGAGCATCCGGCACATCCGACAGAGGCGCTGCGCGTTCTTGAGGCGGTCGGCCATGCCGTAGCCGAGATCATTACCCATCACCTCGCGGAAGCCGTCGCCGTCGAGCCGAACGACGGCGGGCGTGCGCCCCAGGAGAATATGCTGAACCTTCTTCGCGAGCGTCGTCTTGCCCGAGCCCGGCAGGCCCGTGATCCAGATGACGGTGCCGGGCGCTGCGTTGGGGCGACTCATCCGTGCCGGCGCCCAGTATAGGACGACCATCGCCGGCGCCCCAAACCCCCAATGGCCGCGCCGGCGAAGCTCATGCGAGCCAGTCGTCGATCGAGAGACCGACGAGCGCCGCGAAGCGCTCGTTGGGCTCCCGGTAGCGCTCGCGCAACTGCTGCCGCACGCGCTCCGACATGGGCTCCTTCGTCGGCGCGACGTTTTCGCGGAGAAGGCGATCACACTCGGTCTCGGCGGGCAGACCTTCGCGAAAACGCTGCAGGGCTGCGTCGAACTCGCGGGGAGACGCTCTGCGCAGCTCGGTCTGGCGCGCGAGGCTGAGCACGCTGGGCGTGGAGAAGTCGCCGCGATCGGCGAGCGTTGCCCAAGGGTCCACTCGGAGGAACGCGAAGACTCGACGCATCGTGTCGTCTCGACCGGCGACCAGCGCGTCCGACCGGAGCACGAGCACGCGCTCGCGCGGGAAGAAGCGCAAGAAAGCGCGGAGCTGCTGCTCGTACAGCCCTCGACGGAAGTACGCGTAGCGCCGCAGTTCCCGCCAGCCGAGGTCCGGCTCCGCGTCCGCGCGCGCGTCCTCGGCGCGTAGCGCCTGCTCGAACGTCAGCTCCTCGAATCCGGCGAACGCGGTGAATCGGTAGTGCGCGTAGGCGCGCTCGACCGGATCCCGTACGAGCACGACCAGCCGCACGTCGGGCAGGGCACGGTGGAGGCGCTCAGGCACCCATTCGCCCGACAGGAGCAGCGACGACCGTTCGCCGATTGCGTGCTGGCCGGACCAGGCCGAGAAGTACCGCCGGACGTAGTAGTCGATGCCCTTCTCATACTCGGCGGTCTTGTAGAAGAAGTTGCACTCGGGCGCCATCGGCAAAGGCAGGTACACGTCGGGGTGCTGGAGCAGCAGCGCGTAGAGTTGGCCGGTGCCGGCCCCGAGTACACCCGCGATGATGAAGTTGGGGAGCGGGGGCGTCACGGAGCCTTGCTCGCGGCGCAGACGAGAGACGAGCCCAGGGCCGGCGCTCGCCCGCGATCGAGATCGCGCAACTCCGCCAGCAGCGCGCGGCGGATCCAGCGGCCAGCCCAATTCTTCGGCGCGTGCTCCTCCTTGTTCATGGCGACGGCGCGGCGCAGGCCCAGGCGGTACGGAAGCGCGCGCAACAGTAGAATCGGCAGCACGAGTGGCCGAAAATAGTACGCGAGAAAATCGACGCGGAAGCCGGTCGCGGCGAGTTGGGCCCGCAAGCGCGCCCGCGTGTAGCGCCGGTGGTGCCGCGCGTACTCGTCCTCGTTGCTCCAAAGAGCATCAAGGGCCGGCACCGTGAGGTAGAGCCGGCCTCCGGGCCGCAGGATGCGCAAGGCCTCGTGGAGCAGCGCCAGCGGCGCTTCGATGTGCTCGAGTACGTCGAAGAAGCAGACGGCGCCCACGGTCTCGGGGTGCAGGTGGAGCCCCTCCAGCGTCGCGCGCAGGACCCGCTCGACGCCGCGTGCGCGCGCGTTGGCGCAGGCGCGCGGGCCCGGCTCGACCATCACGACCGGCTCCTGCCTCGCCTGTAGCCGCAGCGTCTCGAGCCCGTTCCCCCCACCCACGTCGAGCATCGTTCCCGAGCACGGGTAGTGGCCGAGGAGCCACGCGATCACGTCGCTCCGATGAGCGAACCAGAAGCTGCTCTCCTCCACCTCGCGCGTGTGTTCGGCTCCGTCGCTGGGGTACGAGATCGCTCCGCCCGGCGAGGCGCTCGCCTCGAACACGCCGCCGGCGGCGCGCGTCGCCCGCAATCCGCACGACGGACATCGGTCACCGGCGCCCGGCGGGGAGGTCGAGCGCGCGCAGATCGGACAGACGATCGCTTCGGACGTGGGTGCGGACATCACGCCCCGCGCCGCTTGCGCACCATCCACAGCCGAGTCGTGTAGCGCAGGTCGAGCGACGTAGTGTGCTCGGCGCGGAGGCGGCTTTCGATCCGAGCGAAGAGCGCCTGCCCTTCCTCTTTCGCGAGATCCCAGTAGGTGTTGCGCACCGATTTCCAGGCCGCGATGTAGTCGTCAATCGGCTGAACGACCTGCTGCGTCTCCTCGATGTACGCCAGACCCTCGAACGACTCGAAGCGCGCCAGGAACGCCCCTTGATCCTCGCGGCGAACGCCGTGCCTGTAGTCGGGAAAGAACTCGCGCAGCACGGCCTCGGTCCGCTGCTCCGAAGGCGCCGACAGATCCCGGTGGTTCCACATGCAGGCGAACCAACCACCCGGTCGCAGCACGCGCGCCGCCTCTACCAGGGTCGCCTCGCGGTCGGTCGTGTTGAACGACGACCCCATCGCGAAGAGATCGACCGAACCGTCCGGCAGCGTCGTCTCCTCGCCGGTGCCGGCCACCCACGTGACGTCGCGGCCGCGCGTGAGCTCTTCGCCGATGCGCCTCATGCCTTCGTTCGGCTCGATGGCGACGCAGCGGAGCCCCCGCTCCAGCAGCAGCCGCGTCAGGTTTCCCGTGCCGGCCCCCACGTCGGCGGCGAGCACGCCGCCTTGCGCTCGAATCTCCCCCTGCAAGAGCATTCGGTCGATCGCCCGCGGCGTGTAGTTGGGACGGAACCGATAGAAGCGCGCCTGCTCGGTGTAGTCCCACTCCTGGCGGTAGCCACCCACGTCAGCCGTCCTCGCGACGCACGACGAACGTCGGCTTGCTCGCGGCGTCCGCGATGATGCGGATGAGGTACTCGCCGATGATGCCGAGCGTGCACAACGTGGCGCCGCCAAAGAACACGACAGCCGTGAACAGCGATGGCCAGCCGACCGGCCCCGGCACGCCGGCCAAGCGGCGGAGCACGATCCAACCCGCCATGATCGCGGCGGCGAGGGCAACGGTCATCCCGAAGACGCTCACGAGCCGCAGCGGAAGGTTCGAATACTGGAAGATCAGGTTCGACGTGAGCTTGAGCAGCCGCGGCCAGCCGTAGCGCGATTGCCCTTCGCGACGCGGATCGTGGCGAACCTCCACTTCGCCGATTCGCATCGTGGTGGTGTAAAGGAGCGCCGGGATGAAGACGAAGGCCGTCCTCTGCAAGACCATCGCGGCGACCAGTTCCGCGCGCATCGCGGTGAAGGGCGAGAACCGCACGCGCTTTCCCTTTCGGAGGATCCAACCCGCGGCGTGCGACGCCAGCCTGCTCGCGGCGTTCCGCGACCACGATTGGCGTTTCTCTTGCGTGACGCCGAGCACACAGTCGAGGTCGTCGGTCAGGGTGTCGACGAGCTTCTTTATCTCCTCCGGCGGGTTCTGCAAATCGTCGTCGAGCGTAATCACGACGCGTCCGCGCGCTCGAGCCAGACCGCAGACGAGCGCATTGTGCTGCCCGAAGTTGCGCATGAGCTGCACGATGCGCACACGCGGATCCGCCGCGCGCAGCTCCTGCATGCGCGCAAAGCTGCCGTCTTGGCTGCCGTCGTCGACCAGGATGATTTCGAAGGAGCCCAGGGACTCCAGCGCGGCGCAGAGGCGAGCGTGCAGCTCCGCCAGTGTCCTCGCGCTGTTGTAGACCGGGACGACGATGGAGAAACGGAGCTCCCGGCCGTCGGCTTGCAACGCTTCGCTCATTGTGGCTTGCGGAACAGGTAGACGATCGGCGCACCGAAGCCACCGGGCGGCACGACCCACTCTTGCAGAGCCAGCCCGGCTCGACGCGCGGCCGCCGCGAGATCGGCGCGCGACCGGAACTGGCAGCGCACGCTCAGCGGATAGAGCACGACGTCGGAAAGATAGCTCATCCAATACCGCAGCCCGGGCCGTCGATCTCCGTCCACCTCGAATACCACCAGCACGCCGCCGGGCTCAATCGCCTCACCGACCCGTCGCAGGACCGCGTCCTGATCGGGAATCCGCAGGTGGTGCAGGACGTCGAAGAAAACCACCGCGCGACAGCGCGGGTACTCATAGGAACGAGCATCCGCGCAAACGAAGGAGACGTTGGCAAGGCCGCCGGCCGCGCGCGTCGCGACGCGCACTCGGCGCGGGTCCGGATCGACGCCTATTACGGACAGGCTCGGGCGCGCCACGGCGATCGACAGCGACACGAAGCCAAAGCCGCACCCCACGTCGAGAACCGTGCCGTGGTCTCCAATGACCTCCAGAATCGGCGCCTTCGCGAGGGAGAAGATCTTCAGGCGCAGCGCAAGCGAGAAGTACGGCGACCTCGGGTACCGCGCGCGAACCGCCTCGACCGGCCAGGCGTGGCTTGGGGTGATGCCCGTCATGACCGTCCCGTGACGAATTCCTCGATCGCCTCCACGACCTGCGACTGATCGCCTTTGCCAAGGCCGGGATAGAGCGGAAGCCGGACGATGCGCTCGCTCGACCGCTCGCTCACGGGCAGGTCGTCGGGAACGTACCCGTATCGCCGTCCCATCGGGGACGAGTGCAGCGGTGAGTAGTGGAACACCGCCGAGATTCCGCGCGCCGCCAGGTGCGCGATCAGCCCGTCGCGCGCCCGGCGGTCGGCGAGCAGCACGTGAAACAGGTGGTAGCTGGGCACGCAGCCGTCGGGGACGACCGGCAGCGCGAGCAGCCCGCGACGGTGCAGCGGCGCGAGGGCCTCGCGATAGCTCTCACACAGCGAGCGACGCGCGTTGCCGATCTCATCCAGCCGCTCCAATTGGGCGAGCAGGAAAGCCGCGACGATTTCGGCCGGCGCGTAGGACGAGCCGACATCGACCCACGTGTACCTGTCGACCAGCCCGTCGAGAAACTTGCGCCGATTGGTGCCCTTGTTCCAAACGATCTCCGAGCGCTCCCCGAGCTCCGCCCGGTTGATGGCGATGGCGCCTCCCTCGCCGGAAACCACGTTCTTGCTGGCGTGGAAGCTGAAGGCGCCGATGTCGCCGATCGAGCCCAGCGCCCGGCCCTTGTACCAGCCATCGGCGGCATGCGCGGCGTCCTCCACGACGCGAACGCCACGGCGCCGAGCGATCGCCATGATCTCGTCCATCGCGCAGGCTACCCCCGCGTAGTGCACGACCACGATCGCCTTGGTGCGCGCGGTGATGGCCGCCTCGACGCGACGCTCGTCGATGTTGAGCGTGTCCTCGCGAACGTCGACGAAAACCGGGCGTGCGCCGCGCGCCACGAACGCGTTCGCGGTCGAGACGAAGGTGAAGGACGGCAGCACGACCTCGTCGCCGGGACCCACGTCGCACAGCGTCGCCGCCATCTCGAGCGCCGCCGTGCAGGACGGCGTCAGCATGGCCTTCGCGATGCCGAACCGCTCGGACAGCAGCCGCTCGCACTTGCGTGTGAACGGGCCGCCACCCGCCAAGCTTCCCTCGCGCACGGCCTGCTCCACATAAGAAAGCTCGGAACCGGTGATGAACGGCCTGCAAAACGGGATTCGGTAGCTCGTCACTTCTTGCCGAAAAACCTGCCGAACAGGCGCTTTTTTGCGGGTTCGCGGGTTGGGAGGTCGGCGGACCCGGGAGGCGGCACGAGGTCCGGCTCGTCGCCTTGGTCCTCGCCCTCCCCCGTCTCGTGGAACGCGGAGTCCAGCGCGTCGTCGATCGTCTTCGAGGTCTCTCCGGCGAGGGGCGACCGCGTCGGCGGCACGATCGGCCGCACGTCGTCTTCGTCCCCGGTGAGCGTGCGCGCCGTCGCATCCTCCCCTTCGGGGTCGGGCTCAGGCGTGGTGGCCGGCGCGGCCTCGTCTCCTTCAATCTCGCGGCGCAGCTCGCCCAAGAACGCGGCGGTGTCGGCGGTGGCCTCCTCGTCCTCGTCGGCGTCGGCGGCATAGGCGAACGGAACGACGCTGTCGGCAAGCGCGGGCTCGGTCTCCGACGCGGGCTCGGGCTCGGGCTCGGGCTCGGGCTCGGGCTCCGACGCGAGCGCGGGCTCGGGCTCGGGCTCGGGCTCGGGCTCCGACGCGAGCGCGGGCTCGGGCGCGGTCTCCGACGGGAGCGCGGGTTCGGGTTCAGGTTCGGGCCGCGGCGCGAAATCCAGCGCCTCCACCCGCGCAGGCAACGCTGCGCCGGCGCGGAAGCGGGAGAGCGTCTCCGCGAGCATCTCCTCGCTGATGCCGGCCTCGCGCATGAGACCGTCGAGCTCGGCCAGCAGCGCGTCCGTCCCGGCGCTGTCGGGCGAGACGATGGGCACGGCCGGCACGTCGACCGGAGCGGGCGCAGCCGCCTGGGCCGCACTTTCCCACGCCTGGGCCTGCGCCTCGCCTTGCCCAGCCAGCGCGCGCGCGATCAGCGCTCGGCTGGCCTCGTCGAGCCGCGTGAACTTGATGGCCATGCCGCCCGCGGCGACCGAACGGGTTGGGTCGAGATCATCGACGCGGACGATGCGCCCTTCGCCACGGATGGCCGCCGAGCCATCCGCGAGCAGCATCTCGAGCCGTACCAGCGTGTCGACCGGCTTGGGGCTGCGGGTCTGGATGAAGACGCCGCCCGGGCTCAGGTTGACGGAGTAACGCTCGATGAACGTCTCGAGGTCCGGATACTTGAGCTTGACCTTGAGCAGGATCGGAGCCCGCTCGGTGGTGCGCTTTTCGTCGGCGGACAAAGCGTGGAAAGTTATCGCCAAGGGCGACCTTGGTCAAACACGCACCCTGGGCTGGTCTGCTGCCGGGAAGAATCGTCGCATGGCGCGAGCGTTCTTGGGTTGCGGGCGTCACCCGCGCTGGGCTAGACACTGCGCATGGCGAAAATCGCAGACGTTCGCGCGCGCGAGATACTCGATTCGCGCGGCACGCCCACGGTCGAGGTGGACGTGCGACTCGAGGATGGCTCCCTGGGCCGCGCCGCGGTTCCGTCGGGCGCGTCGACCGGAACGCACGAGGCGCTCGAGCTGCGCGACGGCGACCCGGCGCGGTTCGGCGGCAAGGGCGTGCTGCGCGCGGTCGCGCACGTGCGCGAGGAGCTGGGCCCGGCCGTCGCCGGCCTGCCCGCCAACGACCAGGCCGCGGTCGACGAGAAGCTGTGCAAGACCGACGGCACGCCCGACAAGTCGCGCCTGGGCGCCAACGCCATCCTCGGCGTCTCGCTCGCGTGCGCGCGCGCGGCGGCCGAGGCCGAGCGCCAGCCGCTCTACCGCTACCTCGGGGGCGCGCAAGCGCGGACGCTGCCGGTCCCGCTCATGAACGTCATCAACGGCGGCGCGCACGCCGACAACCCGCTCGACTGGCAGGAGTTCATGATCGTGCCGCTCGGGCGGCCGAGTTTTTCCGAGGCGCTGCGCGCCGGCGCCGAGGTCTTCGCGAAACTCAAGGCGCTCTTGCGCGCCGCCGGCCAGCGCACCAACGTCGGCGACGAAGGCGGCTTCGCCCCCGACCTGAACACGCCCGAGGAGACGCTCGATCTGCTGGTCGAAGCCATCGCGGCAGCCGGCTACCGTCCGGGCGTGGACATCGCGCTCGCGCTCGACGTCGCCGCCGGCGAGCTCGAAGACGACGGCGCCTACCACATGGCCGGCGCGCGCCTCTCGGCGGGCGATCTGATCGATCGTTACGCGCTGCTCGCGGCGCGCTACCCGATCGTGTCTATAGAGGATGGCCTCGGCGAGGACGACTGGGCCGGCTGGCGCCTGCTGACCGAGCGGCTGGGCAAGCGCACGCAAATCGTCGGCGACGATCTCTTCTGCACCAGCGGCGCGCGGCTGGCGCGCGGCATCGAGCTTGCGGCGGCCAACGCGATCCTCGTCAAGGTGAACCAGGTCGGCACGCTGACCGAGACGCTTTCCGCGATCCGCGCGGCGCGCGCGGCCGGCTGGGGCGCGATCATCTCGCACCGCAGCGGCGAGACCGAGGACACGTTCATCGCCGACCTCGCGGTCGCGACCGGCGCCGGGCAGATCAAGACCGGTTCGGCGTCGCGCAGCGATCGCGTCGCCAAGTACAATCGCCTGCTGCGCATCGCCGAGGAGCTGGGCGCCGAGGCCCGCTTCGCCGGACGCGACGCCCTGGCGCATGTCTCCGCTTGACGACCTGGAGGAGGCGCAGCCGCTGCCGCTTCCGCCAGCCGGCGAGCGCGATCGTCGCCGCGCGTCGCCTCATGCGCGCATGCTCGACCGCGGTGGCGGCCGCGTCAACGACGACGGCGCTTGGTGCGACGGCGCTTCGAATCGCGCCGTCCGGCTCGGCCTATTGGCGTCGCTTCGACACTTCGGCCCCGATCAGCGCGCTGGCGGTCGATCAACGTTTCGGGCAGCGTTTCGGGCAGTGTTTCGGGCTTCGCTCGGAGATAGTCGTCGAGGCGAGCGCCGACGCCGACGATCGTCAAGCCGACGACCTCGCGAGCCTTCTCATCGAAGCGCACGATGACGCCGTCGCCCACGTCGATCCCCACAGCCGGTCTGGGCTTTCCGAAGCAGAGGTAGAGCGTGTCGGCCTCGCCGTCATAGGTCCAGTCGAGCGCCTGCTCCTTTCGATCGAGCAGCTTTACCGCTTCCATGTCACGGTCCTCCAACTCGCGGGCTTCGCTGCGAGATAGGCGGTGACGACGAACCCGTCACCGCGGCCGGTTTCGCGATACACGACGACGCAATACTTCGAAGTGAGGGGCGTTCTGGTGTAGTGCTTCAACGCAATCATCGTACCGCGGTCCCCCTCCTGAACATAGTCGGGGGAAGACACGGTTTCGAGGACGCGATCTTGCAGGTTCGCCATCTCGGGGTGCCGCCGGGCGATGTGGGACCACCGCTCGGGCGTGAGCCGAACCGGGACGCCCGCAACGGATTGGACGAGCTTCACGCCTCGGCTCGCGACGCGCCGGCGTCGGCGACGCCGCACGCCGCCGCCAGCAGCGCCCCGAGCGCGATCACCGCCGCGCGTCGCCGCCCCGTCATCCTCGTTGCGCGTCGCACGGCGGCCATCATCGTCGCGCAGATGGATCGCGTCAACGGCGACGGCCGGCGGTGTCCGCCGCGACGAGCACGAGGGCGTGCGGCGTCGGTGAGCGTCGCTGAAGGCCGTGCCGCGATCGACGATCCGGAAGAGTTCACTCGCCGGCTTCGGCACAGGCCCGGTCGACGAGCCTCCGCGACAGGAAGAGATCGCGCGGCGCGCGCGGCCGGCTGGGGCGCGATCATCTCGCACCGCAGCGGCGAGACCGAGGACACGTTCATCGCCGACCTCGCGGTCGCGACCGGCGCCGGGCAGATCAAGACCGGTTCGGCGTCGCGCAGCGATCGCGTCGCCAAGTACAATCGCCTGCTGCGCATCGCCGAGGAGCTGGGCGCCGAGGCGAACTACGCCGGACGCGGCGCCCTGGCGCATGTCTCTGCTTGACGACCCGACGTGATCGGACCGGGCCGACGCGCGACACGGAAGTATTTCCGCGTTTGCGCCTCCCCCCAGCGGTATCGGAAGCGGACCGGACCTGAGGTAGTCTAGACGCCGCGCTCGAACAGGTTGCGGGCGATGACGACGCGCTGAA
>JBBTFH010000291.1:0-2874 GCA_038041915.1 Myxococcota bacterium
CGCCCTCGCCGGCGTTGTACGCGGCGACGGCGAGCGGCGCTGCGCGCCCGTACCGCCCGAGCTCGAACGCGAGGAAGCGCGCGCCGATCGGCGCGTTGAACCCGGGCTCGAGCAGGCGCGCGGGCGTGACGCGCCCGGGTTTTTCCGCGAAGCGCCTGGCGGTCGGCACGATCATCTGCGTGAGCCCGTAGGCGTGCGCGTACGAGACGACGTTCGGATCGAAGCCGCTCTCCTCGCGCACGATCGCGAGCAGCAGCGCTTCGGGCACGCCCGCGCGCTTGGCTTCCCGTGCGAGGATCGCGCCGAAGCCGCGCGGGTAGGCGATGCGCCAGCGCGCGGCGCCCGAGCCGTGCGGCCAGGTGACGCGGTAGCCGGTGAGCGTGCGGCGCGGCAGGTTGTGCGACGTCGGATAGTCGCCTTTGCTATCGAGCAGCGTCGCGAGCAGCCACAGGAGATCCTGGTCGGATCCGCCCGGCGCGACGCCCACGCGCGCAAACTCGCGACGCGCGTCCGCGCGCAGGCCGAGGCGCCAGAGCTCGAGAGCGCGGCGGAAGCCGTCGCCGTGAAATAGCGGCCGGTCGGCGAAGACCAGCGGCGGCGGGTTCTCGGGAATCGCGGCGAGGAATTCGCGCTCCAGCGGCGGTGCGGCGCCCGGGTGCTGCCCGCGCAGCCGCAGGAACGCCCACAGCGCGTAGTAGGAGAGCGGGTACTCGCGGATCGCCGACTCGTAGGCGGCGCGCGCCGGCTCGGGGCGGCCGAGGCGGTCGAGCACGCGCGCGCGCCAGTAGTGGGCGCGCCCTTCGGCGTAGTTCTCGACGGCGCGGCCAATCGTGAGCTCGCGATCGAGCAGCGCGAGAGCGTCCTCGAGCCGGCCGTTCTGCCACGCGAGGCGCGCGAGCCTCCAGAGCGCTTCGGCGCGCATGTCGCCGCTCGGGAACCGGTCGGGCAGCGTCTCGAGCACGGGGATCGCGCGGTCCGGCTTGCCGGCTTCGATCCACGCCTCGGCCTCGCGCAGCCGCGCGTCGTCGGCGTACGAGTGCGCGCACGCCGCGCCGACCTCCTGCGCCTCGGCCCAGATCGCCGCCGCGTCCTCGGGCTTGCCGATGTTGAGGCGGCCGCGCCCCTGCTGGTAGAGCGCGCGCGTGTGGCGATCGCCGTCGCGCGCGCGGGCGCAGGCGCGCGCGGCCTCGGCGTAGAGCGGATCGGCGCGCGTGCGGTTGCGCTGGCGCCACACCGCCTCGGCGCGCTCGAAGCGGGCGATGCACTCGGTTGCCGGCGCGATGCCGCCACCGTCGAGAGCGCGCGCGAACTCCGCTTCGGCGTCGGTGTGGCGCTGCGTGCGCGCGATGATCTGGGCGCGGTCGACGCGATCCTCCGGCGTCAGCGGCGTGGCGCCCAGCAGCGCCTCCGCGCGCGCCTCCCACGGGCCGAGCGTGCCGAGCGCGTAGGCGCGGCGGTAGTCGCCGAGGCGGAAGTAGACCTCGGGCAGGCGCATGCCGCTCGGGTAGCGTTCGAGGTACTCGCGCCAGGTTCCGCGCGCCTCGTCGACGCGGCCCGCCGCCGCGAGCGCGTCGGCCAGGAGCAGCCGCGCCTCCGCGTCGAGCGGCGAGTCGTGGGGCGCCCCCCGCGAGGCGCGCGCCGCCGAGAGATCGAAGCGCTTCGCGCGGTAGTGCGCGCGGGCCGCGTGATAGAGGAGGTAGTCCTCGATCAGCCCGTAGCGCGGGCGCAGATCGTCGAGCTTCCGCGCCGCGCGCGACGGATCCTTGGCGACGAGGTCGAGCGCGGCCAGGAATTCGCCTTGCACGCCGCGCCGCGGAAACGGCGTCAGCCTCGCCGGATCGAGATCACCGTCGGCGCCGAGCGCCGGCGCCACGACGAGCGCGGCGAGCAGAAAGCGAACGTGCATCGAGCCTTTCTAGGTAGCAGGCAGGTGCCGGACCGGCAAAAAGCGAACGCCCCTACCCCTTGACCACCGCCAGCGGCCGGAGCATCGCCACCTTGCGGGCGAGGCCGGCGCCGCAGGCGACGTCGCACACGTCGGCGACATCTTTGTAGGCGTCGGGCATTTCTTCGTCGACGGTGGCGCGGCTGGCGGCGCGTACGACGATTCCCCGGTCGGCGAGCTCGCGAATGACGTCGCGCCCCCGCGCCTGCTTGGTCGCCGCCTTGCGCGAGAGCACGCGCCCGGCGCCGTGGCAGCTCGACGCGAAGGTCTCGCGCGCGGCGACCTGTGTGCCGACGAGCACGAACGAGTAGCGCCCCATGTCGCCGGGCACGAGCACGGGCTGGCCGACGTCGCGGTAGGCGTCGGGCACGCGCGGATCTCCGGGCGGCAGCGCGCGCGTCGCGCCCTTGCGGTGCACGAACACGCGCCGGGGCGAGCCGTCGACGACGTGGTCTTCCCACTTCCCGATGTTGTGGCAGACGTCGTAAACGACACGCAGCGGCGGCGCGCCGGTCGCGCGGCCGAACGTGTCGTTCCAAGCGGCGCGCGCAAAGTGCGTGATCGTTTGGCGGTTGGCGAACGCGAAGTTGGCCGCGGAGGCCATCGCCGCGAGGTAGGCGCCCGCCTCGGGCGAGCCGAGCGGCGCGCAGCAGAGCTGGCGGTCGGGCAGCGCGATGCCGTAGCGGTGCGACGCGCCGAGCATCGCCTGCAGCGAGTCGTCGCAGACCTGGTAGCCCAGGCCGCGCGAGCCGGTATGGATGAACACGGTCACGGCGCCGGCCTGAAGGCCGAAGGCGCGCGCGGCGGTCTCGTCGTAGACCTCGGCGACGAAGCCGACCTCGCAGAAGTGGTTGCCCGAACCGAGCGTTCCGAGCTGCGACGCGCCACGCTCGCGCGCGCGGTCGGTCACGGCGGACGGATCCGCGCCG
>JBBTFH010000292.1:0-12170 GCA_038041915.1 Myxococcota bacterium
CAGGGCCAGCAGTCGCAGCATGGTTCGCATGGTTTCCCTCTCCTCGTCTGAAAGTCAGTCGGCCACCGTCACCGACGCTTCGCCCCGGCGGTCGTAGCGCTCATGATGCGCGGCATTCTATACACTGCCGGTCATGTCGCCCACGCTTCCGCTGATCGTCTCCGCCGTGCTCGCCCAGGCCCGCGTCGCGCCGACGCGCGGCGTGCTGCTCCCCGGCGCGTCGATCGTCGGCGACGACGACGCGACCGCGCTCGAGACCAACCCCGGCGCGCTCGGCTTCTCCGCCGGCAGCCTCGCGCTCGTCGCCGCCGATCTCGACGACGGCGGCCGGCAGTGGGGCGAAGGCGTCGGCCTGTTCGGCAACCTGCGCCTGGGCGCGCTCTCGAACGCGCTCGGCGCGCAGTTCCTGAATCCGCCCGACGCTTTCGCGGTGGCGGACGCGACCAAGCTCACCTACGCGCTCGCGCTGCGCTTCGGCCGCGACTTCGGCGTGGGCGCCGGCTTCCACTGGTTCGTCTCCGACGAGGATCGCGCGCTCGACGCGCTGTTCACGACCGACGTCGGCGTGACGGTTCGGCCGTGGTCGCTGCTCGGCTTGGGGCTGGTCGTGCGCGACGCCAACACGCCGCGGCTGGGCGCGCGCTTCCTCGAACGCCGCTACGATTTCGAGATCGCGCTGCGGCCGCTCGGCACCGACCGCCTCGAGCTCGGCGGCGGCGCGGAGGTGGGCGAAGAGACCGGCGAGGCGACGCCGCGCGCGCGCCTGGTGATCGGCCTCCTGCGCGGCGTGGCGCTGCGCGGCGACGTCGTCTCCGACGAGGCCGACTTCGATGGCGACGGTTTCGATGAGCGCGACTGGCGCGGCACCGCCTCGCTCGGGCTCGACCTCGACCGCGTCGGCGTCTTCGGCGGCGCCGTCTTCGGGCGCGGCCGGGCCGGCGGCGCCGATCTACCCGGCGGCCAGGCGCTCGGCTGGGCGGCCGGCGTCCGCGTCGGCGAGGAGCGCTACCGTCCGGCGCCGATCGTCCCCAAGCGCGTCGAGGTGATCGCGCTCGAGGAGGGCGCGACCGATCGCGACGTCGTGCGCCTGCTCGCGTACCTGCGTGCGCTCGAGGAGGATCCCGACTGCGCCGCGGTGATCGTCAAGCCGATTGGCCTGGACGCCGGGATGGCGACGGTCGAGGAGCTGCGCGAGCGCATCGCCGGGCTGCGCCGCGCCGGCAAGCGCGTCTACGCGCACCTGGGCGAGGCGTCCGCGCGCGACCTCTACCTGGCGATGGCGGCCGATCGCGTGCTGATCGATCCGAGCGGCGGCGTGCGCCTGGTCGGCATGCGCGCGAGCGTCCTCTACTACAAGGGCACGCTGGATCGCCTGGGCGTGCGCGCCGACATCGTCAAGATCGCCGAGTACAAGAGCGCGCCCGAGCCGCTCACGCGCACGGAGGCGAGCGACCCCGCGCGCGAGATGCGCGAGTCGATCGTCGACGATCTCTACGGCCGGCTGGTGGCCGCCATCGCGCGCGATCGCGGCCTCGGCAGCGAGGCGGCCGTGCGTGCGCTCGTCGATCGCGGGCCGTTCACCGCGCGCGAGGCGAAGGAGGCGCGGCTCGTCGACGAGATCCTCCCGCCCGAGGAGATCGAGGATTGGATCGAGGCGCGGCACGGCGCCTGCCGCTTCGAGACCCCCTCGGAGCGCCAACCGCTGCGGCCACACCGCTGGGCGCACCGGCCGCGCATCGCGGTCATCCACATCGAGGGCGACATGGTCGACGGCGAGAGCCGAGACCTGCCGGGCTTGGGCGTCAAGCTGGCCGGCGGCGACACGATCGCGCGCGCGATCGAAGAGGCGCGCGACGATCCGTCGATCCGCGCGATCGTCGTGCGCATCGCCAGCCCCGGCGGCGTCGTCGGCGCCGCCGACCTCATCTGGCGCGAGCTCATCAAGGCGCGCGCGCAGAAGCCGGTGGTCGCGTCGATGGGAGACGTTGCCGCGTCGGGCGGTTACTACGCCGCCGCCGGCGCCTCGCGCGTGTTCGCGTCCCCGTCGACGCTGACCGGCTCGATCGGAATCTTCTACGGCAAGCTCGACGTCGGCGGATTGTTCGGAAAACTCGGCGTCACGCACGAGGCGACCGAGCGCGGCGCGCGTGCCGGCATGGAGTCGACGACGCGCCCCTACACCGACGACGAGCGGCGGGCGCTGATGGAGAAGCTGCGCGAACTCTACGGCCGCTTCCTCGAGGCGGTTCACCGCGGGAGGGGAATGCCGACCGATGCGGTCGACGCCGTCGGGCGCGGCCGCGTGTGGACCGGCGCGCAGGCGCGCGCGCGCGGCCTGGTCGACGCCGAGGGCGGGCTGATCGACGCGGTGGCCGAGGCCAAGCGCATGGCCGGCATGAGCCCCGAGGTCGAGGTCGAGCTCGTGCTACTGCCCGAGGCGGCGCCGTCGCTCGCCGACCGCGTGCTCGAGGCGATCCTCGATCCCGGTGCGCTCGCGCGACTGCGCGCCGGCGGCGTGCTGCCCGCGTGGCTCCGCGCGAACTTTCCCGCCTCCCTGCCCGCCTCCGTGCTCGCCTCGCCCGAGTCGCCGCAAGCGCGCCTCGACTGCGACATCCGAATCGAGTAGCGTTCCGTCATTTCGATCTTAGTCAGGAGTGGGGAAAATACAGTTGGGCGGTGGCCGATCGTTCTCCCGTCACCGCAGCGGACGTCATCGCCGCCACGCGCATCGTGATCGCCGATCTCGATGCGAGCTTCTTTCGCGTTCGGTTCGATCGACTAACGCCCGCGGAGAAGCGCTACCTGCGTGCGATGGCTGAGATCGGAGCCGGGCCGCATCGATCGGGCGACATCGCGCACCAATTGGGCAAGGAAGTGCGTTCCGTGGCGCCAACTCGCGGCGTTCTGATCGCCAAGGGGATGATCTACAGCCCCGCGCACGGCGACACGGCGTTCACGGCGCCGCTCTTCGATGGCTACATGAAGCGGACGATACCGCCGGGATGACTGGATGCCGGCCGATGCGGACCCGTCTCCTCCAAACTGCCCTGCCCTGGACCATCGCCGCGGGCTGCGCCGCGGCGGCGGCTTGGCTTTCGCTCCACCGCGACGCGACGCCACCGCAGGCGAAACCGGCCGCGACGCGCACCGCGCCCGCCGTGGCGACGACGAGCGCGGCACCGCCGCTCGTGCCGCTGCGCGCGTGCTTGGAACGTCTGGACGTCGCGCAGGCGCTGCTCGACCGACGACGCCGCGACGCGACCGCCGAGGACGGGCCTTCCGCCGAGCGCGCCGCCGCCTGCATGCGCGATCCGACCGTGCGCGAGCGACTGGATGGCGAGGTTCGTGCCGCGGTCGAGCGCCATGTGGCCGACGACCACGAGCGCCGCGCCCGCGCGCGAGAGCAGCAGGCGGCTCTCGCCTCCGCGCTGACCAAGGACGTACTCGGGCTGACGCCGGAGCAATCGGCATGGGTGGGCGAGTACGTCTGCGCGACCCGCGATCTGCATCGCCTCCTCGCCGACGAGGCCGCTTCGGCCGCGGCGCTCGGCGCTGATGCGTTCGATCGCGCCCGCCTGCAGCGCGAGGAGCTGCTCGGCGACCTGGAAAAATACCTCGACGCCGACCGCTATGCGAAGCTCCGCGCCCTCGGCGGCATCAGCCTCCTCACCGACGCGCTCGACTGCCGGTAAGTCACCGCCCAGCCGCGCTTACTGCAGGTTGATCGGCAGCAGGTTGGTCCCGCCGACGTAGCCGTAGCTGACGAAACTGTCGAAGCCGTAGACGAGCAGGCCCACGGGCGCGTCAGCCTCAAGGCGATGCACGCCGTCGTACTGGTCCCCGGAGTCGATCTTCGCCGTCTCGCCGGCGCTGCCCGAGTCGATCTCGGGCTGCGAGAGCGCGCAGGTGATCGTGCCGAACGCGATGACCTCCTCATCGAGCGTCACGTCGAGCGGCGGTCCCGCTCCGCGCTCGCAGTAGAACAGCGAGTCGACGGACTCGCCATTCAGTCTCACGTCGGCGTCTCTGGGAGCGGCGATCAGCAGGTAGTCGAACACGTACTTGTCGGGCACGAGAAAGACGTAGTCCTCGCGGAACTGTTCGACGGGCGGAAGCAAAATAAAGGCGGGATCGCCGCACGGCTCGTCGTTGTTGCCGGGACCGCACACGACCCACTGGCTGGTGACGAACTGCCCGACCGAGATCGGGCTCGACGCGTGGATCACGAAGTCCTCGTAGGCGCGCAGGTCGACCGGCCGGCCGGGATCGATCGTGAACGCGTCGTAGGGCGCGTCCAGGCTCGTCGTCACCGTCGGGAACTCGCCCGTGCCGACGAAGCGGAACACGTCGTACTCCTCCTCGTTGCACGTCACGTCCGAGCCGGCGCCCGCGAGCGCGCAGGTGCGGCTGGGCGACCGCACGGCGATGAACTGCGTGCCGAGCGTGTGCATCGGGAACAGCTGCTCCTCGAGGTGGTCGGCGCAGCACTGGCGCTGCTCGATGCCGGGGAAGTACGGCACGTCGGAGGCTTCGTTGCCCGAGAACACGGCGACAGGCCTGTCGGCGTCGATCAGCGTGCCGGAGAAGTCCGAGTTGAAGGCGTCGGTTTCGAGGTTGAGCACGTCGAACTCGCCGAGCACGACGTCGATGATGTCGCCGGCGGAGGTCGCGTCGCCGACGGCGGGCGAGCCGGCGATGTCGGTCGAGAGCGTGACCGAGACGTGCGTGCCGGGCACGGTGCCGACGATGGTCAGCGTCGCGCGAAGTTGGCGGCCGAAATCGGTCTTCTCATTCTCGGTGTCGGCGATCGTCTGCGGCCAGCCGATCGCGGTGTAGTGCGACTCGTCGGTGAGCCCTCCGGCGGAAAGGCCCGTCACCGGCACCAGCAGCGACGCGTCGTTGGAGAAGACGTCGACGTTGTCGAGCGGGTTGAACTGGTACGCGATGATCGGCGCCGTCGAGCGGATGCGGTAGGCGTTTGACGTGAGAGCGGTGTGCGTGCCGGTGTCGAACTCGCCGGGGGGGCTGCCGTCGACCTCGCGCGGATCGAGCTCGATCACCGCGAGGTCGAGCGGGCCGACGACGATCCGCTCCTTCACGATCGACACGATCGGCTCGTCGCCGGGGGGCGCGTCGTTGCGCTCGACCGTGACCTCGGCCGTCAGCGACGGGCTCGGGTTCGAGACGACCACCGCGAACTGCTGCGCCGCGGCATTGAAGAGGTCGCCCACGTTCGCATTGTCGAGATCGACCGCGACGTACGCGCAGCCGACGTAGCTGTGGGTGTTGGCCGCGACCTCGCACGCGTTGCGGCAGTCGACGGCCGCGTCGCCGCCGACGCAGATCTCGACGTCCTTCACGCTGCACGAGTCGACCGGCTGGTCGCAGCGCAGCGACTCGCCGTCCTTTGCGCACTCGACGATGCGGATCTGATCCGAGTGGCACAGGTGCACGCCCGGCGAGCAGGCCTTGCAGCCGAAGTCGATCGTGCAGACCTTCGGTGCGCGCTCCCCGTCGCAGTCCGTGTAGCTCACGCTGGCGCAGTTCTCGGTCAATTCCCACGTCCCGTCGTCAGCGCACGTGCGGTACTCGCTGCCGAAGCAGTCGTGCGCGCCCGGCGTGCACACGGCGTCGGGGCCCAGCGGCGGGCTGACCTCCTGATCGGCGCAGGTCGCCGCAACGATCGCCAGGAGCGAGAGCGCGAGGAACGAAGATGGTTTCATCGGGCGCGGGGAGGCTACGGCCAGAAGATGAGGAACGCATCGGCGGCGTAGGCGTCCCACAGCACCTCGCGCAGGACCTGGCTGTAGTTGAACGTGTCGAAGTCGTAGGAGGGCAGGTGCGACTCCCACACAACCCACGTCAGCAACTGCGGCGGCATCGGCGCGAAGCCTCCGGCCTCGACCAGATCCGGCACCGTGTACTCGGTCACGCCACCTTCGATGATGCTCCACCACGCAAGCGCACCCGCCTCGTCGATCAGCACCGACTGGTTGATGCTCGACGGCGCACCCGGATTGGCAAACGCCAGGCGCCGGTCGACGATCGTGCCTCCGAACGTCGGATCGACCGGCTCGGGGATGCCCAGGAACCCGTCGATGATCACGCCGCCTTCGAAGTCGGTCACGCCGCGGCGGATCACCACCGAGAACGGGTTGCCGACGCCCGCGAAGTCGTCGACCGGGGTCGCGAGCGCGCCGAACGCGGTGGTCGCGACGCTCGCGACGAACAGGTAGCTCGCGTCGAATAGCGACGCGCCGGAGAGCGACGCCTGACGTGGCACCGACACCGTGAGGTCGCTCGGATCGAGCGCGCGGCGCGAGTCGCGTCTCACGATCACGCCGTCGCCGCCGAGATCGAGCGCGACATCGAGCGTGTAGGTGTCGGGCCCCGCGAAGCCCATCGGCGGCGGGTCCACCCATGTGACGTCGATCGTGTGGATGAGCGGGATGTCCATGACGAGATCGACGTCGACCGACTCGCCCGGCCCGACGACGACGCCGCGCTGGATGCCCATGACGTACCCGGCGACCATGACCGGCCCTGGATTGCCTTCGTCATCGACGACGTCCTCGCACAGGCCGGCCAGCGCGTAGACCGCCATGGTGCCGATGCGCACCGGGTAGAGATCGAAACCCCAGGCGGTCACCCCACCGTCTTCGTCGAAGAACATCCACGCGTCGTCGCCCGGATCGGGGTTGGGCGCGAAGTGGTGGTACTGCGAGGTGTCGGCGTGCGCGCACAGGTACTGGCCCGGGCCGGGTTCGGGCACGAGCGTCCAATCCGTCGAGCCGGCGCCGGTCGGGCCGCCGAACTGCATGACGCCCGAGACGCGCCCGGCCAGGATGCCGCCGCCGCCGCCGCCCGGCATCGGCGGCACGATCGGGATCAGCAACACGACGGCCTCGGTGACGTCGAAGGCTTCGATGCTGCCGGTGACGTACGCGTCGGCGGCGGCCGTGACCGACGCGGGCAGCGCGATGTCGCCCACGAACGTGATCTCGCCCGCGTCGTCGGCGAGGCCCTGGAACTCGGTGTCGCTGTCGTCGCCGACGATCACGAACGCGCCCGGGATCGGCAGGCCCGTCACGAAGTCGCGCACGGTGACCTGCAGGGCGCCGACGGCGTCGAGAGCCTCGCCGCCGAGGCCGCCCCAGACCGGATCGACGCTGTCGAAGTACTCGAATGCGTCCCTTGCCTCGTGCTCGCCCGCCGAGGCGGACACGACGACGTCGGCGAACCCTGCGTCGCCGGCGGGCGTGATGCCGGCGATCTCGCTCGCGCTGCGCACCTCGAGGTCGCGAAGCGCCGCGCCGCCGATCGTGACCTCGGTGTCCTCGCCCCACGCGGTGCCCTGCCCGACGATCGTCACGAAGGTGCCGCCAACGATGCTTCCGCGCGCGGGATCGACGGTGAACGCGTCGTAGGTGAAAGCGTCCTCGGCGCGCGCGCGCGTGTCGCCCTGCGCGACCTCGACGTCGGACGGGCCCGGCTCGCCGGGCGGCGCGACCACGCGGATGCGCGTGGGGTCGATGAGTTCCTGGAAAGCCGGCTCGACGACGCGGCCGCCGATCGAGACCACGGCGCCCGCCTCGAACGCGGTGCCGCGCACGACGACCTCGGTGCCGCCGGTGAAGGGACCGTGATCGGGGTCGACGCTGCCCACGGAGAGGACGGTGGGATCGCGCTCCTCTCGCTCGGCCGCGTCGGGCTCGATGGCGACAGCGCCCGCATCCATGTCCTCGGGCGCACCGCCCGCGCCGTCGCCGCCGCACGCTGCGAACAAGGCCACCAGTATCGCGATCAGGCGCATCGTCAGAAGCTACCCTTCGGAAGATCGGAGGTCAACCTTGGCGCGTGCTACGGTTCTCGCGTGCGGGCGGTCCTCCAGCGCGTTTCACGCGCGTCGGTGCGCGTCGACGACGCGAGCATCGCGGGCATCGGCCAAGGCTTGCTCGCGCTCGTCGGCGTGGGCGCCGACGACCAGCACGCGGACGCGGATTGGCTGGCCGAGAAGATCGTCGCGCTGCGCGTCTTCCCCGACGGCGATGGGCTGATGAGCCGCGCGCTGCTCGACGTGCGCGGGCAGTTGCTCGCGGTCAGCCAGTTCACGCTGCTCGGCGACTGCCGCAAGGGGCGCAGGCCGTCGTTCTCGGCGGCGATGGCGCCCGGTCCCGCCGAGGCGCTGTTCGCGCGGTTCGTGGAGCGGGCCCGCCACCTCGGCGCGGCGGTGCAGACGGGACAATTCGGCGCGACGATGGAGGTCGAGCTCGTAAACGACGGGCCGGTGACGCTGGTTATCGACTCGAAGCGGACGCTCTAGCTACTCGCCGATGTGCACCGGCAGCCTTCTCGGGCCCCAGCGGCCTGGCCGATCGCCTTCGAAACGGCCGGGCAGCGCGCGGCCGCACGTCGCGCACGCGCCGCCGCGCAGGCCGTACACGCCGATGCGGTAGCCGTCGCGCTCGACCAGCAGCGCGCCGCAGCCGGCGCAGAGCGTCGACTGGCCCTTCGGATCGGCGATGTTGCCGGTGTAGACGTAGCGGAGGCCGGCGGCGAGCGCCTGCGCGCGCGCGCGGCGGCAGGTCTCGGGCGGCGTCGGCGGCGCGTCCGTCATCTTGAAGTCGGGGTGAAACGCCGTGAAGTGGAGCGGCACGTCGGGGCCCAGCTCGCGCAGGAACCAGTCGCTGAGCTTTTCGACCTCGTCTTCAGAGTCGTTTTGCCCGGGGATGAGCAGCGTCGTCACCTCGAACCACACGTTGGTCTCGTGGCGCAGGAAGCGCAGCGTGTCCTTCACCGGCTCGAGGTCGGCGAAGCAGAGGCGGTGGTAGAACTGCTGCGTGAAGGCCTTGAGATCGACGTTGGCCGCGTCCATGTGCGCGTAGAACTCGCCGCGCGCCTCGGGCGTGATGTAGCCGGCGGTGACGGCGACGGTCTTGACGCCGCGTGCGCGGCAGGCCTTCGCGACGTCGATCGCGAACTCGGCGAAGATCACCGGGTCGTTGTAGGTGAACGCGACCGAGCGGCAGCCGGCGGCCGCGGCGGCCTCGGCGATGGCGTCGGGCGTGGCAGCGTCGGTCAGGCGGTCGATCTCGCGCGCCTTGGAGATATCCCAGTTCTGGCAGAAGCGGCAGCCGAGGTTGCAGCCGGCGGTGCCGAACGAGAGCACGCTCGTGCCGGGCAGGAAGTGCGCGAGCGGCTTCTTTTCGATCGGATCGATGCAGAAACCCGACGCCTTTCCGTAGGTCGTGAGGTACATCTGCCCGCCGACGTTCTGGCGCACGAAGCAGAAGGCGCGCTGCCCATCGCCGACGCGGCAGGCGCGCGGGCAGAGGTCGCACTGGATCTTCCCGCCCCCGACGGGGTGCCACCACCGCCCCGGTCGGTAGCCCGGCTGCGTCGGGTCGACGCGTTCGCGAGTCTCGTCCATCGCCTGCGGAAGGTTACTTCGCGACCAGCGCGACGCCAACCGCGACCAGCGTCGCGACGAGCGCGAGGACATACGGCAGGAGCGACGAGCGTGCCGGCGCGGGAGGGGCCGGCTCGGCCGCCTTGGCCGGCGCGGCCGCCTTGGCCGATCCGGGAGGCTTGGGCACCGGTTCGCCTTGTGCGGGCGTGAGGTGGTAGGCCTTGCCGTCCTTGTCGATGTAGGCGTTCTCGAGGACCTTGGGGTCGGTCTCCCACGCCTCCGTCGGGATTCGCTCGCGGGGCACGTGGGAATATTACAACTTTATTGACGCTGGTGCGAAGCCGGGTCAAAGTCGCCGCCATGCGCAAGTTTTCATTGACGGCCACCTTGATTTTTGCCGGTGTGGCATCGGCGCAGGAGATCACCGCGGCGTCGGTCGGCCTTGGCGGCCGAGTGCTCATCGGCACGACGAACGCCGCCGGGCAGTCGGTGCTGACGAGCATCGACCCGACGACGTTTGCGACCACCGAGACGTCGCTCGGAGCGGGCACGGTGTCCGACCTCGAGACGCTGGCGGCCGGAGACGCGGTGGCGTTTGTCGACGGCAGCGTGCTGGTGTTTGACACCGGCGAGCTGTTGGTGACTCCGTTCCTCGTGCTGAACGCGGTCGCCGAGCGGGGCAGCCGGCGGGTCTTCGGAAACACGACGGAGGTCGCGACCTGCGTCCCCTCGACCGGTGCGTGCACGACGCTCGACGGCTCCTTCGTCCTGACGGACCTGAACTTCGTCGGCGACAAGCTCGCCGTCCTGAGCGACGGGAAAGTGCTCTTCTACCAGGGCGAAACGCTGGTGGCGACGCTGCGGAACTGGGAGCCGACGGTGGGTATCCGAGGGCTGCGCGTAACGGCGGACGCGATAGGAACCAACATCGGCCCGTGCACGATCGTCGACGCCAACGCGACGACCGGAGGGATGCTGATCGCAAGCGCCGGCGTCCGCTTCGTACCGACCGAGAATCTCGCCGGCGCGACGCCGATCGCCCGCGCCCGCGCCGCCGTCCTCCAGGGCACGATCCACACCACCGACTTCGCGGGCGACCTCCTGCTCGATCAGACGGGCCGGATCGTCGAGATCGAGACCGGCAACGTCATCGCCGACTTCACCGGCGTGTCGATCTTCCCGACCGCGATCAAGTCATTCGATCTCGGCCTGCCGCTCACGGCGGTCGCGCTCGGCGGCTCGGCGGTCTTCATCGATCGCGACGGCGTCGGGCCGCTCGCGCCCGAGGTGCTGGCCGGCGAGATCGTCCACTTCATCGAGCCGAACCTCGAGGCAACGACGCTTCAGCGCAACGCGAACGCCGCCGTGAAGGCGAACATCGAGCTCCCGGGCAGCTTCGTGGCGCGCATCGATCCCTTCTCGATTCGCCTCGCCGGCGCGGCGCCCGACAAGATCGAGAAGATCTGGGACCACGACGGCGATCACGAGCTCGAGCTTCGGGTAAAGTTCAAGAGCGCGGATCTGACGCGCACGCTGCCGACGGGCAGCTCGCGCGTCTTCCTCACCGGCACCGTCGACGGCGTGCCCATCCAGGGCTCGACGTTCGTCACCGTCCGCTAGCGGCGCTTCGTGCCAGGCGCGCGAGGCCGTCGTACGCGGCGTACTTGTACGCCTCGCAGATCGATGGGTAGTTGAAGACCGCGTCGATGAAGGCGTCGATCGGCGCGTCCTGCTGCAGGTAGGCGAGCGCGACGTGAATCGTTTCGCACGCGCCCTCGCCGACGACGTGCGCGCCGAGCAGGCGCCGGTCGCCGCGGCGAAAGACGATCTTCAGCAGCCCGGCGGTGTCGCCCTGGATCATCGCGCGCGCGTTTTGAGCGAAGCCAGCGCGCCCGGTCTCGCAGTCGAGGCCCTTGGCGCGCGCCGACTCCTCGGTCTCGCCCACCGAAGACACCTCGGGCAGCGTGTAGATGCCGTAAGGCAGAAGGGGGCTGACGCGCTGCTTGTACGCGAGGTCGAACGCATGGCAGATCGCGACGCGCCCCTGCTCCATCGATGCCGACGCGAGCGCGGGATTCCCGATCACGTCGCCGGCGGCGTAGACCCCCGGCGCGGCCGTGCGGAAGTGCTCATCGACGCAGAGCAGCCCGCGCGCGTCGGCGGCGAGGCCGGCGTTCTCGAGGCGCAGCGTCTCGGTGTTGCCGACGCGACCGGCCGCGACCAGCACGCGCTCGGACTCGATGACCTGCCCCGCGCGAAGCGTCGTTTTCGCCCCACCGCCCGTCGCCGCGACGCGCTCGACCGGCGCACCGAGCACGACCGTCATCATGGTGCGCATCTGGGCGAGCAGCGCGTCGGCGATCTCGTGGTCGAGGAAGGGCAGCAGCCGATCGCGCCCATCGCACAGCGTGACCTCCACGCCGAGCGCCGCGAAGATCGACGCGTACTCGCAGCCGACCACGCCCGCGCCGACAACGCAGAGCGAGCGCGGCACGCGGTCGAGCGCCAGCACCTCGTCCGAGTCGAGGATCTCGTCGGCTTCGAACGCGATGCCGCTCGGGCGCGCGGGGCGCGAGCCGACGGCGATCAGCACGACCTCGGCCGCGAGCACGCGGTCGGCCGCGTCGCCCGTCCCGCGCACGCGCACGTTCCTCGCGTCCTGAAACGACGCCTCGCCGCGCACGAGCTCGATGCCGTGCCGCAAAAGGTTCTGCGCGATGCGCTCGTGCTCGCGCGCCACCACCAGATCCTTGCGGTGCAT
>JBBTFH010000292.1:12270-18298 GCA_038041915.1 Myxococcota bacterium
GGTTCTGCGCGATGCGCTCGTGCTCGCGCGCCACCACCAGATCCTTGCGGTGCATGAGATCGGCGATCGCGAACGCGCTTACCGAAGTACGCCGCCTGCGCCGCCGCCTTCTCCCCCGCGGGACCGCAGCCGATGACAACCAGATCGTATCGCTCCGCCACCGCGCCGACGATAGCCCATCTCCTTGACGGCGACGCGGCCGCCCGCTATCGATCGCCCGCGCCGCGAGGATGGCGGAATTGGTAGACGCACTAGCTTGAGGTGCTAGCGGGTAACACCATGGGGGTTCGAATCCCCCTCCTCGCACTGCTGGTAAGTGGATAGAGACCTTCCCGATAGCCCCGAAGCCGGCTGGTCGCGTTCGGCGCTGGTCCTGACGCTCTATGGCGGCCTGACGCTCGCGGCGTTCGTGTGGCGCGCCGCGCTCGGCGATCCGAACGCGCTTCTCCACCCGCGCGTCGACGCGCGCTTCACTCCGATCGCGCCGCTCGCCGGCCTCGCGACCGGTCTGGCCTTCGTCGGCCTGTCGCGGTTCGCGGTCGTGCGCCTCGCGTGGGCGCGCCGCCTGCACGGCGAGTTCCGCGCGGTGCTCGGGCCGCTCGACGGGCGCGAAATCCTCCTCATCGCGCTCGCCTCGAGCATCGGCGAGGAGTGCTTCTTCCGCGGCGCGATGCTGCCGACGCTCGGCCTGGCCGCCTCCAGCGCGATCTTCGCGCTGCTGCACGTCGGCCCGGGCTGGCGCTACCTGCCGTGGACCGCGTCCGCCCTGGTCATGGGACTGATCACCGGCGTGGCCTTCGAACACTTCGGCGAGCTGTCGTCACCGATCGTGGCGCACTTCACGATCAACTACCTCAACCTGCGCCACATCGTCGCCACCGACGTCGGGCCCCTGGCCGCCGCACCCGCCAAGCATTCCGGCTGAGGGCGCCTCACCCCCCCCCGACGGGACGCGTTTTTGCCGCCGCCGCGCGCGCGACCTACGATTGCGGCCCGTGCGCCCGCTCCTCGCCGCCGCGCTGCTTCGCGCCACCGCCGCCAGCGCGGAGCCGCTCCCGGACGCCCCGCGCGCCGACGAGCCGACGTTCGCCGCCTCGCCCGAGGTCGATCTCCTCTACTCGAGCCAGTTCACGTTCACGCGCGCCGGCCTGCCGCTGCACCGGATCCGCGTGCGCGAGGGCGTCACCGACGTGCGAATCGAAGGCGACGGCCTCGCGCTCCGCGCCGGCGGCGCGGAGGGCGCGGAGGTGCGCGCCGGCGCGGCCTTCGCCGTGCGCGTGGTCTCGTCGCGCCCAGCCCGCGTGCGCTACTGGATCGCCGCCGAACGCCGCCGCGCCGACGACCCGCGCGGCGCCGCCGAGGCGCTTTCGCGGCTGCGCGCTGCTGCGCCCGGGGCGCGCATCTTCGAGGTCGGCACGCTCTTCGCCGTCGAGGGCCGCACCGTCGATGGGCGGCGCCTCGTCGTCGCGCTCGGCCCGTACGAGACGCCCGAGGCGGCCCGCGCCGCCGCGCGTTCGGCGTCGCTGCCGGCCGATCTGCACGTCGAGCTGGTCGAGCGGGCGCAAGGCACGCTCGAGGCCGTCTCGGACACCGGCGCGATCGTGCGCGCCCGCGATCTGCTCTGGTTCAAGCCCGGGTGCCGCACCCCCGATGGGACGTGCTTCTCGCCGCTGCGCCTCGGCGCCGGGCCCTCTGGCGCCGAAGGCGGCGCTTCGACGACGTACCCGGGCGACCTCTACGTCGCCATCGATCGCAACGGCCGGCTCGCCGTCGTCAATGCCGTCGACGAGGAGCAACTGCTCTCGGGGCTCCTTCCCGCCGAGATGCCGGCAAGCTCGCCGATGGCCGCTCTCGAAGCACAGGCCGTGGCGGCGCGCACGGAGCTGCTGGTGAAGATGGGCGAGCGCCACCTTGCGGATCCCTACCGCCTCTGCGGCGAGTCGCACTGCCAAGTCTATCGCGGCGCCGACCGCCAGCACCCGCGCGCAACCGAGGCCGTGCGCGCGACGCGCGGCGAGGTGCTGCTCGACGGCGACGGCCGCCTGGTCGACGCGCTGTGGAGCGCCTGCTGCGGCGGCCACACCGAGGACAACGATCGCCTGTGGGCCTCGGCCCCGGTCGCGGCGCTACGCGGGCTTCCCGACGGCGCGCCGGAGCCGCCCGGCGCCTCTGACGCCGCGCTTCGCCGCTACCTCGCGAGCGCGCCCGCCGCCTTCTGCGCGCGCGCGAGCAGCCATTTTCGCTGGACTCAGCGCCTGGACGCGCGTGACGCCGGCGACCGCCTCGGCATCGGCGCGCTGCGCGACCTGGTCGTGCTCGCGCGGGGTGTCTCGGGCCGCGTCACGGCGCTCCGGGCGATCGGCGCCACCGGCGAGAGCGAGATCCACGGCGAGTTGGCGATTCGCCAGGCCCTCGGCGGCGTCAAGAGCTCTCTGTTCGTCGTCGAGCGCGACGAGGCGGGCGCCGGGCTGCTCCTGCGCGGCGGCGGCTACGGCCACGGCGTCGGCCTGTGCCAGGCGGGCGCGATCGGGAGAGCGCGCGCTGGACATGGCTACCGCCGAATCCTCGAGCACTACTACCGTGGCGCTACGCTCGTCCGCTTGTACTGAACGTTGTTTTGCTTGACAGCCCAAGCGCGGTGCTTATTCTCTGACGACTTTTTTGGCACCTTCGGGCTGGGGGCGCGCCTGAACTTCGGAAGAAACCGCTAGCAGATCGCAGTATCCCCAGAATCAACAAAAGCTAAGAAGCATCCCGAGGATTTTCCAAGAAGGAGGAGACGGTCATGGCAACAGGCAGAGTCAAGTGGTTCAACGACGCGAAGGGATACGGTTTCATCGCACAGGACAATGGCCCGGACGTGTTCGTGCACTACACGGCCATCGCGGGTGAAGGCTTCCGGTCGCTGACCGAGGGCCAGCTCGTGGAGTTCGAGATCCGCGAAGGGCCCAAGGGGCTCCAGGCCGCCAACGTCAGCAAGCTGTAAGCGTCCAACCTACGCAGAACCACGAGGGCCGGGCTCGCAAGAGCTCGGCCCTTTCTCTTTTTTGGGGCTAGAGTTGCGGCAAGGCCGCACCGTCCATCCGCGCCAGGGCCTCGAGCACGGCGCGCGGATCGACGCGCCTGCGGAAGGTCACGATTTCGGCGCCGGGAAAGTCGCCATGGCCGCAGCCGAGGCGCGCGTCGACGCAGAGCACGAGCGGCGCGGCCGAGCCCATCGCGCGGACGGTCTGCCGCTTGGCCTCGAGGTACTCCGGCGTCCAGAAGCCGACGATCTCGACGTAAGCGCGGCGCGACGGGTCGTCTCCGCGGACGAGCGTGAAGTCGGGGAAGAAGAGGCGTCGCCCCGCCTCGAGCGGCTCGGTCTCGCGGAAAATCTCCCAGGGCGAGTCGAGGCGGCGGAAGTCGCGGAAGAGGGCGCGCTCGACCGCGCTGTCGAAGCGCGCCGGCGGCGTTCGGTCGGAGCCCAGCGGATCGCGCGCGCTCGCGCGGAAGCGCACCGCGCGGTCGTGGACGACACAGTCGGCCTCGAGGCGCCAATCCACCGTCGCCGCGAGCGGGGCGAGGAAACTCGCGAGCGCGCGGCCGTAGAGCGTGGTGCGGCGGAAGAGCGAGAGCGGCCCCGAGATCTCGATGGTTGCGCCGGCCCGGTCGCGCGCGTGCGTCGCGACGCAGAGCAGGCCGCGGGCGCGCGCGTGCCCGATTGCGCTGCGCGCGTCGCCCGCCACGTCGACCCACACGCGCTCGGCGCGCAGGAGGAACCCTTGCGCGAGGGCGAGGTTGTAGCGGCGCACGAGCGCGACCGGCGACGGCGGATCCGGCGGCAGCACGACGATGCGCTCCTCGGGCAGATCGGCGTACAGGGCACGCTCGACCTGGGCGGCGGTCGCTCCGAGCTGTGACGCCACGGCGGCGAGCACCGCCTCGCGCGGCGCGGCCGCCGCCGACGCGAAAACGCGTGCGCGCAGCTCGGTCGGATCGGCCGGCGCGTCCACGCGCCCGGCGACGAGTCGCAAGAGCAGCGCCTGGGCGCCGGCGCGCGCGCGTCGCGCGACGTCGGGCGTCTCGTGCGCGGCGAGGTGCTCGTCGAGGTCGCCGCGGCGGCGGCCCGCGAAGCGGTCGATCTCTTCCCACAGGCGTCCGATCCACGCCTGGTCGCCGTCGGTGAGATAAGAGGGCAACACCGCGCCGTCCCACACCCCGTACGCGAGCAGTTTCTCGGGGAGCATCTACGCCCCCGCCGCGTCGCCAAGACCCAGGCGGAGCTGGCGTCGGCGCGCCTGGCCGCGTTCGACCGTGCCGTCGACGACCAGATCGTAGACGAGCGCGCGCTTGCCCGGCCGCGGCCGGAGCACGCGCCCGACGCGCTGCACGTGCTCGCCGCCGCCGAGCGTCCCGCCGACGATGATCGCCAGGTCGGCGTCGGGCACGTCGAGCCCCTCGTTGAGCACGCGCGACGAGACGAGCGCGCGGCAGCGCCCGGCGCGGAAGAGCGCGAGGAACGACGCCCGTTCGTCGCGCCCTATGGCGCAGGTAATGGCGGGGACGAGCAGCGTACGCGACAGGCGATACGCGGCCGCGTTGTCGGCCGTGAAGAGGAGCGCGCGAGAATCGGGGTGGGCGGCGAGGATCTCGCGCACGGCCGCGAGCTTGGCCCGCGGCAGGCTCAGGACCGCCCGCGCCCGCCGAAATGCCAGCATCGCGCGGCGTCCCTCCGCGCTCCGCGCCGCCTCCGCCGCCAGATCCGCCCACGCCGCGTCGGGCGAGACGCGACGGAAGCGCGCGGCGAAATCGCGAAAAATCGCCTGCTCGTGCGCGTAGATCGCGCGCTCGTCGGGTTCGAGGCGCACGCGGCGTTCAAAGGTGTCGAAGCGGGCGAGCGCGCGGCCGGTCATCTGCGCAATCGTGCGCTCGTGGACGACGGGGCCGACCAGCTCCGCGAGGCGCGCCAGCCCCTCGCCTGCCGGCGGCGTGGCGGTGAGGCCCAGGCGCCGCTTGGCCAGGCACATCTCCAGCGCTTCGCCACGCGCGCCGCCGGCGAAGTGATGCGCCTCGTCGACGACGAGCAGGCCAAAGAGCCGCCCGGCGTGCTCCATCGCCCGCCACGCGCCCTCGTACGTGGCGATCGTGAGCCCGGCGAGATGGTGGTCGCCGTCGCCCCACAGGCCAATGGGGCCGGGGTAGAAGGGCGTCGACGCGCGCCGCCACTGCTCGAGCAGCACGCGCGTTGGGACGAGCACCAGCGTAGGCACGCCCAAGCTCGCCGCCGCCGCGAGCGCCACGCGCGTCTTGCCGGCTCCCGTCGGCAGCGCGACCACGCCACGCTCGTTCGCGGCGCGCCACGCCGCCAGCGCCTCTCGCTGATGTTCGTGAAGCGCCGGCGTGCGCCACGGGAAGACTTCGATGCGGCCGACCGCGGCGTCGCTCACGCGCACGCCGCGTGCGCGGAGTACGGCGACGATTTCGGCGTGACGGAACGCCGGCGCGCGCCACTCGCGCACGCGCGGATCCCAAGCGAGGCCGGGAAGGCCCGCGCCCGCCTCCGCGACGTCGCCGCGCACGAGCAGCGTCCCCCGATCGAACTCGACGCACACGCGGGGCCGGCCCATGGCCGTCACGCAACGCAAGTCGCGTGCCACGCGCAAGCACCCGGAAACGCTGCGCCGAGCCGCCGCGGAGCGTCCGGCCCACCGGCCAGACGTCCGGCCGGCCGTCCGCGCCGTGCCGCTCTCCTCGCGCGACGCACGCGCCCGTCGCCATGCGCTACTCGACGTTGCGACGGCTCGAGCGGCGCGGGTAGCAGATCTTGGCGAGCGCCCGCCGGCGCAGCGCTCTGCCGCGGCCGAGGAGAAGGCGGCGAGGCATACGCTCGCTGACGGCACGCCCGCCCACAGTTTCCGCACGCTGCTCGAGGATCTCTCGACGTTAGTACTACGCAGGAGGTGGATCGTGGCGCGGGCGGCTGATAACTTCTCGAAATGATAGGTCCGGAGGAGTGGCCGAGTGGTTTAAGGCGGCGGTCTTGAAA
>JBBTFH010000293.1:0-8269 GCA_038041915.1 Myxococcota bacterium
GGCGCCGGCAGCGCCTGCGACGACGAGGCCGCGATCGGCTGCGAAGGCCTCGACCGGCTCGCCTGCGAAGACGGCGTGTGGGCGTTCGTCGAGACCTGCGAGCTCCTCTGCGACGACGAGACCGGCTGCGTCGAGTGCTCGCCCGGGCTCGGCGCGTGCGACGGCGACGTCGCCGTGCGCTGCTCCGCCGACGGCGAGAGCCTGGAAGAGGTGCAGGACTGCGGCAAAATCGGCCTCGCGTGCAGCGCCGGCGCGTGCGGCGGCGCCGCGCCCGGCACCTGCGCCGAGGCCGAGCTTTCCCGCAGCAACATCGGTTGCGACTACTGGGCGGTCGATCTCGACAACGCCGAGAACCAGTTCGACACGGCGGCGGCCGGACAGTTCGCCGTCGTGGTCGCGAACATCGATCCGGTGGCGACCGTGCACGTCGAGGTCCGCATCAACGAGGCGCCGCAGGGAGAGCCGCTCGAGCTGTCGCTCGTCGAGGAGACCGACATCGGGCCGACCAACCTGTACATCTTCCGGCTGCCGCGCCGCGACGTCGACGGCATCAACGTGACCGACGGCGTCGACGATGGCCCGCAAACCTGGCTCTCGTCGCGCGCCTTCCGCGTGACGTCCGATCTGCCGGTCGTCGCCTATCAGTTCAACCCGCTCGACCAGCGCTACTCGAACGACACCTCGCTCCTGCTGCCGTCGTCGGGCCTGGGCCAGGACTACCTGGTGCTCGGCTACCCGCCGTCGGGGCCGTTCGGGCAAATCGGCCCGCTCGCCGGCCCGAAGAACCGCGGCTACGTGACCGTCGTTGCCGCTGTGGAGTCCACGCACGTCGAGGTCGTGCCTGCCTTCGACATCGAGGCCGGCGAGGGCATCGACGCGATCGAGGCCGGCGCCACGGCGAGCTTCGACATCGGCCCCTACGACGTCGTCAACCTCGAGACGCGGCTGCTCTCGTTCGGCGAGTCGATGCTGCCCGACCTCACCGGCTCGACGGTGGTCTCCGACAAGCCGGTCGCCGTGTTCTTCGGCACCGACCTGTCGGTCATCGCGACCGATCCGTACGACGAGAACGCGTGCTGCGCCGAGCACCTGGAAGAGCAAGTGATCCCGTCGACGGCGATGGGGCAAAAATTCGTCGTCAGCCACTCGGCGCAGCGCAACCAGGGCGCGCCGGAGGCCGACTACTACCGCATCCAGGCCTACGAAGGCGGGAGCGTGACGACCAGCCTGCCCGCGCCGAACGCCTCGTTCACGCTCGGCGCCGGCGGGTTTCACGAGCTCTACGCGACCACCGGCTTCACCATCGAATCCGACGCGCACCTGCACGTCGCGCAGTTCCTGGTGGTCGGCACGGACATCGCGTCGCCGCGCGCCGGCGCCGGCGACAATTCGCTGCTCTACGTCCCGGCGATCGACCAGCGCCGCGGGCTATACGTCTTCACCACCGGCGAAGGCTTCGACGGCAACTACGCCGTGGTGTCGATGCCCGAAGGCGGCGCCGCGACGATCGACGGGTTCGACGTGGGGTCCAACTGCGAGGGCCCGCGGGACGACGGCGCGCTCGACGGCGTCTCGTACGAGTCGTTCACCTGCGAGATCTCCGACGGAGGGCACGTCGTCCACTCGGGCGGCAGCGTCAAGGAGGCAAAGGCGCCCATCGGCGTCTTCGTCTACGGCTACTACGCCGCCGGCTCGTACGCGTACGCCGCGGGCTCCGAGCTGCGCCAGATCCACGATGTCGGGCCCAAGTAGGCTGGCGGGGTTGTGGAACGCCGCCGAGCTCGTCGCAAAGGCGTGTGCGCATTCCGGATCAGCGCTTCGACGGTGCAGGCGCCCGCCGCTTGTCCCGCTTTGCGAAATGTGCCCGGACCTCGCGGGCGCTGAACGTCCGCGGATCCCTGCGACTCGCTTCGATCAGCGCCCAGAACTTGGGGTTCGACGCCAGCATCACCTCCTCGAAATCCTGTCCCTCGACGCCGATCAGGATCGCCGACGGCTTTCCCTTCCGGGTGATCACGATCCGTTCGCGCTGCGCCCGGTCAAGGGTCGCGCTCAAGCCCGACTTCGCATCGCGCATCGCCAGTACCTTCATAAGATCTCTCCCGTCGTCTTGTGGCCCTTGTGAAGCACGGCGCGGACGACGACCGTCCGCGCCGGCCCGTCCACATCGAAGAACACGCGGAACTCGCCCACCCGGAGCTGCCACAGCGGCGCAAGGTGCTCGAACGAAGGGGTCGCCCCGGGCAGGATCTTCCGCCGTGCCGTTTCCGTGATCGCCTCCACCGCGAGTTGCTCGTCGATATCGTCGAGGATGCGCGTGCGGTCGTACGCCCGGACGGCTCCGAGATGCTCGAGGGCCGCGCGCGCATACCGGACGCGAAACATGATGACCACAAGTGTAGTCACGACGCGGCACGACGGCAACCGTTGCGGCGTCTTCGTCACCGTGGCCGACGAGCTCCGGGAGAGGATCAGAAGCGCACCGTGGCGGTCACCTTCACGCCCTCGAACGGGGGGAACAGGCGGCAGGTGCCCGAGACGCACTTCAGGCCGCCACGCGCGGCGCCGGCGAACAAGCGCAGGCTCGACGACGGTGTGAGGTCCCAGGCCAGGTTGCCGTGGAAGTAGTCGCGCCGCCGCTGGATCGGCTCGGTCGTGTAGTCGTAGCCGCCCGAAACGGCGATCCACGGGCGCACGCGGAAGCCGGCGTCGACGGTCCCTTCGCGGAACGCCTCGTCCAGCAGCGGTGACGAGTGCTTCCGGCGCTCCAGGTGGAGGCCGTGCAGCGTCAGGCTCCACCGCTCGTTCAGGGCCTGCGACAGATCGAGCGCGGCGTGCCCGTCGCCGCGTACCACCAGGCCCGACGCGTCGACGACCACGCGGCGATGCCCGCCGGCGACGATCGCCCACGATCGCCCGTCGTTCCAGCGCGTCTCCAGCCCGGCGTACGGGTCGTGGATCGTCCCGGGCCGGATGTCGCCGACCGACTCGGGGTCCGTATACCCTTGCCAGTCCCGGAACAAGCCGTAGTTGGCGAAGACGACCCACGCGGGCGAAAGCGGCCAATCGAAGCGCGTGCGGCCTCCGGCGATCTCCCGCTGTGGGTTCTCGATCGGCTGCAACACGCGCTCGACGGTCGGGGGACTGTGGTAGGCGACGGTGGCGAACTCCGCCGCGCCGAGGTCCGGCTTCAAGGGCGTCAGGTTCCCGTAGGCCTTGCCTTCGATCAGCAGCGTGCCCCGACCGAGGTACCCGGTCGCGCTGCCGTACAGGCCGAAGCCGGTCGGCTCCTCCGGTTCCGGCTCCGCGCGGACGACCTGGCCCACTCCCTCCAGGTAGAAGCCGACGTTGGGCGTCAAGCGCGGCGCGTCCAGGTTCACGCCCACCTGGGTCGCGCGATCGGTGTAGCGGTCGTGCTCGACGAGGCCGAGCGAGTCGTGGAACGCGACGATCGACCCGTGCGTCCCGACGTGCAGCCGATCGGCCACGCGCACTTGCGCCTGCGCCCCGGCGATCAGGTCGTAGGGATCCTCGATGATCGTTCCGGTCGCCTCGTCGACGTTGTTGATGTTGGCGTCGCCGGCGACCAGCGTCGCGGAAAAGTCGCCGGCGTGGACCAGCATTTTGGCGCCGCGCACGGTCGTGTCGACGCCCAACTCGTCGAGCTTGCGCAGCGACAGCACGAGGCCGCGCCCGAAGGAGACGTAGGCGTCCCCCACGGTGACCTCCAGTGAGCGGTCGGTGTAGCCGGCCGAAGCCTTCTCGAGCGCGTAGCGGTCGAGAGGTGGGGCCGCGTCGGCGAAGAACGTCGCGGTGTCCACGCGCAGAGCGAGTTGCCACGGCCCCGCCCCGGTCGACGCGTTCAAACGCCCGAACAGCTCTCCGTAATCCGTGTCCGTGTGCCAGCCGCCGGTGGTTGTAGCGGTCGTGTCGACCGGCGCGCTCGCGGCCGGCGCGGACGCAAGCATGATCGCGGCGGCCCTGGCGATCGCGGCACGCGCGCGCGGCGGCGTCATCGCGGCGGCCTCATCGATCGAGCAGCGCCTTGATTTCCGCCTCCAGCGCAATCTCGTCGCCCGCCGAGTACCCCTCGCGGGTGCTGGCGATGGATCCGTCCCGGCCGATGAGCACGGTGAACGGCGCCGCGCGCTTGGGGTTGTACCGACCGACGACGCGGGTCTCTTCGTCGAGCAGCACGGCGAAGGTCAGGCCGTAGCGCCGCGCGTGCGACCCCACGTCGGCGACGCTCTCGGGTCCGTCCATCGACACCGCCAGGACCACCAGGCCGCGCTCGGCATGGCCATCGGACAGGCGCACGAGGTGCGGCAGCTCGGCGGCGCACGGCACGCACCAGGTCGCCCAAAAGTTCAGCAGCACGACTTTGCCGCGGTAGTCCGACAGACGGACCGTGCGCCCCTCGAGGTCGCGCAAGGCGAAGTCCGCGGCGCCGCCCCGGGCGACGGCCTGCGTTTCCGCGCAGGCGCCCGCGGCCAGGCAGAGCGCGAGCAGCGCGCCGCCAAGCCGGCGCGATCTAGTCGAGGTACGAGTCGAGGAGATCACGGTAGCGTGCCAGGGGGTCGTCACCGGTGTCCGCGCCGGTCGCCGTCGTGAGGATCTCGGCGGTTTCCGCGTCGACGAAAATGTTGACGGGCATGGCGGAGACGTCGATGAAGCGTTCCGTCAAGAACTTCGAGTCGATCAGCACGGGCGTCGACAGGCTGAAGGTCTCCGCCCAGAGGTGCACGAACTCCTGGTCGGCCGGATCGCCGGCCTGGTCCTGGAAGATCGCCGTCATGATCGCCACGCCCCGGGGCCCGTACTCGGCGGCGAAGGCGGGGAGCGCGGCCGATTCGCGCTGGCACGGATCGCACCAGCCCGCCGCCGCGTTGATCATGAGGATCCGGGTACCGGGGCGGTTGCACGCGAAGGCGTCGCTGAGCCTGAGCGTGCGCGGCGCGTCGTCGTGGCTGACGCCGTTGCCGTCGTCGTCGACGAAGGCGAGAAACTCCAGGTCCTTGATGCCGCCGGACGGACAGAGGTCCGGCGGTTTTCCGTCGGCCGCGGCGCCGTCGCCCGCGCCGCCGTCGTCCTGCACCATGCCGGCGTCGCTTCCGTGCGTCGCGTCCGCGAGGCCGCCGCCCGCTTCGCTTGCAACCGCGAGAACCGAGTGGTTGTCGATGGTGACGCTGCACGCGAGCGTCGCGAGCGCGGCGTGAGCGATGATGAAGACGCGACGGGCCACGGCAGGTATTCCCCTAACGGGAGATCACCAGGTACGTCAGCGCGGTGATCCCGAGGTCGGGATCCGTCGCGACTTCCGTTCCGTCGGCCAGACCGGCAACCGGGTCCGAGAACGTGCCGTCGATGCGGCTGACCGTCCGGAACCACACCGGCGTGTCGGCCGGCAGGTCCGACGGGGCGCGCACCGCCATCGGCGAGTCGCTGCGCGCGCCGAACGGGTGCAACGCGTAGACGGCGACGACCTGCTCCTCTCCGAGGTCGGGATAGGGCGGGATGCGCTCGGACGGAAGCGCTCGCGCCGCGACGTCCCAGAGGAACTCGCCGAGCAGGACACGGATGTCGGCGCGGCTGAGCGTCAGCATGAGGCCGTCGCCGGCATCGACGGTCTGCGGGTCGTCGCTCGCGGGGCCGAGCACGGTCCCGCCGGGCAGATCCGGCACATACAGCGTTCCGACATCGATCATCGCGTCGTCGGTGATCGCGATCGGCTCGAGCGCGGCCGCCCGCCGCGGAGTCGCCTCCAGGTCCGCGTGCGTCTTGAGAGCCACCCGCTCGGTGGGCTCGATCTCGAAGCTGAAGCAGCCGTCCTCGTCGCTGTCGTCGTAGAAGCAAGTCCAGTCCATGCAGGCGAGGACGGCCGTGTAAGGGAGCGGCTCCCCGTCGGGGTCGATGAGCAGCCCGCCCAGCCCGGGGCCCGCGGGCAGCACGCAGGAGAAAGACGGCGAGGGGGCGTCTGGTGGCGCCGCGTCGCTCATGGCGTCGGCGACCGAACCGTCCGCCGGCGTCTCGCCGGAGCCGTCGAGGGCGGGCCCCGAGTCCATGGGATCGGCGCCGTCCGAGGTCGCCATGGCGCCGTCCGCGGGCGTGAGGCCTTCGTCCATGAGCAGCGCGCTGTCCGCCGTCGCCGCGGAATCCGTGTCGGGCGCGGCTGTGCCATCGGCCGCCAGGAGCCCATCCGTGGAGGTCGTGGCGCCGTCGAGGGAGGGCCGGCCGTCGGCCGACCGCGTGGCGGCTTGGCCGCATCCGGCGGCGACCAGCAGCAGCGGGGGAAGGTGGGCTCTGACGTTCACGCTGGAATACAGCAGCCTCGGAGGCTCACTCCGCCAGCAACTCCTCGACCAGCGCTCTCATCGTCGGAGCGTCGTACTCGCGGGCGACGTATCGGATGATGCCGGCCTTGTCGACCAGGATGTCTACGGGGAAGGGATTCGCTCCGGTGAAGTTGGCCGCCCACTCGGTGTAGTGGGCCGTGGTCTCCAGACCCACCGGGTAGCTCAGGCCGAGGTTCTCCGCGTAGGCCTGCACGCCGGCCATGTCGTCCGTCGAAGCCAAGCCCCGGATGCCGCCAATCCCGCCCGGGTCGATCGCGACCACCTGAAGGCCCTGGTCCGCGTACGCATTCACGAACTGCTCTTCGATGTCTGGCAACTCCAGACTGCACAGTGGTCAGAACGTCGCGAAATAGGCGAGCATCCTCACTTGCCCGGCGTAGGCGCTGGAGCTCCACTCGCCGCCGTCCACGAGGGCGACGACGGTCTCGGGCAGCGCTACGCCCACGCCGAGACCGGGCCGGTTGCCGACCAGATACCCGCGGCGAACCGGTTGCTCGGGGTCGTCCGACATCAGGCTGAGATAGCTGGTTTCCTTGGCGACGCCTTCCGCGGTTTCGGTTGGCGTGTACGTCAGCGAAAGCGTCTCCGACCCGCCCGCCGGAATCTGTATTTGGCGCGGCTCCACTGTGAAGGCCGGGTTGGACGCCCAATTGTGGATCAGGTCGAGCGCGGCCGTCCCTTCGTTTCGGACGAGGACGTCCACGGTCTCGCTCTCCCCCGCCGCCACTGGACCGAAGTCCAGCAGATTGACGTCCTCGGGCAGGAAGATGAACGGCGCGGCCCGATCCGAATGGATTCGGTACGAGTACGGGACGTGCCAGTTGCCGGCGAACATGATGTCGTTGTAGGCGGCGATCCCGAGGACGCGCGAGGTCACCTCCGGACGCCCATCCTGGTCGGCGGCGGTGGTGCCGGAGAGTTGGCGGGTCATGCGCGCCGCGCCGACGAACGTCGGGTTGGCGGGGTCCGAAACGTCGTAGACGCGTGCGTCGTTCCAGGCGGCCACGTGGACGCGGCCGGCGGAGTAGTCCAGCCGCTGGGCGCTGCCGGGCATCGACGCCGCGCCGATGACCGTGGGGTTGAAGATGTCCGAGACGTCGACGATCTTCAGGCCGTTGCTGCCGGCGGCGACATAGGCGGTGGCGCCGTTGACCCGCAGGTCCCGGGCCTGCCCGCCGGTCACCGCGCGCCCGGTCAGCACCGGAGCGAGCGGGTCGGTGATATCGACCGTCACCAGCCCACCCAGGCCGTCGGCGACGTAGGCGGTGGTGCCGGCGACGCGAACGGCGAAGGCATGGTTGAAACCTTCCGCCAGCGCGAGTCGTGTCCAGGTGCTCGTGGCGGAGTCGAAGTCGTAGACGCCGAGCCCTTCCTCGCCGAGCGCGACATAGATGTAGCCGTCGGCGCCGACATCGATGCCCTCGTAGCTGGTGCCTGCCTCCGCGAGCAGCGGCAATTGCGTTCCGGTCAGCGTGTTGCCCGCGGCGGGCGTCAGGCGCCAGCCGCCCAGGTACGACGGGTCGTCGATGTTCCCGCGGTGCGTCGTGTAGACGTAGTCCCCTTCCACCGCCAGAGCGATGCACCCGCCCGTGCGCGCTCCGGTGGCGTAGGCGGGGTTGCCCTGGCCGGCCGGCCACACGACCTTGAGCTGCTGGACCATGTATTTCATGTTTCCGGGGTCGTTGGCGTTGACCACGGCGAAGTCGTAGCTGCACACGTAGAGGCGCCCGTCGCTCTCCCGGTAGCGCACCTCGTCCAGGTGCATGTGATCGTTACGCCCGGCTAGCTGCTGCAGCTTCACGATCGGGTTGAGGTAGGGTTCGGGCTCGAGCACGGTCGAGACGCAGGTCCCGTCGCCCGCGTCCGCGGCGCGATCGCCGCAGACGAGGTTGGAGGCGATCGAGACGCACGCGCCG
>JBBTFH010000294.1:0-2634 GCA_038041915.1 Myxococcota bacterium
CTCCGGGTCGCCGCGCTCGCGCTTCGCGGCATCGGCCTGGGCGACGGCGAGCTGACCATCGAACCCGGCGCCGATGCCACGCGCGTACGCGCGCGCCTCCTCGACAATCGCCTGCGCGCCGACGCCTACCTCACGCTCAGGCCGCGAGCGTCCCTCTCCGGACAGGTCGATCTCGATCGGATCGATCTCACGAGCCTGCTCCCGGATGCGCGCAAGCACGGCGTCGTCGAGGCCCCGGCCACCGCGCGCCTCGTGCTCGCGTGGGACGCCGAGCGCGGCCTGCACTCGGCCGATGCGACGGTGAAGCTCTTGCGCGCGACGCTGCGCGAGCGCGGCTTTGGTGACGCGGACGGCGCGGGCGAGACCGTCACCGTGCGCAACCGCGGACCGCTGCGCGTATCCTGGCGCGACGGTCGCGCCACCGTCGAGGCGGCGGAGTTCGTCAGCGCCGCGGGCAGCTTCGACATCGGCGGCTGGCTCGAGCGCGAGCGCTCGGATCTGGTCGTGCGCGGGCGTCTCCGCTTGGAGGTGCTCCAGGTCTTCCTGCGCCGGTGGCTCGACAGCATCCAGGGCGAGGCGCGCGTCGATCTGCGCGTCACCGGGCCCATGCGGGCGCCGCTCGTTGTCGGAACGGTCGATCTCTACGGCGCATTCCTCCTCCCGCGCAACATCGACAAGGCGGTCTACCTGCCGCAGGGCAGCGTACAGATCGAGCCGACCTTCGTCGCCGTGCGCTCGCTGCTCGTGCAGTTCGGCGATGCGATGGTGCGCGTCGATGGCCGCCTCGGCCACGCGGGCTTCCAGCCGACCGACCTCGACGTCCGTGTCGAAGGCAGCGTGCCGGCGGACCTGATCGCGATCGCACTGCCCGAGTACGTGTCGAGCGGGAGCGGCCTGCTCGAAGTCTCGGCGCGTGCCTATGGCGCGGCCTCCGCGCCGACGGTGGTGGGCCAGATCGCACCCAAGGGGGTCGAGATCGTCCCGCGCCGTCTCGGCCGCACCATCGATCTCGACGGAGGTCTGCTGCGCTTCGCCCCCGACGGGATCGTGATCGAGCATGTGGTCGGACGCATCGACGACGGCGACGTCTCGCTCGACGGCCGCATCGCGCTTCATGCGTGGCGGCCGGCGTCCGTCGACCTGCACGTGCGCGGCACGAACCTGCCGCACCGCGTGCCGAGGCGCTACGAGGCGGAGGTCAACGTCGATCTGACGCTGCGCGGCGGCGAGGACCGGCTCGCGCTCGCGGGGCGGGTCGAGCTGGTCGACGCGCGCTACCGGCAGGACTTCGAGTACCTGAACTTGATTTTCAAGCCCAAGGTGGTCGAGGAGGAGGAGCCGTTCTGGACGGGCCTGCCGTTGCTCGAGGGAATGTCGCTCGACCTGCACGTCGTCTCGACCGGCGCGGCGGCGGTCGACAACAACATCGCGTCCATAAGCCTCGACGTGGCCATCGACGTCGGCGGCACGCTCGCCGCCCCGCACCTGCACGGCGAGATCCGCCCGGTCGACGGAACGTTCAGGATCCCGCTGATGCCACCCACGTTCGCCGTCCAGCGCGGCGTCGTGACGTTCCGCCGCGGCGCGGAGATCCTCGACGCCGTCGTCGTCGTCGCCGGAGAGACGATCGTCGAGGACGTCTCGGGCGCGGAGCACACCATCGACATCGACCTATCGGGCACGCTGCGCCAGATCAAGGTCAAGTTCGAAGCGCCCGGCCTCGACCAGGGCCAGGTCCTCTCGCTGATCGCATTCGGCCGCACGACCGAGCAATTGCGCGCCGCCCAGCGCGACCCGCAGGCATCGGGCGAGGTCGGCGCGGGCGCGCGCCCCACCGGCGGAATCGTCGACGAGCAGCTACAGGAGATTTCGAGCGAGGTCTTCTCCGTGCTCGCGGATCCGATCTCGAAGGGGCTCAGCCTCGACACCGCCTCCCTCGGCGTCGGCGCGCAGAGCGTGACCGGCCTCTTCTGCAAGAAGTTCTTCGGCGCGCGCGTCGAGGGCTGCTACGAGGCCGACCTCTACCTGCAGGGAGGCGCGCGCCAGGAGGGCCGCGGCGACCTGCGGCTGAGCGACCACTTCATGCTGGAAGCGAAGTGGGAGCAGCTCACCCAGAGCCAGGACACGCAGGGAGAGGACCTATCCCTCGGCAAGCTGCAGCTCGTCGGAAGGTACGTGCTCCGGTGATCGACTACCTCCGACGATGGCCGCGACGCGCGCGAGCGCTTCGGGCCGGCTACTCACGGCCATGGAGCAGTTCGCCGCGTGCGAAGACCTTCTCGCGTACCGACGGGCGCGCCTCCTCGATCGGGATCAGATCGACGGTGAATGGACGCGCGAGATCGTCCAGCTCGGCGCCCGCTCGGAAGAGCGCGCTTCCCGGCGGCAGCCCCTCGGCCGCGAGGTCGATGTCCGACCGCTCGTCAAAGCCGCCCTCGACGAGCGACCCGATCAGCCACACCCGCCGCGCGCCGTAGCCCTTCACGAGCCGCTCCGCCAGCAACGGCGCCAGCCGCCGCGCCTCCCGCGCCCGCCGCGTGCGCTCCGCGTCCGACTCGCGGAACCGCGCCCGCCAAGCCGCGAGGTAAGGACCCAGATCGCGCTCGACCATGATCGAAATCATAGCACCGACAA
>JBBTFH010000294.1:2734-5919 GCA_038041915.1 Myxococcota bacterium
TCCGCCACGGTGGACGAGAAAGTCGAAGGTCGAAGGTTGAAGGGTTAACCTGACGCAGCCCGATGCGTGCCATGGCCGCCGCCTCGATCGCCCTGCTGGCGGCGCCGCTCGCGCTCGCCGCCCCGCCCACTCTCGCCGAAGTCGCAATCGAAGGCTTGCTGCTCGACGAGGCCGACACGCTCGCCCGCGGACTCGAACTTCGCCCCGGCGCGGCATGGGATGACGAGGCGCGGGCGCGCGTCCTGGCCCGGCTCGAGCGCCTGGGCTACGCCGCGCGACTCGAAGAGGCGCCGGCCGATCGGGGCGTCGCGCTGCGCATCGCCGTCGAACCGTACGCGGTGGTGCGGCGCGTCTACATCAAGGGAACCTCGCCGCTGTGGGACTGGTTCGATCCGGTCTTCGAGATCGACGTCAGGCGCCGCGTCGGCTTCCGCCCCGGCAGCCGCCTCCCGCTCGCCGCCGACCGCGCGGCCGCCTTCGAGGCCGAGCGGAAGCGCCTCCGCGAGTACCTCGGGCGCATGGGTTTCTTCGACGCCGACATCTCTATCCGAGTACTGCCAGCCGATCGCCGCGATCAGGTCAACCTCGAATACACGCTGCACAAGGATCGCCGCTTCAATCTCGGAGAGGTGGGGCTGGTTGGAAACGCCGGCCTCGCATCGAAGGAGATCCGCGGGCTCGTCCGGGATCAGCACCACTCATGGGTTCGGTTCGTCCCCTACCCGTTCACCGTCGACCGCTTGAAGCGCGCGATCGACGCGGTCGTCGCCGAATACCAGGCGCGCGGCTACCCGGCCGCCCGCGTCCAGCACGACTTCGACCCCGCGCGCAGCCTCGATCGCAAGACGCGCGACGCCAACATCACCCTCCAGATACGCGAGCGGCGCCACGTCGAGATCGCCTTCGAAGTCGACGGCGAGGCCACCGACGAGGATCTCTCCGAGACGTTGCGCGGCGTGCTCACGATCTTCGCAAGCGCATCCTCCGACGACCAAGAGCTCGACGCGAGCGCGCGCGAGCTCGAGCACCACTACCAGCGACGCGGCTACTTCGAGACGCGCGTCCGCTGGGAGCGCAATCGCGCGTCGCGCAGCGGCGACCGCATCGTCTTCCGCATCGAGCGCGGCCCCAAGCTCAAAGTGCGCGCGGTGCAAATCGCCGGCAACGCGTCCTTCGACCAGGACGAGCTCGAAGACGTCGTCGAGACGCGAACGTTTACGTTCTGGAGCTGGCTCGGCATCTCGACCGGGGGCTACGCGACGACCCAGCAGCTCCAGCAGGACGAAACTCGGCTGGCCGAGTTCTACCGCCAGCGCGGCTTCCCCGACGTCCACATACGCGGCGAGGCCGCGACCGACTGGAACGCGCTCGGGCGCGCGGGCGCACTTTCGGCGGTCTATGGATCGGGCCTGCACCACGGCGGCGCGCTCTACGTACGCTTCTACGTTCACGAAGGTGCGCGCGTGCGCGTGCGCAGCGTCGCCTTCGACGAGCAGACGCGCTTTCGCACCCTCCTGCAACCGATGATCCGCCACCTCGCGCTGCACCCCGGCGCGCCGTTCGACGCGGCGCTGCTCAAAGCCGATCAGACGCGCCTCGTACGCGCGTTGAGCGAGGCGGGCTACCCGTACGCCGAGGTGCTCGAGCCGCGAATCGAGCAGGCCAAGCCCGACCGCGCGGGCGTCGCGCGAGTCCGTATCGTTCATGCGGTGCGCTGGAACGCGCCGGCGCGGTTCGGCGAAATCTTCGTGCGCGGCAACTTCAAGACCTCGCCGCGCGTCATCCGGGAGGCGATCGAGGTGGAGACCGGCGCCCCCTTCGACGTCGCGAAGCTCGAGGAGACCGAACGCAAGCTGCGCGCGCTCGGCATCTTCTCGACGGTGCGCGTGGGCCTGGTCGGCCTCGAGGAAAAGAGCGATCAGGCGCACGTGCTGGTGCAGGTGGAGGAGCGCTACGACGACAAGGGAGCCCTCGAGGCCGGCGCCGGCTACTCGACGGACAACCAGCTCTTCGTGGCGCCGAAGTACGCCATCCGCAACTTCTTGGGACAAGCGCTCGCGCTCGAGCTCAAGGGCGAGATCGGGATGCAGATCATGTCGGCCGCCGGAACGATCACCGTGCAGCAGATCCCGTGGACCGAGCTGCGGCTCGACGTCGTCGGGTTCTGGCGAGCCGAGGAGACCGAGCGCCTCGGCGACATCACGACCGTCGGATTCAACCTCACGCTCGGCCGCGAGCTCTACGAAAACCTGCGCGGGAGGCTGCGCTACGAGTTCCAGCAGGTCGAGCTCAGCGAGGACCTCGTGCGGCCCGCCGGCCCCATCGACGAGCCCTCCACGATCTCCTTGTTCCCGCGCACCGGAATGCTCGGTCCGGGCTTCACCTGGGACTGGCGCGACAGCGTCTTCTCACCGACCTGCGGCTGGAGCGTCGGCGGCCAGGCGATGTACGCGTCGCCGCGGCTGCTGGGACACGCCGAGTTCGTGCGCCTGAGCGGCAACGGCCAGCTCCTGCTGCCACTCTCTAAGGACATCGAGTGGGTCGGGCGCGGCTGCCGGGGGCGCCCGCCGCGTGGGCCGTTCCGAACCAGGTTCACGCTCGCGCAGGGCGCCCGCTACGATCAGGGCTTCCCGCTCGGCGGCGACGTCGTGCTGCCCGAGATCGAGCGCTTCTTCGCCGGCGGCGACACCACCGTGCGCGGCTTCGAAGAGGACCGCGTGGCCACGACGCTGGTCGAGTACGAGCTCGCGCCGGGCGTGAGCGCGTTCCGCTCCGATCCACAGGGCGGCAACGTGCGCGCCATCCACAATCTCGAACTGTGGTGGGTCTTCTGGCCGCAAAGCCCGATCCTCGGCCTGCCGCTGCTCGCGGCGTCCTTCCTCGACACCGGCCTCGTGACCAACAGCCTCGAGGGCGTAGGCGTCCGCGACTTCCGCCACGGCGCCGGCCTCGCGCTGCGCCTGGTCGCGCCCTTCGGCGCGCTGAGCTTCGAGTACGCATGGCCACTCGACCCCGGCCGCGCCGACGACCCCACCGGCCGCCTCCACATCAACTTCGGCGCCGCGTTCCAGTTCTGAGCTACAGCCGCTGCACGCTGCTGACGCCGGGCACCTTCTGGATCGCGCGCATCACGTTGCGTAGTTGATCGAGATCGCTGACGTTGAACTCGAAGGTGTTGATGGCCT
>JBBTFH010000295.1:0-1694 GCA_038041915.1 Myxococcota bacterium
TCCTGCTCCGCGTCCTGGCGGCCGCACCGTGATGTCGGAAGATGCGATTGCCCTGTCCTGTACCTCTACGACCATGTCGGCGCGGCGTCGCAAACCCAGGAGTGGAGATGACCGTTCGGAACCGCCGCGTCGCGACCATGGCGAGCGCGGACCTGCATTCCGCGCAGAGTCGCGGCACGACACGGCTTCCGTCGGCCGGAGACAGAAAATTGATCGCACACTGCGCGGCCGAGATGCCGCGTGTCGGGGCGCTCGTCTCCACGCTCGGGCCGTCGGTGGGGGCAGGCGCGCAGCCGCCCGGGGGCGCCGAGCGGCCCGGGCACCGTCGTGGCCTTGCGCCCCAGGTTCGCGTACACCATGCGGACCCCGTGAAGCGCTACGACATCGACTCCATCGAGAACCGGGACCCGGCGGCGATCCGGCGCCTGGCCGATTGGCTGGAGCCGTTCGTGCGGCGCTACTTCCGGCCCGTCGTGACGGGGCTGGAGCGCATCCCGCGGGGCCCCTGCCTCTACGTCGGGAACCACAACGGAGGTCTTCTGACGCCCGACACGTTCGTCTTCGGCATCGCCGCGTACCGGCGCCTGGGGATCGACGCCCTACCCTACGGCCTCGGGCACGAGCAGGCGATCCGGTGGCCGGGCGTCCACCAGTTGCTCGTCCCGCTCGGCGCCGTCCGCGCCGGCCACGACATGGCCGCGCGGCTCTTCGCCGCGGGCCACAAGGCCCTCGTCTATCCTGGGAGCGACCTGGACGCGTTCCGCCCGTACCGCCTGCGCGATCGGATCGTCTTCGGCCCGCGGCGCGGCTACATCCGCCTGGCGCTGCGGCAGGACGTGCCCATCGTCCCGCTGGTGGCGGCCGGCGCGCACGCGACGTGGATCGTCCTGGACGACGGGCAGTGGCTCGCGCGCGCGATCGGCGCGGACCGCTGGCTGCGAAGCAAGTGCGCTCCGATCGCGCTCAGCATCCCGTGGGGGCTGACGATTGGCGTGCCGCTCCTCTACATCCCGTTGCGGACGCGGATCCTGATCGAGTGCATGGAGCCCATCCGCTTCGAGCGCCGCGGCCCGGACGCCGCCGCGGACGCCGCGTACGTGGAGGCGTGCCATCGACGCGTGCACGGCGCGATGGAGGCCACGCTCGCCCGCCTCGCGGCCGAGCGCCGGGCCCTCGACCGGGCCTGATGCGGCGGCGGACGAGGAAGCGCAGGATGCGGGCACGGACGATCTGCAGGAGGTCCGCGGTGTCGGTGGTGTCGAACCTCGACGAACAGTCGGCAGACGGCGCCCACTTTTTCCTTACTTGCGCGCCAGCTCCTCGACGGCGCGGTAGAGGAACTCGCAGCCCCAGCGAAAGCTCGATTCGAGCATGCGCTCGTCGGCGCCGTGCGCGCGCCGCGCGTCGTCGTCGTTGGCGGGGAAGGGCTTGAGCCCGTAGGACGGAATGCCCGCGGCGCGCAGGTGCCGCGAGTCGGTCGCGCCGGTCGACATCAGCGGCAGCACCGGCGTCCCCGGCGACATCGCGGCGGCGACGGCGCGCGCAGCCTCGGGCACCGGGCCCGTCACCGGCGTCGGCTCGCCCGCCGCGCCGACGTCGCGATCGGCGCGCACGCGGATCTTGGCATCGGCGATCACGCGCGCGAGCGTCTCGGCGAGGTCGGGCTGCTCGCCCGGGAGGATGCGGCAGTTCAC
>JBBTFH010000296.1:0-8426 GCA_038041915.1 Myxococcota bacterium
AAAACGCGCACGCTTTTTCGCGCCCTGCCGAGAACCAGATCGGAGGGCATCGCATGCGAACTCGGGCAATCGTGGCGTTGACGCTGGCGGCCGGGGCGGCCGCCTCCATCTATCTCTACCTGCGAGGCGTCGAGCGGGCCAAGCGCGGCGGCGTGCCGGTGGCGATCGTCGTGGCGCGCGAGTCGCTGGCGCAAGGCGCGCGGCTCGGCAGCGACAACGGCGCGGTTCGCGAGGTGCCGTCGACGTACGTCCATCCCGAGGCGATCGGCGCCGGCGAGGTGCGCGACTTCATCGGACGACCGCTGCAAAACGCGATCGCGGCGGGGCAGCCGATTCTCGAGACCGACTTCGCGCTGCGCTCGACCGCGACCGATCGGCCGCTCAGCGCGGCGGTGCCCAAGGGCATGCGCGCGCTGACCATCCGCGTCGACGCCTCGTCGTCGGTCGGCGGGCTCCTGCGGCCGGGCGATCACGTCGACGTGCTGGGCACCTTCGCGCGCGAGGGCCGCGGCGAGCGCACGACGTTGACGCTGCTGCAGAACGTGACGGTGCTGGCGACCGGCACGCGCACGGAGGCGCCGGCGGCGGCGAGCGAGGCGGGCGCGGCGGCGGGCGGACGCGCGGCGCGCGCGGGCGGGTCGACGTTTTCCCACATCACGATCGCGGTTGATCTGGAGGAAGCGGAGCTGCTCGCCTTCGGCAGCACGCGCGGAGATCTGCACGTGGTGCTGCGGCACGACGAGGACGTGCAGATCGTCGAGAACGTCCCAGAAAAAAGTCTCGCCGATCTCTTCGAGGTCGAGAAACGCGCGCAGCTCATGAGCCGGCACCGCACCATCGAGGCGCTCAGGGCGGTGCGGCGATGAGGGGGGACATGACGCGGCTGCCCACGGCCATGCTCGTCGTAGCGCTCCTGCCACACCCGGCCGCGGCCCAGACCCGCATCACCGAGCTCACCATGTTCGTCGGCGAGCAGCGGGTGGTCGACGCGGGCGAAATCGCCAGCTACTCGGAGGGCGCGCCGGGCGTGGTGCAGGTCAAGATCCCGCGCGACGCGAGCAAAATAGTCATCACGGCGGTGCAGGCGGGGCGCACCTCGCTGCTGCTGCTGTATCGCGGCGACCGCCAGGAGACCTGGCTCATCACGGTGCACACGCGGCCCCCCGACTCGGTCAAGCGCGAGCTCGCGGACCTGCTCGCGGGCGTTCCAGGAATCGCCATACGGCAGGTAGGCCCGCGCCTGATCGTCGAGGGACGGCTTCCGAGCGAGGCCCACGTCAAGCGCGCGCAGGAGGTCGCGCGGCAATACCCCGAGCAGGTGGTCTGCCTCGCCGAGGTCGATCCGATGCGCCTCGAGCGTAAGGTCAACGTGAAGCTCGACGTTCACTTCGTCGAGTTTTCGCGGCGCGAAGGCTACTCCTTCGGCACGCGCTGGCCGGCGCAACTGCTCGGGCGCGGAGAGCAGGCGCTGAGCTTCAGCTACGATCTGGCCTCGCGCACGACCACCGCCGCGACGTATTCGATCACCTCCTCGGCGCTGCCGGCGCTCGACCTGCTCTCGTACTGGGGCTGGGCGAAGATCCTCAAGCAATCGACGCTGATCACCACCAACGGCGCGAAGGCGCGCTACCTCGTCGGCGGCGAGATCAACGTGCCCATAGCCGGCGTGGGCGGCGGCGCGCTGCAGAAGATTCCCTTCGGCACCGACGTGACGGTCACGCCACGCTTCGATCGCGACTCGGGGCGCGTCGACCTCGAGATCGACGCCGAGGCCTCGGAGCTGAGCGAGGGCGTGGGCGACGTGCCGGGCCGAACGATGTCGAGCGTTCACACGCTCGTGCACCTCGAGATGGGGCAGGCGGTGATGCTGTCGGGCATCAAGGCGCGCACGGCGCGCGAGACGCGCTCGGGCTGGCCGCTGCTGCGCCGCATCCCGCTGCTGGGCTACCTCTTCCGCAGCGACACCAGCGCCGAGACCGAGGTCGAGGGAGCCGTGTTCATCACGCCCACGGTGCTGCCCGCCGTCGGCGACGCCGACCGGTCGCGCCTGAAGAAGCTGATCGAGCGCTACCAGGCCTTCGAGGGTGAGTTGTGACCCTCGACGTCGAGATCCGCGCGCCCCAGGAGGACGAACGGATGATCCGCGGCCTTGGCGATCAGGCGATCACGATCGGGCGCGATGCGGGCTGCCAGGTCGTGCTGGCGTCTCCGGCGGTCTCACGGCGGCACGCCGTCGTCCAGGTCGACGGCGCCGAGCTGTGGGTCGAGAACCTCAGCGCGAACGGCACGATCGTCGACGATCGCCTCGTCACGAGCCGCCTGCGCCTGGAGCATGGCGCCGAGCTGCGCGTCGCGCACTACCGGCTGCGCTTCCGCCGCTCGGCGACCGCCGCGTCGGAATCCGCGGGGAGCGCATCAGCGCCGCCGCAGGGCGTCGACACGAGCGCGCTCAGGCGGCGCATCCACCGGTTGCTGCTCGATCGCCTCGACGTCTCGTCGCTTCGCCCCGAGGAGCTCGACGACCGCACGCTGCGCCCGCGCGTAGCCGGCGAGCTTGGGCGCATCGTCGCCGAGCTGGCCGCGGAGCTACCGCACGGAATCGACGCGGGCCGGCTCCAAAAGGAGATCGCCGACGAGGCGCTCGGGCTCGGGCCGCTCGAAGCGCTGCTCGCCGACGCGGCGGTCGGCGAGGTCATGGTTGTCGACCGCGAGACGATCTACGTCGAGCGCCACGGCCGCATCGAGCGCGCGCCCGCGGCCTTTTCCAGCGACGAGTCGCTGCGCGCCGCCATCGAGCGGATCGTGACGCCGCTCGGGCGGCGGATCGACGAGTCGCAGCCTCTGGTCGACGCCCGCCTGAAAGACGGCTCGCGCGTGAACGCCATAATCCCGCCGCTCGCCATCCGCGGCGCCTGCTTGACCATCCGTAAGTTCGCGACCACCCGCCTGACGATGGCCGATCTGGTCGCCGGCGGGACGCTCGACCCGCGCATGGCGCGTTTCCTCGAGCGCTGCGTCGCGGGACGGAAAAACCTCGTCGTGTCGGGCGGCACGGGCTCGGGCAAGACCACGCTCCTGGGCGTGCTCTCGTCGGCGATCCCGGCGGGCGAGCGCATCATCACCGTCGAGGATGCGGCCGAGCTTCGGCTCGATCAACCGCACGTCGTGTCGCTCGAGACGCGCCCCGCGAACATGGAGGGCAAGGGCGAGTACACGATTCGCGACCTGGTGAAGAACACGCTGCGCATGCGGCCCGACCGCATCGTCGTCGGCGAGTGTCGCGGCGGCGAGGCGCTCGACATGCTCCAGGCGATGAGCACCGGCCACGACGGCTCGCTCACGACCACGCACGCGAGCTCGCCGCGCGAGGCGGTGGCGCGGCTCGAGACGCTCTCGCTGATGGCCGGGCTTGACCTGCCGTCGCGCGCCATCCGCGAGCAGATCGCCAGCGCGGTTCACGTCATCGTGCAAATCGCGCGGCTCGGCGACGGCTCGCGCAAGGTGACGCACGTTTCGGAGGTCGTCGGCCTCGACGAGTCGGGGCGCGTGGACGTGGAGGACATCTTTGTCTTCGCGCGCGCCGGCACGGGCGCCGGCGGCAAGGTCCTGGGCGAGTTCCGCGCGACCGGGCGGCTCCCCTCGTTCCTCGGCGACCTCATCGCGCGCGGGCTGTGCGGCGAAGGAGCCTACCTATGATCTTCCTGCTGGCGCTGCGCCTCGCCGCGACGGCGCTGTCCACGGCGGCGCTGGTCGCCGGCGGCTGGTGGCTCGCGGCCGGCGAGGACGCGCCCGCGCGGCGCGCGTGGCGTGCTTACGCGCGCTGGGTCGACGCCAGCCTCCAGCCGCTGTTCGTGCGCCTCTCGCCGCGCGACTACGCCCTGCGGCACGCCGGGGTTGCTCTCGGCGCCGCGACGGCCTGCCACCTGCTCCTGGGAAGCGTGTTCGCCTCCGCGCTGGCGCTCGCCGCAGCCGCGTGGGCGGGTTTCCGCTGGCCGGCGCGCGCGCGCGCCCGGCGGCTCGCAAGGCTCGACACGCAGATCGATCCGGCGCTGCGCAACATCGCGCAAACCACCCGCGCCACCGCCAACATCGTCGACGCGCTCGAGACCGTCGCGCGACAGATGGAGCCGCCCATGGCGCAAGAGATCGAGCTCTGCGTGCGCCAGCACCGGCTCGGGCTGACGATCGAGTCGGCGCTTCAGGAGCTCGGCGCCCGCGCCGGCAGCCGCAACCTCGACGCCGCCATCACCGCGATCGTCATCGGCCGCACCACCGGCGGCAACCTGCCCGACATCCTCGACGAAATAGCCGGCGTGCTGCGCGAGCGCATGCGCCTCGAAGCGTTCATCGACGCCCGCACGGCCGAGGGCAAGGCGCAGGCCTGGATCATGGGCTCGATGCCGATTGTCCTCGGCGTCGTCGTCTACGTGATCGATCCCGAGTTCGTGCGCCCGATGTTCACCGACCCGCTGGGGTGGGCGATCCTCGGCGTCATCTTCCTGCTGGTCGTCGGCGGCGTGGCGCTGGTGCGCAAGGTGTCGGCGGTGGAGGCCTGATGGAGCCCCGAAGCATGACGACGCAAGCACTGCTCGTCGGCGCGGTGGCGCTGGGCGGCGCCCTCGCCGGCCTGCTCGGCTGGTGGCTCGTGCCGGCCGCGCTGTCGCTCCCGGTGGCGCACGGCCATCGCGCCGAAATGCGGCGCCTCGCGCTCGCGGGCTCGGCGCTCGCGCGGTTCGCCATTCCGGCCATCCGCGTGCTCGCGCACCACGCCAGGCGGCTGCCTCTTCCGGCGCTGCGCCAGCGGCTCGCCGCGCGGCTCGTGCAGGCCGGCGAGCCGGCGGGCCTTTGCGTCGATGAGTTCCTCGGCCTGACCGGGCTCTGTGCGATCGGCGGGGCTGCGGTCGGGCTCTTCGCCGCCGGGCAGCTCGGCGGCGCCGTGGTCGTGCTGCTGGCGGCGCTCGGCGCGTACTACCCGACCCTGTGGCTGCAAGAGGCCGCGTCCCGCCGGCTGCGGCTAATCGACAAGGGGCTTCCCTACGCGAACGACCTGCTCGTGCTCGCGATGCGCGCCGGCGTCGACCTCGTCGGCGCACTGCGGCACTACGCCGGCAAGGCGAAGGACCGGCGCGAGCCCGTGGCGCAAGAGCTCGGCCGCGTCCTTCGCGACGTCGAGTTCGGCGCCACGCGTCGCGCCGCGCTCGAGGCGCTGGCCGAGCGCGCGCCGACCGACTCGGTCAAGGGCTTCGTCGCGGCGGTCGTTCAGGCCGAGCAGCGCGGCACACCCATCGCCGACGCGCTCGCCATGCAGGCGACCGTCATGCGCACGCACCGCAGCCTGCTCGTCGAAAGGCTCGCCAACCGAGCGGGCGTCCTGATCCTGCTGCCCTTGCTGCTGCTCTTCTGCGCCACGATCCTCACGCTCTTCGGCGGAATCATCGTCAAGGCCGTGCGCGGGGAATTGATGTGATGAACAAACCCTTCCGCATCGTCGTGAGCCTCCCCGGCGAGCCGCCGCGCGCGTTCGAGTTCGACAGCGACGAGGTCATCGTCGGGCGCGGTGACGGCGTGACGCTCGATCTGCGCGTGCCGGCCGTCTCGCGGCGCCAGCTCACGATCCGGCGTACCGGCGGCGGCTTGACCGTCGAGGCCGAGCCCGGCGCGACCAATCCGACGCTCGTCGGCGGCGCGCCGGTGTCGCGGCACGCCCTCGCGCCCGGCGACGTGATCTCCATCGGGCCGGTCTCGCTGCACGTCGCCCCGCGCACGGCGCGCCCCCGCGAGCCGCGCGCTGCGCGCCCTCGGTCGAACGCGCGCGTGATCGCCGCCGCCGCCACCTGCGTGGCCCTGCTCGCGCTCGTGGTCGCCGGCGCCCGGCGCTCGCGCGAAAAGCCGAGCGCGACGCCCTCTCGCGCGGAGGCGATCTTCCCCGCGCCCGCGAAGGAGAGTTGCCCCGGCGCCGAAGCCTGCGCCGCCCGCGCGCGCGCCGCCGAGGCGCTCGGCCGCCGCCTGGAGGCTCGCGGTCGCGCGGCCCCCGCCGAGCTCTACGCGGCGGTCCTCCAGTATCGGCGCGCGCTCGGCTATCTCGCGGCCGGGGGCTTGCCGGGAGGCGCGATGGCCGGCCTCGCCGCGCGAGAGCAGGCCGCGCGCGAGCGCTTCATGCAGGAGCTCGACGATGGGCTCTTCCGCCTGCGCCGCGCCGAGGCGCGACGCGACGGCCCTTTGCTTCAGCGGGAGGCGCTCGCCCTCGCGGCAATGCTTCCCGACGCGTCGCACCCCTTGCGGCGCCGAATGGAAAACCTCGCCAAGGAAGGAGCCCACAAATGAACCCTCTCCCGAGGACAGTCCTCCTCGCCGGCCTGCTGGCCTGCGCGCATCGCGGCCAAGCTCAGGGCTCGCCCGACCTCGACACCCTCGAGCGCCGCTTGGCCGAGCATCCCACCGACGCCCAAGCGACGCTCGCGCTCGGCCTGCACCTCGAGCGCCGCGGCGATCGACCTCGCGCCCAGCAGTACCTCGCGCGCGCTCTCGATCTCGGCGTGGCGCCGGCGCGCGTGCTGCCGCCGCTCGTCCGCGTCTCCTTCGTACTGCACGACTACCACGCCGCGATCCGCTACGGCGGCGCCTACCGCGACGTGCTCACGCCCGGCTGCGCGCGGGCAGAGCCTCGCGCCTGCGCTCGGCTCGCCGAGGCGACCGTCCTCTTGGCGGAACTGCACGCGGCTGTCGGCAGCATCGAAGATGCGCGCGCGTTGCTTCGGTCCGCGCTGCTCGCCGATCCCGCGCAGGAAGACGCCCGCCCCGCGCTCGCGCGACTCGACTCCGCAGCAGCGGGGGCGCGATGAGCGAGCGCAGCGAGCGGGTGAGCGAGGCCCGTAGGGCCCGCGGATCGACATGCTCATGGGGCGCCCGAAGGGTGCCCCAATGAGCGCCGCCAGCCCCATCCCCGAGCGCGTGTTCGCCGAAACCGTGCTCGACTTCCTCGCGCCATTGCGCGCGCACCTCGACGATCCGGCCTGCTCCGAGATCCTCGTCAACGGCCCGGACGAGGTCTGGATCGAGCGACGCGGCAAGCTCGCGCGCAGCAACGCGCGCTTCGCCTCGGCCGAGGCGCTCGAAGCCGCCGTGCGGCACGTCGCCCAGTACGCCGGCAAGTCGCTAGGCCCCGCCCACCCGATTCTCGAGGCGCGCCTGCCCGACGGCTCGCGCGTCGAGGCGGTGCTGCCGCCGGCGTCACGTCGCGGCGCGTGCGTCGCGATTCGGCGCTTCCCCAAGGAGACGCTGACAATGGAGCGCCTGCGCACTCTCGGCGCCATCAGCCCCGAAGCCTGCGAGGCTCTTCGCCTCGCCGTCGCGCTCGCGCAGAACATCGTGGTCGCGGGCGGCACCGGCTCGGGCAAGACCTCCATGCTGAACGCGCTCGGCGCCTACGTGCCCGAGGGCGAGCGCGTCGTGGTGATCGAAGACGCGTCGGAGATCCAGCTCCAGCTACCGCACGTCGTCTACCTCGAGGCGCGACCGGCCGGACCCGGCGGACAGGGCGAGGTGACCATCCGCCAGTTGTTGCGCGCGACGCTGCGCCTGCGCCCGGACCGCATCGTGCTCGGCGAGATCCGCGCCGGCGAATCGCTCGACCTCATCCAGGCCATGACCTCCGGCCACGGCGGCTGCCTGAGCACCGTGCACGCCACCTACCCCGCCGACACGCTGCGGCGCCTCGAAACCATGGCGCTCATGTCCGACGTCGAGCTGCCGCTCGAGGCGCTGCGGGCGCAGGTCGGCTCGGCGGTGAACCTGATCGTGCAGGTCGCCCGCATGGGCGACGGATCGCGCAAGGTCACGCACGTCACGCAGTGCCTCGGCTTTGCGCCCGGCGAGGGCTATCGCCTGGTCGATCTGTACCTGTTCCGCCACCGCGGCGCCGACCCGGCGACCGGCAAGGTGCGCGGCGCGCTCGAACCCACGCGAAACCCCACGCCGCTCGCCGACGCGCTGCTCGCGCGCGGTCACACGCTGCCCGAGGGCCTGGTTCCGACGCAAGCCGAGGAGCAGACACGGTGACGCGCGTCGCCCGGCTGCGCGTGACGACGGCGTCGCCCGAGCCCGCGGCGCGCGACCTCGCCGAGCAGGGCGAGGCGTCGCTGACCATCGGCCGCGGCGCGGAGGCCGGCTGGCGCTTCGACGAGCCGGATCTGTCGCGCGTGCACGCGCGCATCGGCTGGGCCGGCGGGCGGCTCGAGCTCGAGGATCTCGGCAGCCGCAACGGCACGGCGCTCAACGGCGCACGGCTTGCGGCGCGCACCACCGCCGCGCTGAAGACCGGCGACCGGCTGCGCGTGGGCCCGGTCGCGATCCACGTGGCGCTCGTCGAAGAAACCGACGGCACGCTCTGCAGCCCGATCGCCGTTGACGCGACGATGCTGTCGACG
>JBBTFH010000297.1:0-2590 GCA_038041915.1 Myxococcota bacterium
GGCCGAGCTTCCTTTGGCGCCAGCCTCCCCCGCGCTCTCTCCCGTCGGGGCTGAGGCAGCCACGACGGAGTCTCGCGAGTTGGCCGAAGCGCGCCGCCTCTTCGAGCTGGGCGATTTTCGCGCGGCGCGTGTGCGGCTCGGGACTCTGGGCGCGAGCGGCGCGGTTTCGCCGGAGCTGCGCGCGCAGGCCGATGAGCTGCGTGCGCGCTTGGCCGCCGATCCGGCGGTGCTGTGGGTCATTCTCGGCTGCGTCGCGCTCTTCACGCTGATCACATGGCTCACGTTGACATGACCGCACGCCGACCGTGGCGCGGAACGGCGGCCATCGCCGGCCTGCTCGCCGCCGCCTGCGCGAGCGGGCCCAATCGCGCGGTCCACCACGACCCGGCCATCGACGGCGCCGAGCGCTTTTTTCCGCTCGCGCTCGGCGACGCGTGGGCGTACGAAACCGAGGGTCCCGACGCCGTCCTCTTCGTCAGCCGCGTGATCGCGCGCAAGGGCGGGAGCGCCGTGGTTTCGTCGGGTGGCGGCGAGAGCGTGCGCTACACGATCGCCCGCGACGGGCTTTCGCGCGAAGGCGGCGCAACCGTCTACCGCTGGCCTGCGCGCGCCGGTGACGGATGGCCGATCGCGGATGGACAGGCGGTCGTCGCGTCGATCGGTGCGCGCGAGCAGACGCCGGCCGGCGTGTTCGAGGGCTGCCTCGTGGTCGAGGAGACGACCGCCAGCAGGCGCGTCACGACCGCTTTCGCGCCGGGCGTCGGCCCGGTGCGCGTCGAGGTCGTCGGCGCCGACGGCACGCGCGTGGTCGCGCGCCTGCGCTCTTTCACCCGCGCCGAAGCGACGCGCTAGTTGATCGTCGCGCCCGCGCAGCTCGAGGTCACGCCGACGCTGGCGAGCGACGGCGTCACGCCCGCCGTCTCGGAGCCGAGCGCGATCTCGAGCTCGAGCAGCGCGCCGTAGGACGCGCCGATGGCGGCCGTTTCGAGCGCCGCCATGAGATCGGCCGGCGACAGATCGTCGGGCTGCTGCGCGACCGCGACGAACGCCTCGGCGGCAAGCTCCGCCTCGTCGTTGGCCGCGCGCGCGCGAAAGCGCACGAACGTCGACTCGGGCGTCTCGGCGCTCCAGTGCAGCTCGTACCACTGCGTCTCGGGGCCGCAGCCCTCGACGATCGTCCGGTAGGTGCCGACGGGAGGCGCCGCGTTGACCAACTGGAAGCCGGTCATGTCGCTGTACGTGTACGGGTTCGAGCCCGTCGGCACGGTCGAGAGCGCGAGCGTGTCCGGATCGATGCGATAGACCTGCGAGTAGCCTTGGTCTACAGCCCAGATGTAGCCGTTGAAGTCGACGGCCATGCCCACGAGCGTCGTCGCGATCGGGATCGTGGCGACGGTCGTCATCGTCGCCGCGTCGATCTTGTGCACGCCGCTCGGTCCGTTGTTGACCGCGACCCACACGAAGCCCTCGCCGTCGTGCGCGACGCCGCGTCCGTTGCCGCCGCCGAGACTGACGCTGGCCCACTCGCCGGTCGCCGAGTTGTACCGGTGGAGGATCCCGCACGAGTACCCGGGCACCCACACGAAGCCGTCGCCGTCGGCCGCGATGCCGTAGGGGTCGCAGCCGCTCGGAATCGCGATCGCCTCCCAGGTGAGCGTCGCGACATCCACTCGGACGATCGTGTTGGCCCCACGGTCCGACACCCAGATGTCCCCCGCGCCGTCGAAGGCCATCCCGTACGGGTTGTGCCCCGGAATGTCGACGGTGGCGAGCGTCGCGCCCGTGTCGGCGTCGAGCTTCACCAGGCGCTGCGCATCCCACAGGCCGATCCACACGCCCGACGAGAGGCTTCCGTCAGCGTCGGCCACGAAGTCGAACGCCGCCGCGCGCGCGAGGCCGCCGCCCTCGGGGCCGAAGGAGTGGAACCAGAGGACGCATTCGTCGGCGCCCCACGCAAGAACGTCGGCCGGACCGGTCGACGTCGAGATCAAGCCATCGCTGTTGACGTCGGGGCAGCTCGCGGTGTCGGCGTGGATGCGGACGGCCGAGCTGCCGCCCCGGTTGGCGACGACGACGTCGCCGTCCAGGCCCACGGTCGTGCGCGACGGATCGTCGCCGCCCGGCCCCGACCGGTAGCGGCCGACCTCGACGCCGGTCTCGGTGTCGATCTTCGTGACCGTGCCGTCCGGGCTGTTCGCGATCCACAGGAACGGCTGCACGAGCGAGCTGCCGAGCGAGTCGAGCACCATCTCGCCGTCCTCATTGATCGTCAGGCCCGAGGAGTTCAGCGGGTTTGGATCGAGCGGAACCTCGACGGCGGCCACGCCTACGCCTTCGCTCTCCCCTTCTCCGAACTCGCCTTCGGCCTCGGCCTCGCCCTCGCCCTCGCCCTCGCCATCCTCCGACTTGAAGACCCCGTTGCTGCCCGTGCACCCCACCGCCAGGAGCAGGTGAAACCACTTCATGACGATCACGTTACCACAGGCACGGACGGGGGACTATCGCCGGGAGCGATGAGGTAGGACGCTACTCGCCGCGGGCGCGGCGTGCTAGATCAGCGGCCTCGATGGGCAAGAAGGGACGCGGAGAG
>JBBTFH010000298.1:0-11384 GCA_038041915.1 Myxococcota bacterium
CCGGCAACGCCGTGCGAGCCCAGAAACGGGCTGGGCGTGCGAGGCTATTAGTTACTAAGCAGCTACATGCAGACCTTCGCGCCGTCGCAGTCTTCGTAACAGGCGCCGCAGATGAAGCACGACGCGAGCGCGTTGTAGCCGTCCTGCCCGCCGGGGTTGTCGTCGTAACAGGCCTGGAGGCAGGCGTCGTCGGTCTCGTCGCATTCGCCGAAACAGTCGAACATCGCGACGCAGTCCGGGTTGGCACCGCAGTCGTCGCGCGCGTCGGCGCACTCGCCGTCGGCGGCGCAGGTGATGCATTCGCCGCAGTCGTTCATGCCGTCGCACTCGCCCTCGGCTTCCGCCTCGCCCTCGCCCTCGCCGAATCCGCCTTCGCTCTCGGCCTCAGCCTCCGACTCCGCTTCCGCTTCGGCCTCCGCCTCGCCCTCTGCGATGTGGCAGTCGTCGCATTCGCCTTCGCTCTCGCCTTCTGCCTCTGATTCGGCTTCGCCCTCGCCGTCATCGTCATCGCCGCCGTCACCGGCGCCCATGCAGGCTCCGCCGGACACCGCCAACGCTCCGATTGCCCCGAGCAACAGCGCCAAGTTCTTCATTTTCGGCTCTTCCTTTCTTGCGGCGTGTTCGGCCGCGAAACCACTCAGTCGGTGATGCGGAACTCGACACGGCGGTTCTTCTCGCGGCCGCGCGCCGAGAAGTTGGGCGCGACCGGCTTGGCCGGACCGTAGCCGGCTGCCTCGAGGCGGCCGGCAGCGACGCCCTGCTCGGTCAGGTACTGGCGCACCGAGTCGGCGCGATCCTGCGACAGGCGCACGTTCGTGTCCTTGCTGCCGCGGTTGTCGGTGTAGCCTTCGATCCGAACGCGGCGGATCTCGGGGTGCGCCGCGAGCAGCACGACCATCTCGTCGAGCAGTTGCTTGGAGTCGGACGCGATGACCGCGTTGCTCGCGCCGAAATGAACCTGCTGCTTGAGCGTGATCTTCTTGCCCTTGATAGCGACGCTCGACGAGGTCGGCCGCGTCGCCAGGACGAAGTCGGCCGCGAACGTGCCGCCCTCGTCGATGCGGAAAGACCGGTCCTTGGGCAGGAAGCCCGCCGCCTCGACTTGCGCCGCGTAGTCGCCCGGCGCGAGCCCGAGCGAGAAGCCGCCCTGCGCGTCGGTCTGAGCCTCCTTGCTCTCCGGCCCGACGACACGCACGACCGCGGCGACCGGGCCGCCCGCGCCGTCGATCACGCGGCCGGTGAACGTCCCGCCGGTCGGCTGGGCCGCCACGAGCTTCACCTCGAGCGGGACCTCCTTGTCGAGTTCAACCTCGGCCTTCGCCTTCGCCGCCTCGTACTTGGTGTGACGTACGGCGACGAGAAGCTCGCCCGCGGGAAAGTCATAGGAGAGGAAGCCGCCGTCCGGATCGGTCGAGAGGCCCGTCACGTCCTTGCCCGGGAAGGTGACGACGGCGCCTTCTATCGGCTCGCCGGTCGCGGCGTCGACGATGCGGCCACGCACCCGACCGGCCTTGGGCTTGCCGGAGCCCCTCTCGACGATCTTCACGACCTCCTTGGTGATCGTCTTCGGGCGCGGCGGCAGCAGGTCGTACGCGTAGCTCAAACCGGCGATGACGTTCCACGGCGGCGTCGCGGGGCCGAAGCCGAAGCCGGGGCTCTGGATACCAATGTCCGAGGCGAGGTCGATGGACAGGCCGCGCGCCGCACGCGCGCGCAGGCCGAGCGTGAGGTACTGGCTGGCGCGGCCCGCGATGTTGGGCTCGAGCAGCGGGTTCTCGCGGAACTCGATGTCGTAGAGGTAGTCGACATCGCCGTTGGCGACGTCGAGGTGCCACTCGGCGATTGGCCGCAGCGGTACGGTCAGCTTCTCGAACGGCGCATCGACGCCGACGGCGACCTGGAAGCGCTCGCGGTTGATGCCGTAGCCGAATTCGGCGGCGAGACGATCGGTCTGGTCCTCCCATCCGGAGAAGTCGCACACGTCGTCGTCCTCGGTCGGCGGGCAGAGCTCTTGCGACTTGTCGAGGAAATAGCCGGCGTTGAGGTGTGCGCGGAACGGCACGCCGCGCGCCCTGTGGAGGTCGACGCTGGCAACGGCGCCGGCGTAGAGGCTGGTACTGGCGAAGTTGGCCGAAGTGCCGCCGACGCCGTTCAGAAACTTGAGCAGCAGATCGGGGCCGGCGGAGAAAATCTCGTTGATGGGGAATTGACCCTTCGCGCCGAGCGCCAGATCGCCGAGGGCGAGAATCACCTCGGCGTCGCGCCGCGTCGGATCGACGCGGTCGTTCTGGTTCGAGGCGCTCGTCAGCGCGAGATACACCTCGACGAAGCGGTGCGGCGTGTAGGCCGCGGTGAAGGTGCCGATGAAGCGGCTGTGGTGATCGCCGTCGACGATGAAGTCGTCGGACTGGAAGGTCTCGGCGTGGAAGCCGACGCGGAAGGTGTGGACGGGGCCAACCTCGGCGGTGCGCATGCGAAGGAGCCCGGCAGCGCCACCGACGGTGGGCGCGACCGCGCCGGGACGCTCTTCTTCGGGCGCGCGGCGCGAAGGCGCGGCGGCCACTTCGGTGTCGGCCCGCTGCGCGGTTGCGGTCGCGCGGGCACGAGGCTGGGCGGTGCGCGGGGCCGTGGCCTGGGCGAAGCCGAGTGTGGGGAGGATCACGGCGGAAGCGAAGCGCATCCACATCAGGCGCGGACCATATTGCAGCCCAGGCGAGCCCGTCAACAATGTGACGGGTTGCGTGCTCCGAAATAAATTTCAGTCGACAACAGGGCAGGGCCGGTCGAGATTCGGCGCGTGCTTCTCGCCGCCCTCGCGGTCGTGAGCTACCAGATCGACGCTCGGCTCGATCCGGAGGAGCGGACGCTCGAGGGCACGGCGCGGATCGAGCTCGACAACCCGACGCCCGCGCCGCTCGACCGCGTCTATCTGTGGCTCTATCCGAACCGCTTCGCGGAGCCGCCGCGGGCGCTTTCCGACGTCAACCGGACGTGGATCTATCCGCGCGGGTTCGACCCGGGGTCGATCATGCTTCTCGGCGGGCCTCCCGCGGTGCTGCTCGATCATCCGCGCGCGGGGAAGCGCACGCTGGCGATGGTCGCGCTCGATACGCCGATCGCGCCCGCGGGGAGAGCGACGCTCGATGTCGCCTTTCGCGTGCGGATTCCGGCGCGCTACGGGCCGTTCGGCTGCGCGGCGGGCGTCTGCACGCTCGCGGCCGGGTGGTATCCGATGGTCGCGTTCCTGGACGGCGCCGGCTGGAATCTCGACGCGCCGCCGGCGCGCGGCGACATCGAGGCGCGCGTGCGATCTCCGTGGACGACGGTCATCGGGGCAGTGGTCTGCGACCGCGCGCGGCTCGAAGATGCCCTCGACGCGCCGATCGTCGCGTACGAGCGCTTCTACGCGGCGCGGCGGAGTTGCGCCGGCGTGGACCTCGCGTACGTCAGCCGCTTCCGCCCGCCGCCGCCGGCGAAGGCGCGCATCCCGTACGGCGTCGAGAACTTCTACGAGCACGGCCTCGACGTCGCGTGCGACGCGCTCGAGATGCTGCGCGAGCTGGGTCTGGGGCCGACGGACGGGCGCCCCCTCACGTTCGTCGAGGCGCCGCTGCGCCACGAGATCGCGCAGGCGCACGGGGACGTCGTACTCGTGTCGGATCGCGCCTGGCGGATCTTGCCGCTCGAGCGCTTTCGCAGGTTCCACAGCCTGCAGGTGGCGCGCGCGATCTTCGCGGCGCTGGTCGAGCGGCGTGTCGCCGCGCGGGAGGCGGAGCGCGACCTGGCGTGGGTGCCCGACGCCGTCGCGTCGTATCTGGTCGATCTGTATGCCGTGCGCGCCCATCGCCGCCGCGAGTACGCGCGCGACATGCTGCGCTACTTCGCGTTCGTGCCCGAGATCGACAGCCTCATCTACGCGCCGAAGGTCGCGTTCACGACCGCCTACTTCGGCGCCGTCGAGGACGCCGATCCCTGGCGCGACGATCTGCGGCGCTTCGCCAACGACCAGCCGCGCGGCAAGCGCGTCTACGAGAAGCTCGGCGACCTGCTCGAAGCGCGCGTGGTCGACGTGATGCGCCTGGCGATGGTCGAGGGCGTGCCTCTGCGCCGGGCGGCCGAGCGCGTCGCCGGCCGCGACATGAGTTGGTTCTTCGCGCAATGGCTCGGGCCGTACCCGCCGGGCGACGTTGCGATCGCCGAGGTCGACAGCGAAGCGCGAGCCGGCCGGTTCGTGCACCGCGTGCGCGTCGTCAAGCAGGGCGCCGTCGAGCCGATCGTGCTCTGGGCGCGCGACGACGATGGCCACGAGGTGCGTCTGCGCTGGGAGGGCGACGGGCCCGAGCACGTCTACGAGTTCGAGAGTGGCGCGCCGCTCGACGTGGTGCACGTCGATCCGCGCGAGCGGCTCCTCGAGCGCCTGTCCGGCCTCCATGACGATCTGCGCCTCGACAACCGCCGCCCGGCGCGCTTCAAGCTCGTCTGGACCGATCTCGCGGCGCTGCTCGACGTCACGCAGCTCGCGGTGGCGTTCCACGCCACGTTCAGCCTGCGGCGCGTCTACGATCTGCGGAACAACGCGGTCGTCGGCTTCTTCCGTTCGCCCGTCCAGGACTACGGCGGCGTGCTCGGCTATGGTCGTAGCTTTGGCGTGCGGGCCGACGAGAACCGGCTTACCGGCTACGGGTTCGCGGCGGTGAGCGCGGCGCGGCTCAACGAGCGATTCGCGCTCGCCGTCGCCGAGCCGGCGCGGCCAGGGACGCAGCTCCAGTCAAGCGTCGGGCTCGGCTACGACGATCGCGTCTGGCACATCGATCCGCAGCGCGGCCGGTCGGCGCGGCTGTCGATTCGTCCGGCGCTCACGTTGCTCGACGAGCAGCCGACGCTCGCGACCTATTCGGCCGTCGGCGAGGCGACTCAGCTCGTGCGCGCGGCGGCGGGGCACGTGCTCGCGTTCGAGCTCAGCTTTGCTTCGGCATTCGGCGACGTGCGCGTCGCGCCGCAACTGGTCGGGGTTGGGCTGGTCGGCTACGAGGCCGACGAGCTGCTCGGGCGAGGCGCCGCGGCGCTGCGCTTCGAATATCGCCACACGTTCGTGCAGGGGCTCGACTGGAACATCGCGCAGATCCACCGCGGGCGCGGCCTGGGCGGCGCGATCTTTCTCGGCGCGGCGAGCCTCGCCGACTGCGAGGCGTGGCCCGATGGCTGGTTTGCTTCCGACTCGGCGTTCTTCAACGCGGGCTACAGCCTGCGCGCGTTCTTCGACGAGCTGGGCGTGCAGCAGGCGCTCATGCGCGTCGACGTCGGCGTGCCGCTCGCGCGGCGCCGGCGGAGCTGCCTGGGCCGCGAGGTCGATCCGGCACGGCGCCAGCCGTTCGGCGTGATCGTGAGCTTCGCGCCGCCGTTCTAGCAGGGGGGGACCTCCCCGCCCCCCCTCGCGCGGCGCAGCCGCGCGAGCCTCCCCCCCGCGCGGTCCGGACGAAGGCCGTCGTGGAATTTCGCGTGGTCGCGGCGCGTCTCTCTCATCGATATTCGGAGTCGCCGCGCAGCCTCCCGCGACCAGCGGCCCCTTCGCGTGGCTGGCGCTGGCCTTCGTGATCGCGCTGCGCCGGCGCGCGGCGCGTCGGGCGTCGCCGTAGACCGTCGGCCTCGTTCGACGCGAGCGTCTGTAATGCGTGTCCGCGCGGTCGGACCGCCCCCTCGGGGTTCGCACATGCGCGTTCGAGCGCTCGAACGCACCTTGTGGAGCCGCGCGGGGTGTGCTCATGGGGTCGGAGGGGGGTCGCCGAGGATCGTTGGGCCGCACCCGCGCGCTCGAAGGCACTCCACCGAACGTCGCCGATCGCAGTTTGGTGCTCAGACGCGGTCGATCGAACGTCGCGCACCTAGGTTTGTTCGCTCGGAGGCGGGCAATGCACGCGCAACCACCTGATCTTCTGTGCCTTCCGCGACCGGGGCGGTAAGATCTACCAATGGATCGCGTCAGGTTATTGGGAGCGGTGTTGATGGCCAGTGCCGCGTGCGGCGTGAAGGACGAGCCGAGCGTTGAGCGCGACGGGGCGGCGGCCGACGCGCGCGGCGACCGTGGCGGGGCGGACACGGACGGTGGCGAAAAACCGTCGGCCGATTCCGGTCCCGAGTGTCCGATCCTGAGCGGAGGCGCCGACTGCGGTGAGAAAGTCTGCCCCGAGGACCATGTGTGCATCATGTGGTGCGACGCGATGTGCGTGCCGATGTCGATCGTCTGTCCGGGCCAGGCGTGCCCGTCGTGCGACTGCGTACGTGAGGGCGGTAGCAATATCTGCGGGCAAAACGCCCGCTGTACGACAGACCTTCCATACGACCGCCGGATCTGGTGCGAATCGGTAGGACCCGATGGGGGGGTGGATTATTCCTGCGGCGCGTGAAGAGACGGCCCCGTAGTGGGCGCCTGGCAATCACGCGCCGCTACTCCGGTCGCAGCAACGGGAAGCGGATCACGTCGCGGATTGAGGGCTGATCGGTGAGCAGCATGACCAGCCGATCGATGCCGATGCCCTCGCCCGCGGTCGGCGGCAGGCCGACCTCGAGCGCGCGGCAGTAGTCCTCGTCGCACTCCATCGCCTGCTCGTCGTCGGAGCCTCGCTTGGCGAGCTGTGCTTGGAAAGGCGCGCGCTGATCCGCCGGGTCGTTGAGCTCCGAGAACGCATTCGCCCATCTGAAGCGGGGTAGGGTGGTTGAGCCGCTACGGCACGATCTTTTCGAGCATTCGCGGGAACGGGATGGTCTCGCGGACGTGGTGCAGGCCGCAGATCCACGCGAGCGTGCGCTCGACGCCGAGGCCGAAGCCGGCGTGCGGCACGGTGCCGTAGCGGCGCAGGTCGAGATACCAACCGAACGCCTCGCGCGGCAGGCCGTGCGCGTCGATGCGCCCTTCGAGCACGGCGAGATCGTCCTCGCGCTGGCCGCCGCCGATGATCTCGCCGACGCCCTCGGGCGCTATGACGTCGACGCACAGCGCGACCTCGGGTCGCGCGGGATCGCGCTTCATGTAGAACGCCTTCACCTGCGACGGGTAGCGGTGGATCATGACGGGCCGGTCGAACTTCTCGGAGAGCACCGTCTCCTCGTCGGCGCCGAAGTCCTCGCCCCAGGGCACGTCCTTGCCGGCGTCTTTCAGGATCGCGAGCGCCTCGTCGTAGGTGAGCCGCGGGAAGGGCTTCTGGATGGCGTCGAGCTTGCCGAGGTCGCGGTCGAGCGCGCGCAGCTCGTGCTCGCGCTCGCGCCGCACGCGCGCGACGATTTCGCACAGGAAGTCCTCGGCCAAATCCATGTCGCCGGCGAGATCCATGAACGCGACCTCGGGCTCGACCATCCAGAACTCGGTCAGGTGCCGGCGCGTCTTCGATTTCTCGGCGCGGAACGTCGGCCCGAAGCAGTACACGCGCCCGAGCGCCATCGCGCCCGCCTCCATGTAGAGCTGCCCCGACTGGGTGAGGAACGCTTTCTCGCCGAAGTAGTCGACCGCGAACAGCGTGCTCGTGCCCTCGCACGCGGCGGGCGTGAAGATCGGCGCGTCGACCAGCACGAAGCCGCGCGAGTCGAAGTAGTCGCGGATCGCGCGGCAGAGCGTCGCGCGGATGCGCAGGATCGCCACCTGCCGGCGCGAGCGCAGCCAGAGGTGGCGGTGATCCATGAGGAACGCCGTGCCGTGCTCCTTGGGCGAGATCGGGAACTCGGCGGTTGGCTCGGCGACGACTTCGAGGCCGCGCACGCCGATCTCGAAGCCGATCGGTGAGCGCGCGTCGCGCCGCACCAAGCCGCGCACCTTGAGCGACGTTTCCTGCGCGAGGTGGTCGGCGCGTGAAAACGTCGCCTCGTCGACGTCGCCCTTGTAGACGACGCATTGCACGACGCCCGTTCCGTCGCGCAGATGCAGGAAGTGGAGTTTGCCCTTGCTCGCGCGGTTCGTGAGCCAGCCCCAGAGCTCGACCTCGCGGTCGATAAGCTCCTCACCGCGATGGAGAAGATCCTCGACATAGATGCGGGCGGTGACGCGCGGGGTGCTCATGGGTAGATGCTGCTTCCTCCCGGTCAGGGGCAGGCCCCGTCGGCGGTCACCGCGGCGAGGGACGACTTGCGGGCGGCCGATGTCGTACCGCCACCCGCGCCTCCGTCCTCGATGGCGTCACCAAAATCAAAACCGATGACCTGGTTCGCCGCGGCGCCCGCGAAGTCGAAGTCGGAGGCGGCGATGATCTTGGAGTCGAGCGCGCCCTCGGGAGTGAAGCCGACGAAGCCAGCGGCGGTCTGGAAGGGCACGCCGTCGGTGCCGCCCGTGATCTCGGCGCCGTCGAGCGTGACGTGCCATTCCCACGTCGTCAGCGTATTGATGCGTAGCCACATCGTCGGCTCGTGCGGGGCGCAGGTGAAGTCGTACACGGTGAGTAAGGTAGCGTGGTTCGACGTGGCCGCCGGGTCGCTGGGGTCCCAGGGCGCGATGTACTCGGCCGACGCATCGAGGTTGCCGGCGAGCGTCACAACCGCCGTGCCGCACACACACTCCTTCTCGCTCTCGGACTCGCCCTCGGATTCGGATTCGGCCTCGGATTCGGCCTCGCTCTCGCTCTCGACGCCGGTATCGTGCTCGTCGCCGTCGTCGGCGCAGCCGCAGAGCGCCGCGGCGATCGCCCAGAAGCTTTTCTTCCACGTGTGCATGATCGTCATGCCCGTCAGCAGCCGGGATCGACCACCGGCGTGCAGCAGCAGCGGAAGCCGAGGTTGTCGAAGGCGAAGTCGGGCGGCAGCACGGTGAACGTGAAGTCGCAGGCCAGCCCGGTGGCCGAGTTGTCGTAGCTGCCGCCGCGCGTGCGGTAGCCGTCGGGGTCGGGCAGGGCGCCGTCGGAGACCGGGTCGAGCGTCCACTCCTTGAGGTTGCCGCTGAGGTCGTAGACATCGTCCTCCGAGATGCAGGCGGCGAGCGTGCCGGTCGAGCGCGCCGCGCCCTCGCCGTAGTCGTCGCCGTTGCAGGTCGTCGGCCCGTAGGTGCTGCCGTAGGGATAGCGCGTCGTGCTCGTCGGCGTCTCGCAGGCGGTCCGCCACTGCGCGGCGGTGCACAGGCGCATGCCGGCGGCGTCGCAGGCGGCGCTGGCTTCGGACCAGTCGACCGAGGCCCACGGCTTGACGCCTTGCTGCGAGCACGCGCGATTCTCGAACACGCCCGGCGCCGAGGCGGTCGCGCCCGGACGCGACGCCTCGTAGCGGTAGATCCAGAAGTCGAGCCCGCCGCGCACGACGTTTACGATGTCGTCGACCACCTCGGCGTACTCGTCGGTCTCGCCGTCGCAGTCGTCGTCCAGGCCGTTGCACGTCTCGGCTTGCTCGGCCTCGCCCAAGCTCGTGATCACGCACTCGACGCCGGTCGCGTCGTCGTTGCAGACGTAGGCGCCGGTCCCACGGCAGCGGCCGATCTCGCCGTCGTCGCACGGATCGCCCACGCCGAAGGTTTCGTCGACGGCGACGTCGCAGTCGTTGTCCAGCCCGTCGCAGATCTCGGCGCAGGTCGGGCACGCGCCCGCCGGGTAGAGGCACAGCCAGCCGGCGTCGCCCGCGCACAGGTACGTCGCGCCGGCGCAGGCGCCGAGTTGCGAGCACGGGTTCTCGCTCAGACCGATGAAGCCGGGATCGGCCTCGTCGACCCGATCCGGTCCGTTGCAGTCGTTGTCGCGGCCGTCGCAGACCTCCGGGCCGGTCGGCTCGCACTCGTACTCGCAGCCCGTCGCGGATTCCCCGTCGAGATCCGTCCAGCCCGGCTCGCAGGAGGCGACTTGGCACTCGCCCGATTCGCAGGCGGGGATCGCGTTCTCGGGCGCGCACGGGGCGCAACCGCCGCAGTGATCGACGTCGGTCTGAAAGTCGTAGATCTCGTCGGCGTCGGCATCGCAGTCGTTGTCCAGGCCGTCGCACGCCTCGAAGGACGGGCCTACAGCGCCGACGCAGATCATCTGTCCGGAGACACATTGCTCGGCGCCGCGCGCGCACTCGCCGATGTCCGAATCGCCGCAGGTGGCGCCGGCGCCCGGCACGTCGTCGTCGACGAGGCCGTCGCAGTCGTCATCGAAACCGTTGCAGGTCTCGCCGCGGCAGCCTTGCCCGTCCGGTGGCAGGACGACGCCGCCGCCGTCAGAATCCGTCGAGACGTCGGGCGCAAGCGACCCGTCGCCGAGCATGACGACGAGCGGATCGGCGGTGCAGCCGCAGAGCAGCATGACCGAGACGCGGATTCTCACGGGGCCCTTCCGATCGCGCAGCCGCACCCGCCCGCGCCCGTCGCGTAGATGCTCGCGGTCGGCACGGGCGGCGGCGGGATGGGCGTGTAGCAGGCGTAGTCGTCGAGCCCGCACGCGCCGGCGCGGGTGCAGCCGCACTCGGTGCCGTCGGGGCAGTGCAGGCTCAGGCACGGATCGGCGGCGCAGGCGCCGGCGACACAGAGCTGGCCCGCGGCGCAGGCGACGCCGAGGCAGGGATCGAGCTCGCAATCCTCTTCGCCGCAGCCCGTGCACACGCGCCCCTCCGCGCAGTGCACGTCGAGGCAGCAGTCGGGCACGCAGGCGCCGCCGGCGCAAAACTCGCCTTCGGCGCACGGCTCGTCGCAGTAGGGAACGCACATGCCAGGTTCGCGACAGGTCGTGCCATCGCCACACACGACCGTGTCGCACGCGCAGAGCGCGCAACCGTGCGTCGCGGCGTCGCAGCACAGGCCTTCGCAGCCGACGTTCGGGTTCGTGCACGACACGTCGGCGCAGCAGTCGCTCGCCGCGAGTGTCGACGCGCAGCCTGCGCGTGAGCCGTCGCACGCCTGCCAGTCCTCGCAGGAGACGAAGTGGCAGACCGCGACGCAGGCTCCGCGGAGGCAGCTCTCGTCGGCGGCGCAGGCCACGCCGTCGCAGGGATCGCCTTCACAGAAGCCCGCGCCATCGCCGTCGTCGTCGGCGCACAGCGTGCCCACCGGGCAGGAGAACTCGAGGCCGATGTCGCAAGGCAGCGCGCAGCCGCCTTCGATGCACGGCCCGCCGCCGGGACAGGACGCCGCGTCGTCCGCCACGCCATCGCAGTCGTCGTCCAGCCCGTTGCAGGCCTCGGCCTCGGGGCCTTGCGCGCCCTCGCAGGCGCCCCAGGTCGACACCGCGTCGATGCACGCGCAGGTCTGGAGGCCGAGCGCGCAGCTCCCAGCGCAAATCCCCGCATCGATGTCGCAGCCACCGCCCCACGGATAGCAAGTCCGCGCGATCTGATCGACGATGCCGTCGCAGTCCTCGTCGACGCAGTCGCCGTCGCAGGTCTCCTCCGCCGGTAGGACGCCCCCCTCGCACACCAGCCCCTCCGGCGTGCAGGTCCACGTGCCGGTC
>JBBTFH010000298.1:11484-12651 GCA_038041915.1 Myxococcota bacterium
TCGTCGATACCGTTGCAACTCTCGGTTCCCGGCTCGACATAGCTCGCGGTGCAGACCGTCCCGCTGCCGTCGCCGGTGCACACGTAGGAGCCCTCGGCGTAGCAGGGCGGGAGCTGGCCATTGTCGCAGGGCTCGTCGAGCGCGGGGAAGCTCTCGTCGACCCAATCGTCGCAGTCGTCGTCGGCGCCGTTGCACTGCTCGACGAGGATCGACGACGCGACGATGCCCGCCATCGCGAGGGCGAGGTCGTCGGAGTTGTCAATCATGATCGCCGAACCGGTGCCGCCCGCGCTCGCGACGTCGTCGAGCTCGTCGATCAGCCCCGGCTCGCCGGCGAAGCCGACCGCGTAGACGGGAATGTCGGCGCCGAACAGCGTCGCCGCTTCGGTCGCCGGATCGCCCGGGCAGGTGTCCTCGCCATCGGTGAGGAGGATGACGGTGTAGGGGCGACAGTCCCTCTTCGGGTCAGCCAGGCGAATCGTGCCGGTCAGGTAGCTGTACGCCGTGCGCAGGAGTCCCGCGTTGGGCGTGAAGCCGGCGCCACGCAGCTCCTTGTCGCAGCCGTTCATGCACGACGCGCCCGGCCCGGTGCAGATGGGCGCGCCCGCGCAGCCGTCGCAGTTTCCCGGGCAGAGCGTCGCCGGGCAGACCCCGTCCGTGAGTCTCGTAGGGTAGTCGTCGCACAGATTCATCCAGTCGAGGATGTCGTCCTGATTGTCGTCGTAGAAGCCGACCAGGACGTCGCCGCGCGTCCAGCCGGTGCCGACCGCGTTGAAGCCGCAGATGAACGGCGCGCCGCTCCAGCCGCCGCGCTTGCACGAGAAGTTGTCCGGCTCCTGGTGGAAGCGGGCGAGCGCGAAGGTCACTTCGCCGAACGCGTTGACGGCGAGCGACGCGCCGAGCTTGGCCTTGCCGAGGCGGCTGTCGTTGGCGATGGAGTCGCCGCACTGCCCGTCGCCGCTGTCACAGGTGCCGCAGCCGACGTCGCTGCCGCTGCACTCAAATGTCGCGTCGACGTTCGACTGCGCGCCGCAGGTGTCGTCGCGCATGCTGCCGGACGTGTCGAACGCGAGAAAGACGTAGGGCTCGATCTGCTCCTGCGCCCACGTCGTCGTGGTGGTCGCTGCGAGCATCAGCGTGGCGGCGGCGAGTCTTCGCAAGGGTGCG
>JBBTFH010000299.1:0-6710 GCA_038041915.1 Myxococcota bacterium
GTAGGGCGTGCCGAAGATCGATCCCGTCGCCGTGCGCAGCGACGCGCGCAGCTCCCGCCCGAAGAGTTTCGCGATGCCGAAGTCGACGACCTTCACGAACGGTCCGGCGCCGTCGGAACGCGGCACCAGGAAGATGTTGTCGGGCTTCACGTCGCGGTGGACGATTCCGCAGGCGTGCGCCGCCTGGAGCGCCGTCGCGACCTGCGTCGCGAGGTCGAGGGCGAGCGCGACGGGAAGCCGCCCGCGCGAGAGCCGCGTCGAGAGAGACTCGCCGGCGAGCAGCTCCATCGTGAAGTAGAGCCCGCCGTCGGGCAGCTCGGCGAAGTCGAAGATGTCGACGATGTTCGGGTGGCCGATCGCGTTGACCGCGCGCGCCTCGGCGATGAAGCGCTTGACCGCCTCCGCATTGGCGGTCAGCTCGGGCCGCAGCACCTTGAGCGCGACCTTCTTGCCGATGACCGGGTGCTCGGCCCTATACACGACGCCCATCCCGCCCTCGCCAAGCTGCGCCGTCACGCGGTAGTTGCCGATGCGCTTCCCGATCACGCTGCGGCGAGAGTAGTCCGGCCCGACTCCGCAGTGTCAACCATTCGCGCGCTCACCCCGAGTAGAAGTCGGCCTCGGGCCGCGGGTGAAGCCGCCGGCCGGCTTTCGCGAGGTGGCGGAGCGCGCGACTACGCGACGCGGCCGAGCGCGAAGTCGAGGCACGCGCCGAGCGCTGCCCGCACGCCGTCGTCGCGCACCGTGGCGAGCGCGCCTTCGGCCACCTGCGCGTGGCTGTGCGCAACGCCCATGGCGCGCGCGACGCCCGCGGTGGCGGCGACGTCGCGAAGGATTGCGCGCACCTCGGCGTCGGTCGCGTCGGCGCGGCCAAACGACGCGCGCAGCCGCGCGACCGCCTCTGCCGAAAGCTCGGAGGCTGCGTAGACGAGCGGCAGCGAGAGGTTGCCCTCCCGGATATCGGCGCCCGGCTCCTTGCCGAGCGCCTCGCGCGTGCCGCGCAGATCGAGCGAATCGTCGGCGATCTGGAAGGCTGTTCCGAGGTGATCGCCGAAACGCGCGAGCGCCTCGATCTCGGCCCCCGACGCGCCGCCCGCGGTCGCCCCGAGGCGGCAGGCGGCCGAGAACAGCGACGCGGTCTTGCGCCGCGCGATGCCTATGGCCTCGTCGGCGCCGAGCGCGAGGTCGCACGCGCGCGCGACTTCGATCGACTCGCCCTCGATCATGTCGCGCGCCGCGGCGATCGCGACGCGCACGCCTTGCCGCCCCGCGGCTTCGGTCACGAGCGCGAGCGCGCGCGCGAACAGGAAGTCGCCGGCGAGCAGCGCCGAGCGCGGTCCGAAGCGCGCGTGCGCGGAGGGCGCGCCGCGCCGCGTCGCCGCGCCGTCGATGAAGTCGTCGTGCAGCAGCGACGCCAGGTGCAGAAGCTCGACCGCGGCGCCGAGCGCGGGCGCTTCCGCCGGATCGCCGCCGCCCGCGCGCGCCGCGTGGATCGCCAGCGCCGGGCGCAGCCGCTTGCCCCGCCCCACCCACGGCCCGGCCAGCACGTCCGCGACAGCGCCGGCGCAGCCGCTCTGCGCGTCGGCGACGATCTCCTCGACGCGAGCGAGCGCGTCGGCAATGGGCGCGAAAATCGGCGCGGGGAGCGACGTCACGAATGCGGTCCGGTCGCGACCTGCAGCAGCACGGTCGTCAAGAAGCCGACGACCAGGCCGAGCGTCGCCAGCCCTTCGTTGCCGTGGCTGTGCGACTCGGGGATGACCTCGTTCGAGACGAGGTGGATGAGCGCGCCGGCGGCGAGCGCGAGCAGGAACGGCAGCGCGCTCGGCAGTTGCGCGCTCGCCAGAAAGCCGACGACCGCCGCGAGCGGCAGCGCGAGCCCGGTCGAGGTTACGACGATCAGGTTGCGCAGCCGCGCGAAGCCGCCGCGGCGCAGCGGCGCGCTGAGGACCACGCCTTCGCACACGTTCTGCACCGCGATCGCGACGGTGAGCATGGTGCCGAGCGCGCCGCCGTGCACGAACGCCGAGCCGATGGCCAGCCCCTCGGGAATGCGGTGCAGCACCACGCCGCCGGTCAGCAGCATGCCCTGGTGCGCCGCCTGAGCCTCGCCGGGCTCGTGCTCGGGATGGCCGCCGGCGTGAACGTGCGGCACGAAGCGATCCATCGCCCACATGAGCCCCGCGCCGGCGAGAAAGCCGAGGACGACCAGCGCGAGACGCGCGCCGTCGGTCGAGCCGTCCGTGCGCACCTTCTCGAGCGCGTGCGCCAGCAGGCCGAGCGTCGCGGCGGAGAGCATCAGCCCGGCGCCGACGCCGAGCAGCGCGTCATAGGCGCGGCGCGGCACGCCCGCGGCGAAGGTGAATGGGAGGGCGCCGAGCCCGGTCGCGAGCCCGGCCAGCGTCGCCGCGATGAGCGCATGAAGCATGGCGCGGTTCTATAGCCCGGCCCGCGCGCCGCGCGCCAGTCCCGCGGGCACGATCACAAGATCGTCGTCGCAGACCGGCCAGCCGGGGGGCCCGCGAAGCCGCGCCGCATGCGATTCCGCGGCGTTCGCCCGTGACGGATCGACAACGTTCTCCTCGGCACGCACGGCCGCGAGCACTGGGAGTTGCGCGAGCGCGTCGAGCGGCTCGAGTTGCACGTCGGATTGGCGCCGACGCCGCGCTGACGAAACGTTCCGAAGTGGCCGGCGCCGGTGCTAGCGTCGCGGCGTGGCGCGCGCGTACGTCGGCCTCGGCAGCAATCTCGGCGACCGGTTCGCGAATCTGCGCGCGGCGCGGCGCGCGCTCGACGCGCCGCCCGAGCTTCGTGCGATCGCCTGCTCGTCGATCTACGAAACGGAGCCCGTCGACGCGCCGCCGCCCTCGTACCTGAACGCCGTCTGCGCGGTCGAGACGACGCTCGAGCCCGAGACGCTGCTCGCGCGACTCCTTGCGATCGAAGCGTCGCTCGGCCGCACGCGCAGCGCCGCCGGCGCGCCCCGCACGATCGATCTCGATCTGCTGCTCTACGGCGAGCGCGCGATCGCAACGCCGACCTTGCGCGTGCCGCACCCGCGCCTGCACGCCCGCGCCTTCGCGCTCGTGCCGTTGCTCGAAATCGCGCCCGACGCGCGCGACCCCGCGGGCGAACCGCTGGCGAATTCGCGCGCGAGCGCCGCCGGCCTCGCCGTGCGGATCGGCCGCTTCTAGAAGGAAGTCTGCTAGCCCCCGCTCGACGACGCGCCGAACTTCGGGCTAGCATCTCCGCCCATGAAAAACGCGCTCTTGCTCGCCTTGTCCCTGCTCGCCGTCGGCTGTGGCCGCTGTGGCGGCAAGGAGCCGACGAAGGAGGAGAAGTACACCCGGATCTCCGCGCCGCCCGAGGTGCTCGGCATCGTCTCGCTGCGCTCGCCCGAGACGTCGGTGGCGAGCCTGCGCGCGCTCTGGGAGCGTTTCGCGCCACCGCCGCCCGCGCTCTCGCCGGAGACGCTGCGCGAGCTCGTCGCCACCGAGGGCGACGTGCCTTTGCCGGCGCTGGCCGAAGTCGATTTTGCCAAGAGCGTCTGGGTCATCGCCCTCGACGGCAAGAAGGTCGGCGGGCCCGAGGATGTGCTCGCGGCGCTCGTGCTGCCGCTGCGCGACGAAAAGAAGTTCTTCGCGGCGCTCGCGCCGAGTTTTGCCGAGAAGCTCGAGGGCGATCTGCGCCGCTTCGAGCCCAAGGCGGGCGGCGAGCCGTTTTCCGCCGCGACCGCGCGCGGCTACGCGATCCTGGGAAAAACCGCCGAGACGGTGCGCCACGCCCTGCCGTTCGCCGCCGGCTCGCTCATCGGCCAGACGCCGCCCGGCGATCTCGACGTGCGCGTTCTGCTCGATCACCTCTTCGACGAGCCCGGCGAGTTCGAGCAGAAGACGCGCGGCCTGGCCGATCTCCTGCAAGGGAGCCCGGCAACGCTGCGCTGGCTCGATGCGCTGCGCGACGCGCGCGAGGGCGGCGGCACGCTCGCTGTTTCGCGCGACGGCATCGTGATCGACGCGCGGATCGTCGCCAAGGACACCGGACGCACGCACGACCTCGTGGCCCGCCAGCAGCCCGGCACGCCGTTCGGCCTCGAGCGCCTGTCGCCCAAGAGCTGGCTCGTCTACGCCGACCACTACGCGCCCGCGTCGCGGGCGGAGCTCGCCGCCAACGCCAAGACTTTGGCGCAGGACGTCGACGGCGTGCCGCCCGAGAAGCGGGCCGAGCTGGCCGTCGCGGCCGAATCGGTGCTCGGCGCGCTCGACGGCGCGGTGAGCGTCGCGCTCTACCGCACGGGCGCGGGCGCCGGCTTCGGCGTGCAGGGCGCGGGAAAGCTGACCGATCGCGCGAAGGCCTCGGCCGCGCTCGAGAAGGTCGGCAAGTCCATCGCCGACGCCGTAGGCGCCGAGGTCGCCTCACCGCGCCCCGGAGTGCGCGCGATCGAGCTCGCATCGCTGCTCTCGCGCCTCGCGGCGGCGTCCTCGGGGCTCGGCGCCGACATCGGCTTCGCGTGGGCCTTCGCGGACGGCGCGCTCGTGTGGGCCGGAGGGCCCGCGGCGGCCGAGGAGGCGGCCTTGATGGCGAAGGGGGCGCGCTCGCCCGGCCTCGCGACCATGCCCGCCTTCGCGAAGGCGGCGGCCTCCAGCCCCGGGCGCATCGGATTTCTCTACGTCTCACCGATCGAGACTGCCCGGGCCCTGATGGGCGCGATGGGCGCGATGACGCCGCCGTCGGTCGGCCAGGCGCTCGAATCGGCCCAGGAGACACGCGGCGTGCTGCTCGAATGGGGCGTCGACGAAGCGCGCACGCGCCTCGAAGCCAGGCTCGACCTCTCGGCGGAGGCGCTGCTGCCGCTCAAGCCCGCGCTCGACGCGATGTCCGGGCCGAGCACGCCGATGATGGCGCCGCCGCACCGGCCTGGTCCTGGCCCGGGTCCCTTCCGGCTGCGCCCGCCGGGCACGCCGTAGCGATGTCGTTCGCGGGCTTCGGCCGCTCGGAGATTCCGTTCGACATGTTGGCGATGGGCCGCCACGCCGACGAGGCGCGCCGCTTCGCCAAGCTCGGCGCCATCTACCACCGTGGCCAGGATCTGGCGTGGGACGGCCGCGCGGTGCTCGCGGAGCTGGTCGAGAAGCACGGCGGCATCCGACTCGACGACGCACGCCGGCGCGCTCTCTCGCGGCTCTTCGGCATCATCATGTGGGGCGAGCTCGCCGCCTGGAAGATCTCGGCGCAGCTCGCCGACCGCCTCGAGCCGCTCGAGGCGAAGCTCGCGGCGACGAGCCAGGCGCACGACGAGGCGCGCCACTTCTACGTCATGCACGACTACCTGCGGCTGCTCGGCTTCGTGCCGACCACGCTCGATCGCTTCGCGCGCGTGCCACTCGATCTCGTGCTGGAGACCGACGATCTCGCCGCCAAGCTGCTCGGCATGCAGCTCCAGGTCGAGACGCTGGCGCTGACGATTTTCCAGGCGATCCGCGAGACGCGCGTCGAGCCGGTGCTGGCCGATCTCCTCCTCTACTTCGAAAAAGACGAGGCGCGGCACGTCGGCCTCGGCGTCCAGCTCCTGCCGTCGATGCTGCGCCGCAAGAACGTGGCGCAAGGGCTGCGGCTGCTCGTCTTCCAGCTCCAGGTGATCTTCTGGTCGCTCGCCGAGCTCAAGGCGCTCGAGCCCGACATGCGCGTGCTCGGGCTCGATCCGCGCCGCATCATGACCCTCGGCAAGCAGAAGCAGCTCGCCGCCTACGAGCAACTCTGGGCGCTCGCCGGCGCGCCGCCGACGCGCGAGCCCGTCTCGCGCTTCATCGACGGCGTGTGCGAGCTGGTCTTCCCCGCGCCCGAGACTGCGCCCGGAATCGGCCCGCGCCTGCGCGCCGCATTCGCGATGGCGCGCACCGGCCGCACCGTCGCGCCCGCGTCGCTGGATTGATTCTGCCGGCTATTTCGCCGAACCGCGCGACGCCTTCTCGTCGAGGCCCGAGACGCCGAAGCGCCGGCTAAGCTCCGCGAAGACGCGCGAGGGCGCGACGTCGCGCGCGCCGAGAGCTACGAGCAAGTGGAAGAGCACGTCGGCGGCCTCGGCGACGACGCGCTCGTCGCTCTCGGCGGCGATCGCGCGCGACAGCTCTCCCGCCTCCTCGCAGAGCTTCGCGCCGATCGCGCCGGCGCCGCCGTCGAGAAGCGTGCGCACGTAGGATCGCCGCGCGGGATCCGCCTTGCGCGCCTCGATGACCGCGAAGACGCGCTCGAGAATCGCCGCGTCCGCGCCGTCGGGCGCCCCGGCCGCCTCGCTGCCGTCGGGAAGCCGGGGGAGGCTCGTCGGGCTTTGCCCGGCGAGGGGGGACGGGAAGGTCCCCCCCTGAAAGAAGCACGACGGCTTGCCCGTGTGACAGGTCGGCCCCGCCGGCTCCGCGCGCACGAGCACCGCGTCCTCGTCGCAGTCGAGGCGCACCTCGACCACGCGCAGCACGTTGCCGCTGGTCTCGCCCTTGCGCCAGAGCGCGCCGCGCGAGCGGCTGAAGAAGTGCGCCTCGCCGGTTTCGAGCGTGAGCCTGAGCGCCTCCGCGTTGACGAACGCCAGCATCAGCACCTCGCCCGTCCGCGCGTGCTGCACCACCGCCGGCGCAAGACCCTTCTCGTCGAACGTCACGTTCGCACCGCCACGCCGGCCGCGCGCAGGTGCGCCTTGGCCTGGCTGATCGTGAACT
>JBBTFH010000299.1:6810-22957 GCA_038041915.1 Myxococcota bacterium
CGCACCGCCACGCCGGCCGCGCGCAGGTGCGCCTTGGCCTGGCTGATCGTGAACTCGCCGAAGTGGAAGATCGACGCCGCGAGCACGGCGTCGGCGCCGGCGCGCACGCCGCCCAGGAGATGATCGAGCGTACCGACGCCGCCCGACGCGATCACGGGCACGGTCACGCGGCGCGCCACCTCGCGCGTCAGCTCGAGATCGTAGCCCTCGCGCGTGCCGTCGCGGTCCATGCTCGTCAGCAGGATCTCTCCGGCGCCCAGGCGCGCGGCCTCCTCGGCCCAGGCGAGGGCGTCACGGCCGGTGGGCGTGCGACCGCCGTGCGTGAAGACCTCCCAGCCGCCGTCGCCGGCGCGCCGCTTGGCGTCGACGGCGACAACGATCGCCTGCGCGCCGAAGCGATCGGCGGCGCGCGCGATCACGCCCGGATCGGCCAGCGCCGCGGTGTTGAGCGCGACCTTGTCGGCGCCGGCTTCGAGCAGCATGCGTACGTCCTCGACGGCACGCACGCCGCCGCCGACCGTCAGTGGCATGAAGACGCGCTCGGCGGCGGCCCGCACGACGTCGAGCCAGATCGCGCGCTTCTCGTGCGACGCGGTGATGTCGAGGAAGCAGATCTCGTCGGCGCCGGCGGCGTCGTAGGCCGCGGCCGCTTCGGCCGGATCGCCGGCGTCGCGCAGATCGACGAAGCGCACGCCCTTGACGACGCGCCCGTCCTTGACGTCGAGGCAGGGGATGATGCGCCTCGTCAGCACGCGGCCTCGAGCGCCGCGTCGATCGCCGCTTCAAGCGTGAACGCGCCTTCGTAGATCGCGCGCCCGACCACGCACGCCTTCACGCCCGCGGCGGCGAGCGCGCGTAGATCGTCGAGCGCGCCGATGCCGCCCGACGCGATCACCGGCGCGGCGAGGCGTGCCTGCAGCGCGGCCGTCGAGGCGACGTTCGGTCCGACGCGCGTGCCGTCACGATCGATGTCGGTGAACAGGATCTCCGCCGCGCCGAGGCGCACGGCGCGCACGGCCACCTCTTCGGCGCTCTCGCCCGAGTCCTCCGCCCAGCCCGCGACGCGCACGCGCCCATCGAGCGCGTCGACCGCGCAGATGACCTTTCCCGGATGGCGCGCCGCGGCAAGCCGCACGAGCTCGGGATCGCGCACGGCGGCGGTGCCGAGCACGACGAAACGCGCGCCCAGCGCGACCAGCTCGTCGACAATCTCGATCGCGCGCACGCCGCCGCCGACCGCGACCGGCACGTCGACGCCTCCCAGGATGCGCGCGATCGCCTCGCGATTCTCCGACTGGCCCGAGAACGCGCCGTCGAGATCGACCACGTGCAGGCGCGTGGCGCCCTGGCGCTGGAAGCGGCGCGCCACCGCGTCGGGGCGGTCGTGGTAGACGGTGCTCTCGTCGCGCCGGCCCTTGTGCAGCCGCACGACCTTGCCGCCGAGCAGATCGATCGCGGGGATCACGAGCACAGAAAATCCCCCAGCAGCGCGAGCCCCGCGCGCTGACTCTTTTCGGGGTGGAACTGCACGGCCCAGAGGCTTCCCCGCCTCACCGCCGCGCAGAAGGTCACGCCGTGATCGCAAGTGCCCCACCCGTCGCCCGTGTCGCCGAGCTCGGCGTAATACGAATGCGCGAAGTAGAAGTGCGCGGCCGAGCGACCGCCCAGCGCGACCTCGTTCCAACCCATGTGCGGAACCTTGAGCGGCGGGGAGATCGGCAACTTGCGGACGCGCCCGCGCAAGACGCCCAGCCCCGCGCACGCGCCGCCCTCCTCGCTCGACTCGAAGAGCAGCTGCAGCCCGAGACAAATGCCGAGGTACGGCGTGCCGCGGCGGATTTTCTCGACGATCGCCTCGCCGAGCCCCGCCCCCAGCCCCTTCATGCCGTCGCGAAAGGCCCCCTGCCCCGGCACAATCACGCGGTCGGCGCGCAAAACGGCTTCGGGATCGCCGCTGATCGGCGCGCGCGCCCCGAGCGACTCGAAGGCTTTCTGCACGCTGCGCAGATTGCCGATGCCGGCGTCGACGATGACAACGGACGCGCCGCGCACGACCTCGCTTACTCCGTCAGCGTGCCCTTCGTCGAAGGGACGCCGCTCGAGCGCGGCTCGACGCGCGAGGCGGCCAGCGCGGCGCGCGCCACGGCCTTGAAGCCGGCTTCGACGATGTGGTGCGCGTTCTCGCCGTAATGACGCCGCACGTGCAGATTGCACTCGGCGCGCGTGACGAAGGACTGCCAGAACTCGTGCACCAGCTCGCAGTCGAAGGTGCCGATCCAGCGGCGCTCCAGTCCGTCGACCAGCCACACGAACGCCGGCCGGCCGCCGAAGTCGACCACCGCGTCGACGAGCGTGTCGTCGAACGGAATCGACGCCTGCCCGTAGCGCGCGATGCCCTGCTTCTCGCCGAGCGCCTCGCGGAACGCCTGCCCGAGGCACAGGCCCACGTCCTCGACGGTGTGGTGGCCGTCGACGTCGACGTCGCCGCTCGCGCGCACATCGAGATCAAACAGGCCGTGACGCGCGAAGGCGTCGAGCATGTGCGAAAAGAACGGCAGCGGCGTCTCGATGTGCCGCTTGCCGGTCCCGTCGAGATCGAGGGCGATCTCGACCTCGGTCTCCGACGTCTTGCGGTGGACCTTCACGCGGCGCGGCATGCGTGGCGCGATCAGCCCGGCCGGCGCTCGAGCGCCCCGATGCGCCGCTCGTGGTCTGCGACTTCGCCGCGCACGGAGAGGTTCTCGCGAAGCAGGTCGCGCACGTCGTTCACGGCCTTGGCGACCGCGACCAGCTCGGTCGAGAGCCGAACTTCGGTCTCGGTCTGCCGGCGGCCGAGCCGATCCAGCCGCTCGTTGGTCGCGTCGAGCCGCTCGTTGGTCGCATGCTGCTCCTGGCACATGGCCTGCATCTCCTGGCGCACACCCTGCATGTCCGACCGGATTCCGCGCAGGATCTCGACTGTGATGTCGTCGCTGCCCACAACTATCAGCGTAGGCGTCCGACCCGCCGCGGTCAAGCGACGGTGCCCGCTCTTGTCGGCGCTTCCAGCGCCGCCGCGAGAGCGTCGGCCACCTCGTCGACCTCGGCGTCGGTCATCTGCGGGTAGAGCGGCAGGAAGATCGCCCGGTCGGCGAGCCACTCGGTGGTCGGCAGCGAAACGCGGCCGAAGCGCTCGATCATCGCGGGCTGGAGGTGCGCGGCGCGGATGCCTCGCGCGGCGCCGATACCCTGCGCGTTCAAGCGCGCGACGACGTCGTGCGCGGGCGGCGCGTCGGCCTCGATCGCGCAGAGATAGCTCTGAAACGTGGGGCGCGCGGCGGGCGGCGTGAAGGGCGGCACGACGCCGGGAATCGGCGCGAGGCGCGCGTCGTACCGCGCCGCGAGCGCGCGGCGGCGCTCGACGATCGCATCGAGCCGCGCGAGCTGCGCGACGCCGATCGCTGCGTGCACGTCGCTCATGCGAAAATTCCAGCCGACCACCTCGTGCGTGCCGGCGGCCGACAGACCGTGCGAACGCAGGAGTCGCGCCCGCGCCGCGATCGCGATGTCGTCGGTGACGAGCGCGCCGCCCTCGCCGGTCGTGACGACCTTGCGCGGGTGGAACGAAAAGCACACGAAGCGCCCGCGTGCGCCAATCGGGCGATCACGATAGCGAGCGCCGAGCGCGCAGGCGGCGTCCTCGACCAGGGCGAGGCCGCGGCGCGCCGCGAGCGCGGCGAAAGCGTCGAGGTCGGCGGGTAGTCCGATCTGATCGACGACGACTATTGCCTTGGTGCGCGGCGTGATGCGCCGCTCGGCGTCGACCGGATCGAGGTTGTAGGTGTCACGCTTCACCTCGCAAAAGACCGGGCGCGCGCCGACGTAGATGGCGGCATTGGCCGTGGCGATGAAGCTTAGCGAAGGAACCAGCACCTCGTCGCCGCGCGAGACGCCGGCGAGCGCGAGCGCCAGGTGGAGCGCGGTGGTCCCGGACGAGGTCGCAACGACCTGCGCGGCGGGGACGCCGACGCACGCGCCGAGCGCCGCCTCGAAGGCGAGAACGCGCGGGCCTTGCGCAAGCCAGCCCGAGCGCAGCACCTCGGCGACCGCGCGCTCCTCCTCTTCGCCGAGCAGCGGTTTGGCGAGCGGAATTCTCACCACGCGGCCTCCATGAGCGCATGGACTCGGGCCGCATCGACCCCTCGCGGCAGCAGCGATCCGCACACGCGCACGAAGGCCTCGGCCGCCTGCGCGAGCAGCATCGGCTTGCCGCCGAGCGCCGGGCGCCCCGCCGCGCGCGCGTGCGCGAGCAGCGCCGTCTCGGCCGGCTCGTAGACGGCGTCGAAAAACGAGGCGCGCGTGAAGCGCCGCACGACTTCGAGCGACAGCGGCGACTCGGCGGAGCCGTGCCCCACGCGGGTGGCGTTGACGACGAGATCGCAGCGCGGCGCGATCGCGTCGAGATCGCACCACGCTACCGCCTCGCCGCCGGCTGCCGCGGCCAGATCGGCCGCGCGCACCGCCGTGCGGTTGGCGATCCACAGGCGTCCCGGCGCGATCGCGCCGGAGAGGGCGAAGGCGATCGCGCGCGCCGCGCCGCCCGCGCCGAGGAGGAGCGCGCTGCGGCCCGCGAGATTTCCCAAGGCGTCGCGGAGCGCGCGCAACGCGCCCGCTCCGTCGGTGTTCCCACCGACCAGGCCCGCGGCCAGCGCCCCGTCGCCACGCGCGATCGTATTCACCGCGCCCACGCGCCGCGCCGTGTCATCGACCGCGTCGAGCAGTGGCACGATGGCGATCTTGTGCGGCACGGTGACGTTGCCGCCGAGGAAGCGCGGCTCGCTGCGAAGCGCACGCACGCGCGCCGCCAGTTCCGCCGCGTCCACGTCGAGCGCGAGGTACTCGACGTCGATGCCGAGCGCGCGAAACGCCGCGTTCCACAGCGCCGGGCTCTTGGAGGTGCGCGAGGGCCGCTCGCCGAGGATGGCGGCGAAGCGCGCCTTCTCCGACGGCGGCGGCATGGAACTCATGGATAGCATGAGTTATCGTCAGGCCGCGTGGCCGCTCCTTTCGTGCATCCCACCGCCGTCGTCGACCCGGGCGCCGAGATCGGCGACGGCACGAAGATCTGGCACTTCTGCCACCTGTCCGCGGGCGCGCGCATCGGGCGCGACTGCGTCCTCGGGCAGAACGTCTTCGTGGACCGCGACGCGGTGATCGGTGACCGCTGCAAGCTGCAGAACAACGTGTCGATCTACCGAGGCGTCGTTCTCGAGGACGAGGTCTTCGTCGGGCCGAGCGCGGTCTTCACCAACGTGTCGAACCCGCGCGCCTTCATCGAACGCAAGCACGAGTTCCGCGCCACGCGCGTCCGGCGCGGCGCGACCATCGGCGCCAACGCCACGATCGTCTGCCCGTGCGACGTCGGCGCCTACGCGCTGGTCGGCGCCGGCGCCGTCGTCACGCGCGACGTCGAGCCGCATGCGCTGATGATGGGCGTTCCGGCGCGACGTGTGGCCTTCGTGTGCGCCTGCGGAACGACGCTCGAGGGCAACCGCTGCCCGGCGTGCGGGTGGGAGAAGCCGTGAGCGGAAAGATCCCCATGGCCGATCTCGCCGCGCAGCACGCGCCGCTCGCCGACGAGCTCGTCGCCGCCTTCCGCCGCGTCGTCGCGAGCGGGCGCTTCGTGCTCGGCCCCGAGGTCGAGGCCTTCGAGCGCGCGGTCGCGCAGCGCCACGGCGTGCGCCACGCGATCGGCGTCTCATCGGGCACCGACGCGCTGCTCGCGGCGCTGATGGCGCTCGGCGTCGGTCCCGGCGACGAGGTCATCACGACGCCCACCAGCTTCTTCGCTACCGCGGCCGTGGTCGCGCGCCTCGGCGCAACGCCCATCTTCGCCGACATCGACGAGGACTACCTGATGGACGCGCGCGCCGCCGAGCGCGCCGTGACGCCGCGTACGCGCGCGATCATTCTCGTACACCTCTTCGGCCGCGTGGCCGCCGCGCCCCGCGTGTCGGTGCCGATCGTCGAGGACGCGGCGCAAGCGTTTGGCGCGCGCGGCGTCGGCCGGATCGGCGCAGCCGCCTGCCTGAGCTTCTTTCCTACCAAGAACCTCGGCGCGCTGGGCGACGCGGGGCTGGTCTTGACCGACGACGACGATCGGGCCGCGCGTCTGCGCAAGGTCCGGGTCCAGGGCCAGCGCCGCAAGCACCAGCACGAGATCCTCGGTGGCAACTTCCGCCTCGACGAGCTGCAGGCGGCGCTCTTGCGTGTGAAGCTTCCGCACCTCGACGCATGGAATGCCCGCCGCCGCGAAAATGCCGACGCCTACGCGGCGCGTCTTACCGGCACGCCGCTGCGCCTGCCGCGATTTGCCGATGGCGACGTCGTCCACCAGTACGTCGTGCGCACCCCCTACCGCGACGCGCTGCGCGCCTACCTCGCCGAGCGCGGCGTCGAGACGGACGTCTACTACCCGCTGCCGATGTACCGGCAGCCGGCGCTCGGCGGCGACGGCGCGGCGGCCGCCGCCTCCTGCCCCAACGCGGAGGCCGCGGCACGCGATACCCTCGCACTCCCCGTGCACTCCGAGATCGGCGAGGCCGAAGTCGCGCGCGTCGCCGATGCCATCGTGGCTTTCTACCAGGGGGGAACCTTCCCGTCCCCCCTCGACGGGGCGAGCCCGTCGAGCCTCCCCCGGCGAACGCAGCCGTGATCGACGTCGCCATCGCCGGCGCCGGCACCTGGGGGCGCAACCACGTCCGCGCGTTCGCGTCGCTGCCGGGAGCGCGCCTGCGCGCCGTGTGCGACAGCGACTCGGCGGCGCTCGAGCGCGCGGCCCGCTTCGCCCCTTCCGCGCGGCTGCTGCGCAACTTCGACCAACTGGTACGCGCCGACGACGTCTCGGCCGTCGTGCTCGCCACGCCCGCCGCGCGCCACGCCGAGCAGGCCCGCGCGCTGCTCGATGCGGGCAAGGACGTGCTGGTCGAGAAGCCGATGGCGATGCGCGCGCGCGAGGCCGAAGCGCTGTGCGAGCTGGCCGAGGCCCGCGGCCGAGTCCTGATGGTCGGCCACATCATGCGCTATCACCCCGCCGTTGAGCGCCTGGTCGCGCTGGTGCGCGGCGGCGATCTGGGAAAGGTCCACTACCTCCACGCCGTGCGCGTCAACCTCGGGCGCGTCCGCACCGACGAGAACGCCCTGTGGAGCCTCGCGCCGCACGACGTCTCGGTCGTCCTGGCGCTGGTCGACGCCGCGCCCGAAAGCGTCGCCGCGCGCGGCGCGAGCTACCTCCAGGCCGGCATCGAGGACGTGGTGTTCGTCAACGTGCGTTTCGCCGACGGCACGATGGCGCAGTTCCAGGTCTCGTGGCTCGATCCGCGCAAGGATCGCCGCCTCACCGTCGTCGGCTCCAAGAAGATGATCGTGTTCGACGATCGCGATCCGGCCGAGATGCTGAAGCTCTACGACAAGGGCTACGATCGCCCACCCGAGTACGCCGACTTCGGCGAGTACCTCACGCTGCGCGACGGCGACATCCACGTTCCCAAGGTCGAGATGCGCGAGCCGCTCGCCGTCGAGTGCGCCCACTTCGTCGATTGCGTCGCGAGCCGCGCCACCCCCCGCACGTCGGGCCGCGAGGGCCTCGCCGTCGTCCGCGTCCTCGAAGCCGCGCAGCGCTCGCTCGAGCTCGGCGGCACGCCGGTGGCGTGCGGCGCCACGGGCTAGTGTCAATGCCCGCATGAAGCGCTGGTTCGCCGTCCACGTCCGCTCCAACCACGAGCGCAAGGTCGACCGCTTCCTGGCCGGCCGCGCGGTGGAGTCGTTCCTGCCCACGTACCGCGTCCAGAGCAAGTGGTCCGATCGGGAGGTCCGCATCGAGAAACCTCTGTTCCCGGGCTATCTGTTCGCGCACGTCGACAGCGAGTCCAGCGAGCGCGTCGCGGTGCTTTCGGCGGCCGGAGTCGTGCGAATCGTCGGGTTTGGTGGCCTGGCCGCAACCATACCGGACGACGTGATCGATTCGCTGCGGGTCGTGGCCCGTGAAGGTTCAGGTCGCCCATGCCCCTACCTTCGTGACGGCATGACCGTACGCATCACCAGCGGGCCCTTCCGGGGAGCGAGCGGCATCGTGTCCACTCGGCCCGGGCACAAGCCTCGCCTGGTCGTTTCGATCCACCTGCTCGGCCGCTCCGTGGCCGTGCCGATCGAAGGTCCCGAAGTCGACCTCCCGAGCACCTGAACAGACGTTTCTGCCCGCCGGATTCGAACGGGCTTGTCCGCCCCGCCAACCAAGGACCCGTAGTTGCGGTCGACCCCCTGAAAGGTGTAAAAGTTCGCCCCGTCTTGACGGCCGTCCGACATCGGCGGTCCCCTTTAGGTTCCCTTCCCGGGACCGAAAGGGGCGAAGCCTGCCCTTGCGCGGCTCCGCGCATGTCCGCGCCGTACTGGCACAACATCGCATAGCCTCGCTCCGTTGACCTGGACCAGCCGCGCCTTGCTCGTGTGTGCCATCGTGGGCGCCCCTCTCGCCATCGGCTCGTTTCAACCCGCGGTCGTCGCCACCTTCTGCGGGGCTTGCCTCGTCGCTGCTTCCCTCCGCCTCGTGGCGCCCTCCTCCTCCGGCCGGTCTTCGCACGTCGATGTCGACATCGTCGCGATCGCGCTCGCCGTGCTGGCCCTGTTCACCGCCATCCAGCTCATCCCGCTTCCGGTGAATGTGCTTCGAGCGCTCTCCCCGAACGGAGCCGAGATCTGGCTCAAGGCGCTCTCCCCGCTACGCGCGGATCTATCTTCCGTCGCCGCCCCGCTCACCCTCGACCCGCCCGCCACCGCCTTCGAAACGCTCAAGTTCGCTCTCGTGCTGACGGGTTACGTGCTCGCCTATGGCTGGTCTCGACGCTCCGGCGCGCTGCCGGCGCTCACCACCGTGGCCGTAGCCGGGATCGCCGCCGCGATCGTCTCGCTGGCCCATCGTCTGGTCGACGCCCAACTCGTCTATGGCTTCTACGCCCCCGTCGACGGCAAGGGATGGCCATTGCACGCGCCGTTCATCAACCGGAACCACCTGGCGGGATTTCTCTCGCTCACGATGCCGGTGACCGTCTGCGTCGGTCTGAGCGAGGAGCGGGTCGCCCGACGCGCCCTGTGGATGGTCGGGGCGGTAGTCTCGGGAGTCGCGCTCGTGCTCACGCTCTCGCGCGGCGGGATTCTGTCGCTCGCGGTCGGCCTTGCCGCGCTCTTCGTGTTCCTCCTGCGAGCCCGGACCAAGGGCGGCGCCGAGCCCAGGACGCTCCGCTTCTGGGTGCTCGCCGCGGGGGGGATCGTGTTGGCCGCCGGCGCGTTGCTCGCCTTCGACGACATCCTGGCTTCGTTCGCGCGGCGCAATCGGGCCTCGAAAATGGTCGCGTCGCTGGACGCGCTCCGCATGGCTCTCTCCTACCCGCTGGCCGGCATCGGCCGAGGCGCCTTCACCTCGGCCTTTCCCACGTTCTCCACCCAGCCATCCCATACGTTCACCCACACTGAGAACCTGCCGTCGCAGCTACTCGTCGACTGGGGGCTGGTCGTGGGAGGGGCCGCGCTCGTCGGCTTGCTGGCGCTCGGCGTCAGCCTCGCGCGGATCGGCTCGGCCAGCGTGCGCAACGCGGGCGCCGTCGCCGGTGTGATCGCGCTCGGCGTGCACGAGCTCGGGGACTTCGGCATCGAGCTCATCGGCGTCGCGCTGCCGGCCGCCGTCGTGGTCGCGGCCGTCCGTGGCGCGCACCGCCACGTGTACGACTTCAGGCTTCCTCGCCTGGCGACATGGGCGGCCTTGGCGAGCGTCGCCGGCGGGATTCTCTTGACGCCCTTCGCCTCGAGGGCCTCGCTGCGGAGCGACTCGCATCGTGTGGCGGCGCTGGTCGAGGAGCACGGGACGAAGACGCAGGCGCACGCCGTGCTCCGGCAAGCGATGCTGCACCATCCGGCCGACTACTACTTGCCCTACCAAGCGGCGATCTGGGCCGCGCGGACCGGATTCGACGACCCGGTGCCGTGGTTGAACCGCTCGCTCATGCTCAATCCCAATTTCGGACCGACGCACCTGGAGGCGGCCCAAGCGCTGATCGGTATGGGCCGCGTGCGGCAGGCGCTGGTCGAGTACAGGCTCGGCGTGCCCCTCACGCCCCACGTCGAGTCGCGCAAGCGCATCACGCGCGCGCTGGTCGCGAAGAGCCCCACGTTCGACTCGCTGCGCGGCGTCGCACGCACGCGCGACGAGAAGCTGCTGATGTGGGAGCTTCTCGCCGAGCAGCTCGACAAGCAGGGCTTCTCCGCGGAGGCCGAACGCGCCGATCACGCGTTGCTCGAAGTGGACCCGGGCTTCGTCCCGGCGCTTCGGCGCGGGATGGAGAGAGCGATTTTGCGGCGCGATCTCGACGGCGCCCTTCGCCTGGCGGCGCGCGTGCGTGACCGCGACCCCGCCGAGGCAGCCCTGCTCACGGCCCGCGTCCACGGCGAGCGCGGCGATCCGACCGCCGCCGCCCAAGCGCTCGAGCGGGAGCTTCTCGCCACGCCCGATCGGAGGGAGCTGCTCGCGCCTCTGCCGGGCTGGTACGAGCGCGCCGGATCGGCGAATCTCGCGAGGCGAGCGCTCCGCCGCCTCGAAGCCACCGCGGTCGGGCAGGAGGAGCACTGCGCGACGCTCTTCCAGATCGGCTGCTTCGAGGAGCGCGCCGGCCGGCTCGCCGCGGCGGGCACCGCGTTCGATCGCGCGATCACGCTGTGCGATGGCACCGACGCTCTCGAGGGACGAGCGCGGATCGCCGAGGCCTCGGGACGCTTCACGGCGGCGCTGGAGGTCTACCGCGAGATCGCGCTGCGGGTGGGCGACGAGCGCTACGCTTCGAAGGTCGCCGCGCTGCGGACACGGATGGAACGCGACCGGCGAGGGACGACGACGCGCTAGCAACGCCGCTTCGGAGCGGCGAGGAAGATCGAGGCAAGGTTCAGATGGCTGTATCGACCAACGGAAATGGCAGGAGCGGCGGAGGGCCGCCGAGCGAGCTTCGCGCGACGGGCGACGAGGGCGGGCTCGACCTGCACGCGTGGTGGCGACTCCTCCGCAAGCAGCGGTGGACCATCGTCCTGAGCGTCGCGCTGGTCGTCACCGTCGTCGCCTTTCGCACCCTGCGCCAACCCAAGGTCTTCCGGGCCGGAGCGACCATTCAGGTCGATCTGGAGCCGCCGCGCGTGCTGGGCCGGCAAATCGAGCAGGTCGAGGACATGACCACCGGAACGTCCTGGAATACGCGCGAGTACATGCTCACGCAGCAGGCCGTGGTCAAGAGCCGCTCGGTGGCGCGACGCGTGATCGAGGCCCTGCAGTTGGATCGAAACAAGGCGTTCGCCAAGGCCAGCGGAGGCTCCGCCGGGGGCCGGCCGCCCAAGATGGACGACTTCATCGACGAGCTCCTCGATCGAATCATGGTCGCGCCGGTGAAGGACACCCGCCTCTTCACGCTGACCGCGGACGATACGGATCCCGCCATGGCCCAGCGCATCGCCAACGCGACCGCCGAGGCCTACGTCGCGCACAACAGCCAGCGCCGGCTCGAGGCGACCGAGCAGGCGGTGCGCTGGCTCGAGGAGCAGTCCGAGGGGCTCCGCAAGGAGCTCGAAAAGAGCGAGCACGATCTCTACGACTTCAAGCTCGAAAAGAACGTGCTTTCGATCTCCATGGAGGATCAGCAGAACATCGCCTCCCGCCGCGTTTCCGAACTTTCGGAGGCGCTGACCAAGGCGCGTATCGAGACCATCCGCCTCGGCGCACGGCTCGAGCAGCTCAAGACCCTCAAGCTCGCCGATCCGCTCTCGCCGCCCATCGACATCCTGCCGCCGGACAGCGTGCTCTACCGGCTCAAGCAGGGCTACGTCGAGCTGGTGCGCGAGCGCGCCAAGGTGTCGAGCAAGTACGGCGCCGAACATCCGCGCATGCGCGAGATCGAATCCGAGCTCAGCAGCGTGGCCGGCGATCTCGATCGCGCCGAGAAGAGCATCATCGCGTCGCTCGACAGCGAGTATCAGGCGGCCGTGCACAATGCCCGCGGCCTCGAGACCGCTCTGGCGGGGGCCCAGAACGAGGCGCTGCGGCTCAACGTCCACGAGATCCGCTACAACCAGCTCCGGCGCGAACAGGAGAACTACGAGAAGCTGTTCGCGATGGTGCTGGGCCGGACCACGGAGACCGATCTCTCGCGGCTCCTGAGGGTCAACAACCTCCGCATCCTCGATGCGGCGACCCGGCCAGAACGCCCCTACAAGCCGAGGCTGATGCTCAACCTGCTGGTCGGCGTCCTGCTCGGCATCGCCTGCGGCATCGGGCTCGCGATCGTGCGCGAATCGCTCGACACGACCGTCAAGACTCAGGAGGAGCTCGAGGGGCTGGGCGTGGCCTTCCTCGGCATCGTCCCGACGATCGACTCGGTCGAGGCCCAGCGCCGCGGCCGTAGGCGAAAGCGACGAGGCGACAAGGGCAGCGAGCCGTTGGAGAATCGCGACCTCTTCGTTCACGAGCACCCAAAATCGTCGGTGGCCGAGTGTACGCGCTCGGTGCGCACCAACATCCTCTTCAGCTCCCCCAACGCCACGCTCCGCACGCTGCTCGTCACCAGCCCCGGCCCATCCGAGGGGAAGACGACGGTCGCGGTCAACCTGGCGATCACGATGGCGCAGGCCGGTGGCCGCGTGCTCCTGATCGACACCGACATGCGCCGGCCCCGCCAGCACAAGGCGCTCGGCCTGATCAACCGCGTCGGCGTCTCTTCGATCATCGTCGGCGAGGCCACGATCGACGAGGCGGTGCAGCCGACCGTCGTGCCCGGCCTGTCGCTGCTGGCGAGCGGACCGGTCCCCCCCAACCCCGCCGAGCTCCTCCAGACCGAACGCTTCCGCGCCATACTGGCGAGCCTGTCGGAACGCTTCGACCGGATCATCCTCGACAGCCCGCCCGTCGGCGCCGTGACCGACGCCGCCATCCTCAGCCGCCTCGTCGACGGCACGGTGCTCGTGCTGCAGAGCCTGCGCACGCGCAAAGATGCGACCGTCCGCACCATCCGACAGCTCCGCGAGATCGGCGCGAACGTGCTGGGCACCATCCTCAACGACGTCGGACCGGACAACCGCGAGTACGGCTACTACTACCGCAAGTACGGCTACTACTACGGCTACGGCGCCGACTCCGAGGCCGAGGGAGCTTCCAACGCCCCGACCGCGGAAGCCTGACGCCGCCACGGAGGTATTTCATGGAACGCATATTGAGGGCCGATGAGATCAAGCCCGATTTCGAGGGTCTGAAGCAACGATGGAATGAGATGCTCGGGAAGTACTATCTGGACGACAAGACGCTAAACCCAAAGTTCAGCCTCGATATCCCATGCCCTCACTGCGGATCGAAAAATGCGGAGCGATCGTTCAGCCTGAACGGGTTCTGTCATAAGACGTGCTCGAAATGCGAAACCCTATACGTCAGCCCCCGATTGTCCGACGCTTGCATCGAGGAGCTCTACAGCGATGAGTATTACAGCGAGATGTACACTCGCTCGCTGCTCCCCGTCTTCGAAAAGCGCAAGGAGCTGATCGGCCGACGGAAGTTCGCCCAGGCGGTCTCCCACTGGGGCGGCCGGGCGCCGGGGCGGGTCCTGGACATCGGAGCGGGGATCGGAGAGGTCACGGAAGTATTCAGAGAGAATGGTTGGAAGACTCATGCCATCGAGATGAACAAGGTGGCCGTGGAGTGGCTGGAGAAGCGAGGCCACGAAGAGATCTTCCACGGGCCTTTGGAAGATTATTCAACCCCCCATCGATACGACGTCGTTACAGCCTGGGGGGTCGTCGAGCACGTGATCGATCCCGATGCCTTTCTGCGGAGAGTTCACGAGCTGTTGTCCCCGGGCGGTCTTTTCGTTTCCGAAGTTCCACACGGGCAATGCCTCCTGGTGGACATGGCACGAAAGACGGGAATGGACCCAAAGAGGATTCTCATGGGCGAGCAGCACATCGTGCTTTACTCGACCGAGGCGTACATTCGGCTTCATGAACGGAATGGGCTGGAAAAAATCCACATTCAAACCAACGGCCTCGACTGTGACACGATCTTCAAGGAAAATACGATGATTGTGTCGGACAACGTCTTGGCCTCGATGCAGGAGTGCATCGACGAGAGGTTGTACGGCGATCTTTTGCGCGGATTCTGGCGTCGACGCTAGAGCAGCCGCCTACCCTCCAGTCGTTTTCATGCCCGACGTGCCTCGCACCGTTTGTGTCCCACGCCTCAGCATCGCCGCGCTCGCCCTGGTACGCGCGCGCTTCGGTAGAGGCACGCGAGTACTGTTCGAGTTTCATCCGCTGTATATGAAGGCGCTTCTTCGCTGGGCGCACGTCCCCGAGCACGTGCTGACACGCCTGCTCTCGGCGCTGTTCAGCCTGCACGTCGAGGCTTTCCGGACGCGCGTGCGTCCGGCCTCTGGATTCGCGGCGATGCTGCGCGTGGCCGAGGTCACGGACGCTCTCGAACCCTACATACGCCGCGCTCGCGCGACCCGCATCCTGGCTCGTCTGATAGGGGAAGACGAGGCGGCGTCCAACGCCCTGCGGCGCTTATCGTTCCACGAGATCTTCCCGCACGTGCGGCCGGCGCTCGCCGCCGTCGAGACCCTCGGCGGCAAGATCCCGGTGGTGTGGAGCCCGGACTGGCCCGAAAGCTGGGTCGAAACCGTCGCCGCGACCACCGAGGCCTGGGGCCTCGCCTTTGTCCGCTGGCCGCGCTGGTACCGCAAGGCCTACGGCGCGGCCTGGCATCTCGGCTGGAGCGTACTCAAGATCGCCTCGATCGTCGGCTCGCTGGCACGCCAGCGCCGCCGGCCGCCGGCGCAGCGGCGCCTGGTTCCCGTCCTGGTGGAAGTCGTCGAAGAGGCGCGGATGAAGGGCACCCAGGAGGACGCGAACTTCTGGGAGGACGGCGTCCTCCTGGGGCGCGAGGACGTCCAGTACTTCTTCACGCGCGCGCAGCGCGCGCAGCTCGGGCGCGGCGGCGTGGACGTGAATGCCATGTTGGGCAGGCTTCGCGCCGTCGGCCATGCGATCGTCGATCTTCGCGAGATCGGATACGGACCCGAGGCTCGCGAGACGCTGCGGCAGACCCTGCGCGAGGTGCTGCGCGCCGCGCTCGATGGCGACGCGCCATGTCTGGACCGCGCCTCCTGGTACGGTCTCGACGCGTACGCCCAGTATCGCCTGCTCTTCGACTCCTTCGCACCGGCCAACGTGCTCTTCACCCAGAACCCGAACGGCAATACCGGCCCGCGATTGGACAGCGGCGTGATGACCGGGCTCTGCCGGCGCTACGGCGCACGCGCCGTGGGCTATCAGAACCGCTGCGTCTACGGCCCGATCTACGAGGACAGCTACGACTGCTACGATACGTATCTGGCCTGGTCGCCAGCCTGGCCCGCGGCGCTCGGGCGGGGCGCGCGCTTCCTCGGGCCGTGCCTGCCGGTCGGATGTCTGCACAACGACGGGCTCGCGCACGGGCCGCGGCGACGGGTGTCCGGCGAGCCGATCGTGATCAGCGTCTTCACGGTCTCGTGGTTCGACGAGCTTTCGGCGCCCGAGACGACGCTTGAGATGCTCCGCACGTGCCTGGCGCTGGCCGAACGCCATCCCAATTGCCGGTTCCAGGTGAAGACGAAGGATCCGGACATGGTGGCGAAAATCTCGGCCGACCCCACCGTCGCCGAGCGAAGCGCGCGCGTCGGCGATCGCTTTCGCTTCATCGAAGGACCGCGCTACGGATGCGCGGCGGTGGTCGCCGAGAGCGACATCGTAATCGCCATCGCGTTCACCACGCCCGGGGCAGACGCCTTGCTGCTCGGCCGGCGCGTGATTTTCTACCGCGCGACGGGCGCCGGCGGCGGAGCGCTCTCGTCGCTGCCCGATCTGATCGCCGACGATCCGGCGGAGCTCGATCGGCTCTTCGAGATCGCGCTCGCCGACTTCGCGGGATATGCCAAGTCCCACGAGGCGACACTGCGCACGCTCGACCCGTTTCGCGACGGGCGGGTGCGCTCGCGCGTCGCCGAGTTCCTCACGGCCGCCGGCGCCCGGCCGTCGACCGCCGCCCAAGGGAGCT
>JBBTFH010000300.1:0-6984 GCA_038041915.1 Myxococcota bacterium
GTGCGCCTGCACGAAGCGCGTGGCAGCGCGCGCGCGCTGGCCGCGGCGCTCCGCAGCGGCGAGGTCGTGGCGCTGGTCCTCGATCAGCACGCGCCCGCCCCCGACGGCGCTCCCGTGCCGTTCTTCGGCGAGCCCGCCATGACCAGCTTGGCGCTCGCGCGCCTCGCACGCGCCACCGGCGCCCCCGTGCTGCCGGCGTTCCTGCTGCGCGACGACGAGGGACTGCACGTCGAGCTCGGCGACGCCATAGCGCCCGGCAGCGCGACCGATCGCGTGGCTCTGACACGCCGATTCAATTCGGTGCTCGAGCAAGCCGTAAGGAACCATGCGGATCAATGGTTCTGGTGGCACCGCCGCTGGAAGCCAAACAAGCCAAACCCTCGCGGCGCGTAGCGAAACCAGTGGCTTCCGCGGCTACAGAACTCCGTGCGGTCCGCCGACGTCTCAAGGAGTGGGGACCGCCTTGAAGGCGTGATCGCCCGCGTTACGAGGGAATAGGGGGGCGGCCTCGCGTGTATTGAACACATGAGTCCCGCGCCCAGAAAAGAATGACCATGGCGCGAAAACTCCAAGCCGACGAACGACACGAAGCGGATGGCGAACCCGGGCTCGAAGTGGCCATGCACGAGCATGAAGAGGCCGAGGAGGCTTCGCTTGCGGAACCGGCCGAGCCCGCCGACGGCCCCGACGACGCCGAGATCGAACGAGAGGCCGAGCGAGTCGAGGAGGCGCCGACCGAAGAGGCGCAGGCAGCGCCAGCCGCCCAGAAGCGGCGCGGGCGGGCCGCGGCGAGCGGAGATCGGGAGTTCCGCAACTTTCTCGCGATGTACTTCCGCGAGATGGCCGCGCTCTCGGTGCTGCGCCCGGAGGAGGAGTTTTCGGCGGCACGCACGATCGAGAGCCTCGAGGTTGCGTTGTGGGAGACGCTACTCGGCCTTCCCCCGGCGATCGATCTGGTGCTGCGCGTGGTCGAGCGCGGACTCGACAACAGCCTGCGCGAGTTCCGCACGCTGCGCGAGCGCGCCCGCCGCTTCCGCGAACGACCGACGCGCCCGCAGCTCGCGCGCCTGCACGAGGTCGCGCGCGCGAGCGCCGCGCGGCTGCGCCCGCTCGACATCGACCGGCGCATCGTGGCGCTCGTCATGCAGGAGCTCGACCGCGTCGGCCGCGGCGAGGCGCCTCGCATCGCGACCGGACGCCTCGCGTTCAACCCGCAGAGCGCGGTCTTCCGCAAGTATCTCGCCGACGCGCGCGCCGCGCGCGATCATGTGCAGAGCGCCAAGAACGCGTTCGTGCGGGCGAACCTGCGTCTGGTGGTCAGCATCGCGCGCCGCTTCAACTACGGCCGCATGCCGTTCGCCGACCTCATCCAGGAGGGCAACATCGGCCTGATGAAGGCGGTCGACCGCTTCGACTACCGCCGTGGCTACCGCTTCTCGACCTACGCAAGCTGGTGGATCCGGCACGCGATCAGCCGCGCTCTCGCCGACAAGGGCCGCGCGGTGCGCCTGCCGGTGCACATGATCGACACCTACCACCGCGTCGCCAAGGCATCGCGCGAGCTGACCACGAAGCTCGGACGTCCGCCGACGGCGGATGAGATCGGCGCGGCGGCCGGCGTCGAAGGCGAGAAGGTCGAGAAGATGCGCACGTACCTGCTGGAGGACAGCCTGTCGCTCGACCGGCCGGTCTCCGGCGATGACGAGCGCCGCTTCATCGATTTCCTCACCGAGCCCGAGGGCACGCCCACGGTCATCGACAAGCTCTCGACGCGCGCGATCACCGAGGAGGTGCTGCGCCTGCTCGATGAACTCAAGCCCATGGAGTCCGACATCCTGCGCCAGCGCTTCGGTCTCGACACCGACGAGGAGCTGACGCTCAAACAGATCGGCGAGAAGTACCACCTCTCGCGCGAGCGCATCCGCCAGCTCCAGGAGCAGGCGTTGCTCAAGGTGCGCCGCGCCCTCGAGCGCAAGTCGCTGCTGTAAGCGGGGCCTACGCCACGACCACGGTCGCGGTGCCTTCGACCGTGACCGCGCCGTCCTGCTTCTCGCACCAGATCTTGAGATCGACGAGGCGCTGCCCCGCGTCTTCGCGTTTGGCGGTGACGACGCCCCGGCAGGTGACGACGTCGCCGGGAAACGTCACCGCCTTGAAGCGCACGGCGATCTTGGTGACGGCAGCAGGCCCCGCCCACGCGACGAGCATCTGCCCGAGGAAGCCGGCGGAGAGCATGCCGACCGCGATCACCGTCGGGAATCCGCCCTCGCGCGCGAAATCCTGATCGAAGTGGATGCGGTTGAAGTCGCCCGAGGCGCCCGCGTAGCGGACCAGCTGCGTCGTGTCGATCGGCGGCTTCACGAGGCGTGGGATCTCTCCGCCGACCTCGATCTCCTGCCACGCGCAGATCATCGCCGAATCAGCGCCGCTCCGCGCCCCACGAAGATCGTTTCGCCGGTCGCGGCGTCCGTCCCGACGGTCTCGATGACCAGCACGTCCATGACACCGGCCTTGGTCTGTTTCGAAGTCACGTCGGCGATGCGTGCGACCACCGAGATGCGATCGCCGGCAAAGAGCGGGCGCAAAAGCTCGTAACTTTGCTCTCCGTGGAGCAGCTTGCGCCAGTCGATCGCGACGCCCTCGCGCGGATCGCGAGGCCGTAGCGCCGTCGGAAACGTCGGCGGCGCGGGAATTTTCGGCAGCCCCGCGGCGTGCGCGGCGGCCTCGTCGAAGTACACGGGGTTGGCGTCGCCTATGGCCAGCGCGAAGGCGCGGATGTGCCCCTTCTCGACGTCCCAAACCACCGGCTCCGTCGCACGTCCGACCAGGCTCTGGTCGAGAGGCACGATCCCTACTTCGCCGGCATCGGCAGCACGCGGGACTCCTGGTAACGGAATCCCTGGCGCAGCACCAGCGTGCGGCCGTCGGCCTGCGTGACCACCACGTCGACGGGCCCGACCTCGCTGCACGGCGGCGTCTTGATCTCGATCTTGCCGTCGCGCAGGCTGCCGACGCGCGCCTGCTTGTGGCCGAGGTGCACGATCGCGCCTTGCGCGAAGCCGCGCCCCTCGACGGTCACGTCCTCACCGCCGCCAACGCTGCCGACCTGCGGAACGCAGCGCTCGACGCCCGGCGCCGAAGAGCACGCGCCGGCCAAGGCCAGGAGCAGCAAGAGCGGAACAGCGCGCATGGCTCGAAAGGTTAGTACTCGAGGCGGAAGAGCTGCTGTCCCATGAGCAGGAATCGGCCGCGCGCCACGATGCGCGCCTCGTAGATGCGCAAGAACGTGCCGTTCGAGCTGCCGATGTCGGCGAGGTAGAAGTGCCCGGCGCGAGACGACACGCGGCAGTGCGCTCCCGACACGTAGCCGTCGTCCGCAAAGACGATCTCGCCGCGCTCGCGACCCATCACGACGTCGGGCTGGAGCAGCGGGTAGGTCGCGCCGTCCAGGCCAATGGCGACGACCACCGACAGGCGCCCCCAGTAGCCCGGGTTCGGGCCGCCGGCGATCTCGGTGCCATCGTCGCTCGCCAGCGGAGGCGAGAAGGCCTCGAAGCGCATCAGTTCCTGGCCGAGCCGGAAGATTTCACCGCTCTGGATCTCTTCCTCTTGCGTCACCTTCACGAACACGCCGTTCAGGCTTCCCAGATCCTCCACCAGCGCGCCCGCCGGGCCGAAGGTGATCATCGCGTGCCGTGGAGAAAGATAGGCGTCGGCGTCGAACAGCGCTCCGGCGCCGCGGCCGATCAGGTTCTCGCCGTCCTGCAGCGAGTGCGTGCCGCCTTCGCTGCCGTCGGGACGGATGAGGACGAGCCGCCCGACCGGCGCGGGCGCTGCCGCGGGGCCGCCGAAAAAGGCGGTCTTGCTGACGGCCGCGGAAGCCGGCGCGTCGTCGGCCGCCGCGACCTTGGCGCCGCAGCCTCCACAGAAGGCGAAGCCCGCCGGCACGGCCGCACCGCAACTCGGGCAGGCGCGGGTGCCGGACGCGACGGGGGGCGGCGTGGGCGCCGGCGCATGGCGCGGCACGGCCGACGGACCGAGACTCTGCATCGGCGCGGCTGCCGCCGCCACCGCCGCGGGGGGCCTGGGCGTGGGCGCACGCTCGAATGCTTTTGGAGCCATTGGCATCGCCGAGCCGCGGGACGGCGTGCGCCCGGCGGGCGGCGCCGGCGTCTTCCCGAGGCCGAAGCTCGGCGCGGCGGGAGCCACGGCGGGAGCGGACGGTGCGGGCGGCGCCGGCGCGCGCACCTGCGACGAGACCTCGCTGCCGCAGCCGAGGCAAAATTTATAATGTTCTTGGTTGTCGCGCCCGCAGCGCCCGCAGGTGATCACGGCGGTCGCACAATTAGCACACGGCCGAAGCCACGGTCAACCAGCCCCCCAACGATTCCGTCGAGGGTGCCTGCACCGGCCGGCCGGCTTGAGGGTGCTGACCTTGGAAGGTTGGAATAGCGACCCTACGTCACTTCGACGCGCAGCAACTGCTGGCCGAGGAAGACGTAGTCGCCATGGACCAGCGGCGCGTCGGCTTTGATGCGGACGAAGGTGCCGTTCTTCGAGCCGAGATCGGTCAGCGTGAAGGCGCCGCCGGCCAAGTCGACGCGAGCGTGGCGGCCCGAGATGAACGGGTCTTGCGGAAAGTTCACGTCGTTGCCGTCGCGGCCGATGCCGAGCGAATCGGAGCGCGCCCGGTAGACGTTGCCGATTTGGCCGCCGCGCAGGATCTGCACCAAGCGGAAGAGGCAGGGGCGGCGGGGGCTGCCGTAGAAGTACGTTCCCTCGTGGTCGGGCACGATCGGCGCCTCGTCCATCGACGCCTCGGCGCGCAGGAGCTGCTCGCCCACCAGGAAGGTGTCGCCGGCTTCGAGCGCGACCGGCTGCTTGATGCGCAGAAAGACGCCGTTCTTCGAGCCCTCGTCGCGCACCAACAGCTGCGCGCCTTGCGAGACGAAGTTCGCGTGGCGCGGCGAGAGCAGCGTGTCCTCGGGAAAGAGGATCGCGCCATCGAGCCGCCCCGCGACGTGCTCCGTCGAGTTCAGGTGGTACGAGACGCCGTCGAACCCCTCGCCCTTGATGAGCACGAGCTTGGCGCGTCCCGGCGCCTGCATCGTTCCGAAGAACATCGTCTTGGCGGGCGCGGCGCTCGCGGGCGCCGCCTCGACGCGATGACCGCACTTTCCGCAGAAGCGATGACCGGCGGGAATGACGGCGCCACAGCCAGGGCAGGGTCGATCAGCATCCATGATGGTGCGGATACTACCGGAGGAGCCGAAGCGGTCAAGGTGCCGACGCCGTGTAAGGCGCTCGGCGGGCACGCGACGTGCCGCTCGAGGTTGGGCCGTGAAGACGAGCCGCGTCATTGGGGTCGCGAAGGCCGCTACGGCGCCGCGCAGCCGAAAGACGTGTCGCCGGAGCAGACTTCGTCGTCGTCGGGGCAGGTCGGGCGGATCGTACGCGACGCCTCGATCACCCGACCGTCGCCGTCGCGCGCCTCGACCTCCAGCCGCAGATCGCGATCGTGCATCGCCTCGCCCTCGACCAGGCTCGGGCACACAAAGAGAATCTGCCCCTGCGCCAGCAGCCAGCTATCTTCGTCGGGCGGGCAGACGAAGCCGAGCGTCTCCCTCTGCTCGCGTAACGCATCGCCGCCGCTGACGTCGCGCAGCCGGCGCGTGATCGTGACGCGATCAGGGTCGAGGCCGACGAGCCGCACTTGCGCGAAGACGTGATAGCCGAACTGCGGGCCGGCGTGCAGCGCGATACGCCCGTCTTCGGGGAGCGCGCGAAACGACGCGCTGTCGGCTGAGCCTTCGCCGATATCGATCCTGCTCTTCTCGGCAGGTGGCCGCGGGCAGGCGCCCTCGTCGCAGCCTTCCGTTGCAGGCACGCAGCGCTCGAAGCAGCAGAACCAGCCGTCGCTACACGGGCACGGCGCGTCCTCCGTCGAGATCGCCGGAACACAGGCCGCAAGCGCCGTCAGGAGGGCTCCGAGCTTCAACGCGGCGTGATGCGCACCGACGCGCCCGCGCCGTCGGGCCAGAGTTCGAGGGCCAGCCAGGTCGCGCCCGCGGCCGCCGCCACGCCGTACGACGCGAGCGCCGCGATGTTGAGGGCGTGTATACGACCGTTGGCCTGTGCGCGTTCGACTTGCGACGCGTCGTCGGCTCCGGAGCGCATGGCGAAAGCGGCGCCCGTCAGGCCGGCGCCGGCGAGCGCGGCGCCGAGCCCGGTCCAGCCGGCGACCCGACGGACGGTCGCGCGCGAGGAGCGCGGCGGCGCCACCGACGCGCGCTCGAGCTCGCCCTCGGGCTCGTTCATGTAGGAGGCGACCGCGCGCGCATCGAACGGGGCCGCGAAGAGGTACTTGAACGCCTCGTGCAGCGCACCGCGACGCCCGACCGCCGACGGCGCCGCGGCGAGCGCGGCCAGACGCGCGTCGCCCTCGCTGGGCAGCGCGTACTCGTGCGGCCCGGCGCGCACGAACGCCGCTCCCCGCGGCAGGTGCAGCGCGATGGCCGCGCCGGCCGCCGGGTTGGCGTCGAGCACCCGCACGCCCTGGCGATCCTCGACGAAGAGCCGCCCGACCGGCGCGTCGACGAGCAGGCGCCGGGCCGCCGCCCCGCTCGCCCAATCGAGCACGGCGGTGCGCGGACCGTCGGCCGACGCTCGCGGCGGCACAACGGCGAAGCGCGGACGAAAGCGCGGGTTGGGCACCGCGGCGTTGGCTCTTTGCACGAACGCGCCGATCTCGGCGTACGAGATGCGGCCGTCGCCGTCGGCGTCGGCGGCGCCACGCAGCCCCGAGCGCACCTCGTGCGAAAAGACACCCGCCTGGAACTCCTCCCACTCGTGGCTGTCGGTGGCCGACGACGTGCTCAGCACGAAGCCGACCTCGGGGAAGCGCTCGGCGCCGCCCGCGTCGACGAAGCCGCCGCCGTAGCGCCGGCGCTCGCCCCCGGGACCGCGCTCGAAGGCGAGAAACCA
>JBBTFH010000300.1:6994-20700 GCA_038041915.1 Myxococcota bacterium
CTCTTGCACGCGTCGACGACCACGTGCACGCGCCGCCCCGCGCCCAGCCGCGCGAGCACGCGGTCGTAGAGGTCGGAGCGCGTCAGGCGCGCGCCCTCGAGCTGCACGAAGCCCTCGCCGCCGTCGACGTCGCCGTGCCCCGTGTAGACGAGAACGATCTCGTCACCGGCGGGCGCCGCGTCGACGGCCGCGAGCAACGCCGCGCGTGTCGGCGGGGCGTCGGGAGGCAGTGCGGCGCCGTGGAGCGCGCGGGTGTCGGCGTCGTAACGCGCGAGCAGCCGCACGCGCGCGCCGGCATCGCCCAGCAGGCGCGCCCAACCGGCCGCGTCGTCGTCGGCGTAGCGCAGCGCCGGCAGGTCGGGCGCGGGGCTGCCGTTGTGCCCGACGACGATGGCGTAGAGCGCCAGCAGCGACACGCTAGTCGACATGCAGCTCGATGGTAGCGCGCGCCGCGCCGTCGGGGATGCGATCGGGATCACGCTCGACGTCGGTCACGCGCAGCGCCGCGCGCGAGAAGAGCGCGTGAAGGCGCATCGGGCCGGCCGCGAGCGGGTGGCGCACCTGGTCGGGAAGCTCGACGCCCGATCCTGCGGCGATCGCGATGCTCGACGGGTCCTGACCCGGCGCCTCGAACGCCGGGTAGTACCAGCGGACACTCCCCGAGGCGTCGACGGCGTAGACCATGAGCCAAGCGTAGGCCCGCGGCCCGGCGTTGTCGTAGGCGACGAGCAGCGCGTCGTCGCGTCGCATGCGGGCGCCGAGCGGCTCGGGGCGCGCGCCGTCGCCCGCGCGGCGGTAGGCGCGCAGCGCCACCCACTTCGCCGGATCGTCCTTCGCGCCGCCACGCGCCACGAAGCCCGAGTCGGGATCCGCCCCGCGCCCAGCCGCGCGAGCACGTGGTCGTCGACGCGTGCAAGAGCCGCCGGCGCCGCCGACGTCGCGCGCGCCATCACGCCCGCGACCAGATCCGCAGCCGCCGCGGCCGGCACCTCGGCCAGCGCCGCGACGATCCGCTCGTGCGCGGAAAGCTCCTCGCGGCAGCGCGCGCAGCCAGAGGCGTGCGCGTCGAGCGCGGCCTCGGCGTTTCGCGACAGATCGCCGTCGACACGCAGTACGAACTGCTCGCGGGCGGGGCACGCGAAAGTCACGGCAGCGCCTCCCCGAATGTCGCGCGCAAGGCCGCGACCGCCGCGTGCAGCCGCGACTTCACCGTGCCGACGGGGATTTCCAGCACTTCCGCGATCTCGTCGTGGGGAAGGTCGGCGAAGAAGCGCAGCGCCAGGAGCTCGCGCTGCGCCGGAACGAGCGCCTGCATCGCCGCGGAAAGCTCCCGCTGCCGCTCGCGCGCCAGCACGTCGTCGGGCGCGAGCGCCTCGCCCTCGCAGTCCTCGCGCCAAGCGCGCTCCTGCGCGCGCCGCTCGATCCGCAGCGAGCGCGCGACCATACGGCAGCGGTTGAGCGCCACGCGGTAAAGGAACTGCGGGAACCGCCCCTCCGGTCGGTACGTTGCGAGCGCCCGCATGAGATCGACGAAGGAGTCCTGCGCCGCATCGCGCGCCAGCGCCTCGTCGCCGAGCACCTTGAGCGCCAGCCCGAGCACCTTGCCCTGATGGCGCCGCACGAGCGCCTCGAACGCGCCCCGCTCGCCGCTTCGCGCCAAGCGCATGAGGTCGTCGTCGGCGCGATCACCGAGCGAGCCGCCTGCGGGGGCCGGGACCAGCGTCAGATGCGGCACGGAGGTCATGATGCGCTTCATTATACAATGCCCGAGAGCCCGCGAAGGTTCATCCGAACGAATGGCGCCTCTCGTGCATTAGGATTGAGAGAAGCAAACTCTGAACAAACTCTAAACAGGAGACAAACTCGACCATGCGCACACTATCCATCTTTGCAACTGCGGGCTTGACCATCTCCCTCGCCGGCTGCGGCGACGACAATGCCGCCGAGGGCGAATCCGAGGCCGAAGCCGAAGCCGAGAGCGAAGCCGAGGCCTGCGCCGGCTTCGACGAGGACGGCAACGCGGATCTCTGCGAGCCCGAGTCGGGCTTCCAGATCGAGACGCCGGCGTTTGCGGTCGAGGTCGGACAGGAGGTGCAGAACTGCTACTTCTTCACCATCCCCGGCGACGAAGAGCTGTGGGTCAACCGCATCGAGATCGTTCAGAACGACGGCACGCACCACATGAACGTCTTCCGCGTGAACACGGTGGTGAACCTCGGCACCGAGGCGGACATCGCGGCGGGCGCCGTCGAAGGCGGCGAGTGCTGGACCAGCCCGAACTGGGCCGATTGGCCGATGGTCATCAACTCGCAGGAGTCCCGTCCCGAGGATGCGAGCAACCCGGACGACCCCGAGTCGACCGGCGGCCACTTCGATTGGCAGCTTCCCGAAAACGTCGCCCAGCGCTTCGAGCCGGGCGAGGTCATCATGCTCCAGTCGCACTACGTGAACGTCGGGGCCGGCGATCAGCTCACGCCTTCGGGCGTGGGCAAGGCGGTCGTCAACTTCTACACCGTGCCCGCGTCGTCGGACCTGATGGAGCTCGGCACCGCGTTCGCCACCAACCAGAGCATCTGCATCTGCCCCGACGACGGCGGCGTGACGTTCGAGTCGAGCTGCCAGCTCGCGCAGGACGACGAGACGGTGACGATCATCGCCGCCAACAGCCACTTCCACAGCCGCGGCGATCTCTTCACCATCTCGGTGATCGACGCGGAGGGCGACGCCTCCGAGCCGTTCTACGAGAGCGACACGTGGGACGATCCGCCGATGGCGCGCGGCCTCGAGATTCCGATCCCGGCGGGCGGCGGTGTACACTACGCGTGCTCGTACCACCTCGAAGACGACGAGTGCGGCACCGAGACTCGCAACCCGAACAATGGGTGCGTCTCCGACGATCCGTGCTGTATGACCTTCGGCGGGCACGTGGAGAACCAGGAGCATTGCAACATCTTCGTCTTCTACTATCCCAAGACGCGCGACGTCGGCTGCTTCTAGCGGCGGCGGCGCTCGCGGGCGGCTGCGACGGCGGCGACGGGAGCGAGCCGTCGCCGGACGTCGCGGCGCTCGAGGACGCGGCAAGCGACGCCCCGCCCTGCGAGGTCGCCCTCGGCGAAATAGCAGCCGAGCCGCAGGCCGTCGTCGAGCTTCGCGGCGAGGACGGCACGCCCATCCCGCTCGAAGACGGCGACGACGTTCCGCTGATCCGCCCGCTGCAAGGCGGCCACGTCGTGTTCATCGGCGCGCGCATCACGAACATCTGCGGCAACAACGCGCAGCTGCGCGGCTGGGTGCGCCACGCCAGCGACGGCAACCTCGTGAACCTCGAGGGACGGACGCTCGACTTCGATCCGATCAAGGGCGACGAAGCGTGGGGACGCCCGAACTACGCCGGGATCGCGGGCGTGACCAACGTGCCCGTGTGCCCGAACAACACCGGGCGACCGCTGCTCGGCGGCCCCGTGCTGATCTCGGCGGAGGTCGAGGACCGCGCCGGCCGCACGGTCGTTTCGCCGCAGGTCGCGGTCAACCTCGTGTGCACGCAGGAGTCGAAGGAGTGCCGCGGGCTTTGCGAGTGCGAGTGCGACGAGGACTACGACCTCGGCGATGGCTGCGACCTGCCCCAGGGCACCGATTGCGCGCTGTTCACCACTCCATGAGAACGCTCGCTGCGATCAGCTTCGCCGTCGCCGCCTGCGGCGACGACGAACCCGCGGAGTCCGCGGACGCGGCCGTCGACGCCCCGCCCTGCGAGGTCATCCTCGGCGATTTGGCCGCCGAACCACAGGCCGTCGTCGAGCTTCGCGGCGAAGGCGGCACTCCCATGCCGCTCGAAGACGGCGACGACGTTCCGTTGATCCGCCCGCCGCAGGGCGGCCACGTCGTGTTCATTGGCGCGCGCATCACCAACTTCTGCGGAAACAACGCGCAACTGCGCGGCTGGGTGCGCCACGCCAGCGACGGCAACCTCGTGGCCTTCGAGGGGCGGACGCTCGACTTCAATCCGATCAAGGGCGACGAAGCGTGGGGACGCCCGAGCTACGCCGGGATCGCGGGCGTGACCAACGTGCCCGTGTGCCCGAACAATACCGGGAGGCCGCTGCTCGGCGGCCCGGTATTGATCTCGGCTGAGATCGCGGATCGCCAGGGGCGCATCGTCGCCTCGCCCGAGATCGCCGTGAACCTCGTGTGTACACAGGAGTCGAAGGACTGCCGCGGGCTGTGTACCTGCGAGTGCGACGAGAACTACGACCTGGGCAATGGCTGCGACCTGCCGGAGCGCACCGATTGCAGGCGGTTCACGACTCCATGAGACCGCTCGCTGCGATCAGCTTCGTCGTCGCCGCCTGCGGCCACGACGAACCCGCAGAGTCCGAAGCAGAGTCCGAAGCCGAAGCCGAAGTCGAAGGCTGGGCGCTCGTGTTCGACGAACTGCCCGGGTCGGTGCTGAGCTGCTTCGCGGCGGGCGAGGACGACGTGTGGCTCGTCGGCACGGGCGGGCTGCTCCTCCACTGGGACGGCGCGACTTTTCGGCGGACAGACACGAAGGTCGACGGCTGGCTGTGGTGGACGTGGGGCTGCTCCTCCGACGACATGTGGGCGGTCGGCGAGGACGGCGTGATGCTGCGGGTGCAAGGCGGCGCGGTCGCGCCGGTCGCGAGCGGCGCGAATGCCACGCTGTTCGGTGTTTGGGGCGCCTCGTGCGACGACGTGTGGGCGGTCGGCGGCTCACCGACCGGCGGCGGCGAGAACGACGTGATGCTGCACTGGGACGGCGCGTCGGTCGCGCGCGTGGCGCCGCCCGAAGAGTTCGGCGTCTCGCTCTTCAAGGTGTGGGGCAGCGCGGCCGACGATGTGATCGTCGTCGGCGCCGCGGGCCTGATCTGGCGCGGCGGCGCCGCCGGGTGGGCGCGCGAGGAGAGCACCTGCGCGCAGCGGCTCTTCACCGTCTACGGCAGCGCGCCGGGCGACGTCTTGGCCGTTGGCGGGCAGTGCGCCACGCGCTGGAACGGCGAAGCGTGGAGCGCGATCCCCGGCCTCGACATCACGGGGCAGCTCCCGAACGGCGTCCACGTCGAGCCCGACGGGCGCGCACTGATCGTCGGCTTCGGCGCGCTCAAGGCGCGCCGCACCGCCGATGGCACATGGGTGAACGAGAGCGCGCTCGATCCCTACGGCGTCGACTTCCACGCCGCTTGCGGCGACGGGAGCGGCGGTTTCTTCGCGGTCGGCGGCAACTTCCTCACCCCCGGGTCCGAGCAGCACGGCGTCGTTGCGCACTACGGCGCGCGGCATCCGCAGGCGGCGTTCGAATAGGTGTCAGCGAAGCTCCGCGCACGCCGTCGCTTCGCGGGCGGCGCGGGCGTCGCCGGCGGCGCGGTAGGCTTCGTCGAGGCCGCAGTGGATGCGCGGATCGAACGGGCTTACCCGTAGCGCCGCCTCGAGCTCGGGCGCGGCCTCGGCGGCGCGGCCGAGGCGCAGGAGCGCGAGGCCCGCGGAGACGTGTGGGCCGGCGAGATCGGGGTAGGCCTCGCTCGTCGCCCGCGCGGCGTCGAGGGCGCGCGCCGGCTCGCCGAGGTCGAGGTAGAGCCGCGCGAGGCGCGCGCTCACGAGCGGCGCCGGGGCGCGCGCGGCGGCGAGCGCCTTCTCGTACTCGCGGGCGGCGGCCTTGGCGCGGCCGCGCTCGGCGAGCAGCGCGCCGAGCCGCGCGAAGTTGCGCGCCCTGGCGTCGATCTCGCGCGAAGGATCGGGCTCGTCCTCGCCCCCGCCCTTTTCGTCGGGATCCTTGCGGAACGCGAGATCGATCGGCCGGGCGCGCAACTTCAGGCCGCGCGCGCGCAGCCCGCGCTTCCAACTCGCGACCAGCCGATCGAGCGGCGCCCCGGCGATCGCCGCGACCGCTTGCGCGTCGTCCTGCCCGTCGCGGATCGCCTCGAGCAGGCGCCGGAGCGCGCCCTCGCCGCCGCGCGCCCCGATGTGCTCGACCAGCGTCGCAACCTGCGCGAACGCCAGCGACGCCTCCTCCTGCGACGGGAGCTTCGCGATCGACGGGTGCAGCTTCGCGAGCGGCACCAGCGCGCCTGTACGCAGCGCGTCGGCCAGCAGCCCCTCCATGGACGGAGAGAGTGGCGCGCGCCCGTCGTCGGGCCGGCGCCAGCGCTGCTCCTTCAGCTTGGCGAATCCCTCGTGCAGCCAGATCGGCACGCGGTCGCGCGTCATGCGGCTGACGAGGTAGTGGACATACTCGTGCGTCGTCGCGTCGAGCCACGGGTAGCCACGCAGCAGCGCGCGCGGTGAGACGATCATCAGCCGGTTCCACTTGCAGAGCGCGACGACGCCGGACGTCTCGATTTCCTCGGCGGTCAGCGTGGAGACTCGCGCGAGGTCCGAGACGGCCGGGTAGATCTCGACGCGGATGCGCTCGGGCGGCGCGAAGCCGAGATCGCGCTCGAGCTCGCGCCGCGCCGCCTCCAGCGCCTCGCCGACGTAGGGCGCCAGCAGCGCGTCCTTTCCCGGCGCGTAGTGGATCGCGAAGTGGCCGCCGTCGCTGGTGTGGCTCTCGAAGCCGCGCGTCGCCGCGTCCGTCTCCTCCGCGAGCGCCGCGGCCATGCGCCACCCCGGCGTGACGTCATCACCCCCGCCGGCGATCGCCTCACGCAGTCTCATAGCGGCCTCCGCGTACATCCCCTGCTGGAAGCGCAGCAGCCCGACGACGTGCGCGCTCGAAGCCGCGCCCGGCTCGGCCGCCTCGAGCTCCGCCGCGGCGATCTCTGCGGCGGGCAGATCCCATTCGCCGAGCAGCTTCTCGACGCCGGCGGCGGCGATCCCGGCGAGCGCGGCGGCGGCGATCCCGATCATCGAATCAGCTCCTCGTAGTACTTTTTTACCTTCGCGCGGAACGACTCGGGCGCCTTCTCTTTCATCGCCTCGAGGATCGCCTCGCGCCACTCGCGCGGCGCGCGGTACTGATCTTCTCCGGGAATGCGCACCGGTTCGCGCGACATTCCACCGTCGCCTGTTTGCGACGAGCGGCGCGACCGGCCCAGGTCCTGCCGCAGCCGCGCGAGGCGATCGGCCGCCTCGACCGATCGCTCGCGGGCCTCACGCGGCTCGCCCTGGCGCATCCGCCCTTCCGCCTGCTCCATCGCGCCGCTGGCCTGCCCGAGCGCCTCTCGCGCCTGCGGATCGATTTTGGGCCTTTCTCCCGCCGCGCCGGTCTTCCCTTCCCCCTTGCCTTCCATCTCGCGCGCGAGCTCGCCCGCGCGCCGCCGCGCGGCCTGCTGCCGGCCGGCGAGCGCGCCGAGCCTGCTTCGCTCCTCGGAGCCGAGCAGTTCGGCGTGCGACGGCATCGCGCTCTCGAGGTCGCGCACGATCTCCTGCGCCTGGGCGCCCGCGTCGGCGAGCCGTTCGGCGCTGCGGCGTGCGCGCGTCCGCCGCCGCGCATCGTCGTCCCCGGCAGCCTGGTCGCGCGCGTCCTGGCGCGCCGTGTCTATGGACTCCTCCGCGCGCCGCGCCGCCTGCAGCGCCTCCTCGAGGTCGCTCTCCGCCAACGCGCGCCGGGTCTCGTCGGCGCGCGTCCGCGCGCGATCGACCTCCTCCTGCCCAAAGGGCGGCAGCGCGTCGCGGTCGACTTCGGCGAGCGTCCGGCGCAGCTTCTCGACCTTCTCGAGCGCCCGTTTTGCGACGGGCGCGGCGCGGCCCTGCATCGCCTCCTTCACCGCGCGCTCGTACGCCGCGGCCGACTCGCCCGCCTCGCCCGCGATGTCGCGCTCGGTCGACTCGAGGTCGGCGAGCTTGTCCATCATCTCGGAGATCGCGCGCTCCTCCTCGGCGAAGCGCTCGCCGCGCATCTCGTCCAAGCCCTCCTCGATCTTGGCGGCCATGCGATCGAGGTCGCGGCTCATCGCCTCGAGCGCCGCCATCGCCCCGTCGACGTCGCCGCGCGCCAGCATCTCGCGCACGCGATCGAGCCCCTCGCCGACGTCGGCGCGCTCGACCGCCTCGGCGTTCGTGAACTCGTCGGGCACCTGCCTGCGTAACTGCGCGGCGCGCGCCATTGCCTCGCGCCAGCGCGCCTCGAGCTCCGCCATCAGCCGCTCAACTTCACGGCGCAGCGCCGCGTCGCCGGTCTTGGCGTACTGCGCCAGCGTCTCGCGCAACCGATCGCGCAACCGCGCCATGTCGTCGGCAAGCGCGAGCAACCCCTCGAGGCGCTGGCGATCGATCCAGTCGTCGAGCAGCAGCGCGTCGCGCTCGAGCTCGGCGATCTGACGCGGGGCCTGGGCCGATGCTCGTGCCGACGCCAGTTTGGCCGGCGCGCCGGCCAGCGCGTCGTCCTCCTCGTGGAACAGCTTCTCGAGGCGCCCGTAGATCGTCGAAAGCTTCTCGCCCATCCCCGCGAGAGCGATCGGATCCGCCGCGGTGCGCCGGCGCGCGGCGGCGAGCGCGTCGAGCAACGCGCGGAAGCGAAGGTGAATCTCCGCGTACGCGCCGACTTCCGCGCCGGCCGGAGTCTCGAGGCGATCGCCGAGCAGCGCCACGGCGCGCTCGAGCGCATCCTTCTGCGCGTCGAGCGCGGCGTCGTGGTGCTGCCGCGGGCTCGAGACGCGCAGCGAGAAGGTGCGCGAGCGGCCGACGTTCGGACCGCCCACGGTGTCATTATCGCGCCCCTCGATCCAGTACGCGACCTCGCCTCCCGGCTCGAGCGTGAGCGCGCCGAGGTCGATTTCGTCCTGGCCGGCGGCCTCGCGCGGCGCGTCGCCGGCGCCGCCCCCGAGCGGCAGCGCGCGGCGCTTCTCGACGGTGCCGGCGCGCCAGACCAGCTCGAGCTTCGACAGGCCGAAGTCGTCCGTCGCGCGGTACGCGAAGGGCACGCGCTCGCGCGGCGTCACCTCGATCGTCTCCTCGGGCGCTGCGAGGTCGATCGCGGGAGGCATGTCGGGCTCGACCTCGATGCGCCGTGGCGCGTCGCGCAGGCGCTCCGGGCCGACGCTTCCCTCGACGTGCCACTCGCCCGGTAGCGAGACGACGAAGCGCGCGCGGAAGTGTTCTCCTTCGAGCACGGCCGCCACTCGCCCCGACGGCAGCGCAACGATCGCGCGGCGCAGAGCGCGCAACGGCCGCGCCTCGATCCGCACCTCCGTGCCGCGGAGTGCCCGCAGATCGCCCGACGCGCCCGTCACGACCAGCGGCGCGCGTCCGGTGTAGGCCGGGTAGCGGTACTCGATCCGGATGTCGCCGAGCAGCGGCGCGTCGGCCTCGCGTGCGGGCGGATCGCGCAGGCCGAGCAGGATCGCCGCGGACGCGACTCCGGCTGGAGCGGCGCGCCCGCCCACGACGAGCCAGCCGGCCGCGACCACGAGCGCCGCGATGCCGACGCGCCCGAGCGCGCGCCACGGCACGAGCGCGCCCGCATCGAGGCGCCCAAGCTCGACCGCCGTGCGCTCGACGTGCGCGAGGGCGAGCCCCGCCGAGAAGCGCGGCGGCAAAGGCGCCGCCAAAGCCTCGCGGACCTCGACGGCGGTCACGAGATCGCTCGCCAGCGCCGGCGCCCGCGCGCCGACGAAGCGCGCGCGCGCGGAATCGCCGTGCGCCGCGGCCCGATCTCGCGCGAGGGCGAGCGCGGCCCACGCCAGCGCGATCGCCGCGCCGCCAACGAGCGCGGCGCCGACTTCCGCGCCGGCGCCCAGGCGGGCGCCCCACAGCCCGCACGCGAGCGCCGCACCGCCGAGCCCCGCGGTCAGACGCAGGAGCGCGCCGACCGCCGCGCGCCGCCCCGCGCGCGCACCAATCGCGCCGAGAAACGCCGCGACGTCGTCGAAACGGGCCATTGCGAGTCAGCATAGCATCCGGCAAACACCGGCTCGTTGACTCCACGGCCCGCGCGGGAGTACCCGTGATCATGCGCCTCGCCGCCGCTGCCGCCGTCGTCGCGTTGGCCGCGTCCACCGCCGAGGCTGGCGGCTCGTGTACCTGCCACTGCCCGCAGTGCGCGGGCGCCTGCCTCGCGTTCTCGAACGACTGCGGCTGCGGCTTCGTGCCGCAGTGCACCGAAGGTGATCTCTACGGGCCCGACACCGACTGTGGGCCGACCTGCGGCGACGGCGAGACCTCGACCTATGGCGAGTGCCCGTACCCCGCGTGCGACATCTGTGACTGCGTGGCCGGCGACTCGGGCGATCCGGGCGACTCGTGCAACGACGGAAACTTCTGCACCTCGGGCGACACGCTCGACGAGAACTGCGCATGCGCCGGCGCGCCGATCTCGTGCGACGACGGCAACCCCTGCACCAACGACTTCTGCTTCCTGTTCGGCTGTAACCACAACGACAGCACCGACGGGACGCCGTGCGGCGACGGCGGCGGCGACGTCTGCGGCGGCCCCGAGGTGTGCATGGACGGCGACTGCGTGCCCTCGGGCGGGCTGGACTGCGACGACGGCGACGACTGCACGGAGGACACCTGCGATCCCGCGACCGGCTGCTCCAACCTCAACGCCTGCGGCTGCGACAGCGACGACGATTGCCGCGACGGCAGCGTCTGCAACGGCGCCGAGGTCTGCACGGACGGCGAGTGCGGTTCGGGCAAGCCTGCCGACTGCGACGACGACGACGACTGCACGATCGACGGATGTGATCCGAAGTTCGGCTGCACGCACACGACGCCGGTCGACGTGGTGTGCGGCTGCGTCAGCGTTCCGCTGTTCGCGGGCGATCCCGACTCGCCCTCCTCGGCGGTCGTCGTCGACGGCGCCGTGAGCGTCGGCGTCGAGTACCCGCCCACGCCGGTCGGCTACGCGGTGCTCGAGAACGGCGTGCAGGCGGGCGCCGTTCACGCGTCGACCTACGACGGCGGGCTGCACTTCGGCGTGGTCGCGCTCGGCGTGGTGTTCATCGGCGCGGCCATGGAGGTCGACCTCGACGGCGATGACGCGGTCGACCTCAGCGTACTGCTCGGCGACGATCTCGACGGAGACGGCGACGCCGACGCCGTCATGTCGTCCGACGGCGACGGCGCGGAGTTCCGCCTGCCGCTCGCGCTGGCGACCACGAGCGCCTGCCCGCGCGTGGGCCTGGGCTTCACCATCGCCGGCCACCAGGATCCGGCGTGGTGGCCCGCCGGGCGTCCCGGCGCGGTCCAGTGCACGTGCGGCCCACCGCCCGCGCTCGCGCCCGGCAGCGACGGCGGCGCCGAGGGCGAGGGCATGGAAGGCGAAGGCTCCGACGGCGGCGCCGGCGCGACCGCCTTCTACGGCAGCCCCGACGGCTGCTGTCGCGTCTCGGGATCCGCCGACGTTCGCCCGACCGCATGGTCGACGCTCCTCGTCGCGCTGGCGCTCGCGCGCGTGCTCTGGCGCGGTCGGCGCGGCCGGCGGCGCTGATCAGCCGATCGCGTCGAGCAGCGTGCCGAGCACCTGGTCGGCGACGCGCGCGACCTTCAGGGCACATCGACGGCCCAACGCTGCTCTTGAGGCGTAGGGAGGCGTAGGATCGGGTCGTAATGGACCGGTCATTCGAGATCGCGCTCGTCCCCGACGGGCCGCTGCGCTGGCGCATCCCGCGCGCCGGCCCGATGCGCACCGACGGAGTGATCTACGCGACGCCCGAGATGATCGCCGCGCTCGGCGAAGATCAGAGCCCGCGCCAGGTCGCCAACGTCGCGTGCCTGCCAGGGATCGTCGGGAACTCGCTCGCGATGCCCGACTTCCACTGGGGCTACGGCTTCCCCATCGGCGGCGTCGCGGCGTTCGACGCGGAGGCCGGCGTCGTCTCGCCGGGCGGGATCGGCTACGACATCAACTGCCTCACCGGTGAAGCGCGCGTGTTGCACCGCTGGGGCTTCCACCTGCCGATTCGCGACGTGAGGAGCGGGCGCGCCGACGTGCGCTGCCTCGATCTCGACGGCGCCGAGCCATCACACGGCCGCGTCATCAACTTTCGACGGCCGCTGGCGAAGCGCCCGGTCGTCTTGCTGCGCACCGCCGGCGGATTCGAGCTTCGCGCGACCGACGATCATCCAATGCTGACGCCCGGAGGCTTTCGCGAGACCCGCGCCTTGCGCCCGGGCGACCGCGTAGCCGTGCACCCATTCGAGGGCGTCCCCTACGAGCCACCCCCCGAGCTCGTCCTGGTCGACGAGGCGAAGATTCGGCGCCTGCTCACCCGCATCGGCAAGACAGGCGGCCGGGCGGCGGATCAGATCGTGCGCTCCCTTGCTCGGCGAGGTTTACTGCCGCTGCGCGCCGATCATCCCGCGGTGCCGCCGCTGCTGGGATTGCTCGGCCTCGTGACCGGCGACGGAAGCCTCCACTTCGTCGGTAAGACCGGCAAGGGGAGGACCGCCATCACCGGCCACGCAGAGGATCTGGAGCAGTTGCGGCGCGACCTTGCTCCGTGGTTCCGCGTCTCGCGCGTATACCACCGGCGCCGCGCCCATGTGATCGAAACGGCCTACGGCCGCCGCTCGTTCGAGGCGACCGAGTCGTTCGTACACATCAACTCGAGCGCCGCCGCGATTCTGCTGCACGCCCTCGGCTGCCCTCTCGGCCCGCGCACAACCGCCGCCTTTCGTGCGCCGTCATACCTGCGACGTGCGCCGCGCTGGCACGTGCGCCTCTACCTCGCCGCGCTGTTCGGCGCGGAGCTGTCCTCGCCGCGCACGGCCACCGGACACGACACGTGCTTCGACGCGCCCGCGCTGACACAGGTCAAGCGCCAGGGCGCCGCGCGCGGCGGACGCGCGTTCCTACGCGAGATTGGCCGTCTGTGCAGGCGCTTCGACGTAGAGACGCGTCCGATTGAAGAGCGCCCGGAGGCGCCACGCCGCGGCGTTCCCTCGCTTCGCCAGCGGCTCGTCTTCGACGCGACCGGCGAGAACCTGCGCGCTCTCTACGAGCGTATCGGCTTCACATACCAGCGTAAGCGCGCGGCGCGAGCCGCGGCGGCGGCGCTCTACCTGAGGCATCGACAGGCGGAGGTCGCGCGCCGGACCCGGGCGCTCGCTCGCATCGCCGAGCTGCGCTCCGCGGGTATCGCGCTGTCGCGCATCGTCGCCCAGATGGCGCCCGACGGCATCAACCGCCGCTTCGTCGAGCGGAGCATCTACGGTCGCGCGACCCGTCTCCCGCGTGTCTCGCGACGGTTCCAGCGTTTCGCCGCGTTCGCGACCGATCGCGCCCGCGGTCTCGGCGCCAGCGGCGCGGTCTGGGACGAGGTCGCTTCGATCGAGCCGGCACTCTCCGAAGAGGTCTTCGACATCACGGTCGATCACCGCGACCACAACTTCGTCGCCAGCGGCCTCGTCGTTCACAACTGCGGCGTGCGCCTGCTCGCGAGCGAGCTGCGTGTCGACGAGGTGCGGCCGCGGCTGGCGGAGCTGGCGGACGCGCTCTACGCGCGCATCCCGTCGGGCGTCGGCTCCAAGCGCAAGGACCTGCGCGTCGTCGGGCGCGATCTCGACGGTGTGCTGCGCAAGGGCGCGCGCTGGGTCGTCGAGCGCGGCCTGGGCGAAGCGGACGATCTCGCGCGACTCGAAGAGGCCGGCTGTCTGGCCGGCGCGGATCCGTCCGCCGTGACCGAGCGCGCGCGCGAGCGCGGCGCGTCGCAGCTCGGCACGCTCGGTTCGGGCAACCACTTCTGCGAGGTCGGCTTCGTCGCCGAGGTCCACGCCGAGGCCGCCGCGCGCGCCTTCGGCCTTCAGGCCGGCGC
>JBBTFH010000301.1:0-15059 GCA_038041915.1 Myxococcota bacterium
CGCCGTGCCGATCGCGCCGCTCTGGAAGTGCCGCAGCGTCTCGTGGTTGAACGTCGAGTAGGTCGTGAAGCCGCCCATGACGCCGGTCGTCAGCGCCAGGCGCAGCGTCGGCGACATGCGCTCGCCGCTCGACGCAACCTCCGCGATGGCGCCGAGCAGGAACGAGCCGGCGACGTTGACGGTCAACGTGCCCCAGGGGAAGGCGCCGCCGAGAGCGCGCTGCATCCAGAGGCCGACGGCGTGGCGGGCGCCCGTGCCGAGGGCGCCGCCGAAACAGATCCACAAGAATTGCCGCATCGCGGTCAGCGCGCGCTCAGCGCGTGCACTTCCTCGACCAGTGCGACCACGTTCTCGACCGGCGTGTCGGGGAGGATGCCGTGCCCGAGGTTGAAGACGTGGCCGGGCCGCCCGCCGGCCTGCGCCAGGATGCGCCGCGTGCGCTCGCGGATGGTCGCGCGCTCGGCGTAGAGCACGATTGGATCGAGGTTGCCCATGACGCCGACGTCGCCGCCGAGCCGCGCCCACGCCTCGTCGAGCTCGACGCGCCAGTCGAGACCGATGACGTCGCCGCCCGCTTCGCGCATCAGCGGCAGCAGCGTCGCCGTGTCGGTGCCGAAGTGGATCACCGGCACGCCGGGCCGCAGCGCCGAGAACAGCGCCTTCATGTGCGGCAGCACGAACTCGCGGTAGTCCGACGGCGAGAGCGCGCCGACCCAACTGTCGAAGAGCTGCAGCGCCTGGACTCCCGCGTCGACCTGCGCGTTCAAGTACTTCGCGGTGGCGTCGGCGAGGCGCGCGAGCAGCGCGTGCCAAGCGCCCGCGTCTCGATACATGAGCGCCTTCGCGTGGCGGAAGCTACGCGAGGTCTCGCCTTCGATCAGGTACGACGCGACGGTGAAGGGCGCGCCGGCAAAGCCGATGAGCGGCATGCTCGGACGAAGCGCCAGGCGCGTCTTGCGGATCGCCTCGTAGACGTAGCCGAGCGCGGCCGGATCGAAGTCGCGCAGGTGATCGACGTCGGCGCCCGTGCGCACCGGCGCGCGGATGACCGGGCCGTCGCCCTTGGTGAACTCGAGCGCGAGTCCGAGCGGCTCGGCGACGAGCAGGATGTCGGCGAAGATGATCGCCGCGTCGACGCCGAGGCGCTCGGCGGCGAACGTCGTGACCTCGGCGACCAGGTCCGGCCGCTTGCAGAGTTCGAGAAACGGCACCTTCGCGCGGACCTCGCGGTACTCGGCCATGTAGCGGCCCGCCTGACGCATCAGCCACACCGGCGTATACGGCACGGGCTTGCGCCGGCACGCGCGCATGAACGGCGTGTCCTCGAAGTCGGGCTGCCTCAGCCCACCCGACGGGGTGAGGGCGGCGGGCGCGGCGGCCGGCGCGGTGACGTGCGAGGCCGAAGGCCAGCCGCGCGCCACGCGAAGCTCGCGCCAGCGCTCCGCCATCTCCGCGACCAGCGTGCCCATGCGCGGGTGCGACGGCTCGTAGTCGGCGCGCAGCCCGTGCGCTTCGAGCGACTCGCTGCAGGTCGGTCCGATCGATCCGATCGCCATGCCGCCGAGTGTCGCGCGCACCGCGTCCTCGAGCCCGAGGTTGCGCGCGACCGAGAGCATGTGCGGCACCTGCTGCGCGCTGGTGAAGAGGGCGACGTCGGGTTCGCCCGCCGCGATCGCGCGCAGCACGCGTTCGAGCGGATCGAGGTCGAGCGGCAGCGCCCACCGGTAGACGGCGATCGTGCGAACCTCCGCGCCGCGAGCGCGCAATCCGTCGACGAGCCGCTCGTTCGGGACGCCGTACTCCTGCACGACGACGCGCTTGCCCGCTACCGGAAACTGCGCGTCGATCGCCGCGAGCAGCTCGCGCCACGTGTTGCGCTCCGGCACCTTGAGCGCGATCGGAATGCCGTACTCGCCGAGCACCTTCGTCGGCTTGGGGCCGCGCGCAACCACGGCGACACGCCCGATCGCGGCGACGATCGCCTCGCGGGGAGTGCGCGTCTCCAGCGTCTCGAGAAGGAAGCGCGTGCCCACGCCCGTCAGGCACACGAGCACGTCGATCTCGCCGCGCAGGAGCGCTTCGCCGAATGCGAACGCTTGCGGGTTCTCGCCGATCGGCACCTCGCGCATGGTCGGCCCGACCAGCGCGCGCCCGCCCGCGTGCTCGACGAGTTTTGCGATCTCGACCGCGCGCCGGCTCTCGAACGCCGCCACGCCGGCGCCGGCGAATCCTTCGCGCTGCGAGGCCGCACTCATCGGCGCAAGACTAGCACGCGCCCCAGCGTCGGTCGGTGGCGCTACTCGCAGCCGGGCGGCATGGCGGCGATCCAATCGCGGATCAGCGCGACGCCGGCGGCGTCGGGGACGAGCTGCGGAAGTTCGGGCATCTTGATGCCGGGCTGCGTGGACGCCATGCGGAACGGCATGATGCTGGCATCGGGATCGCCGGGCTCGATGTCGTGATCGAAACCGCCGCTGCCGAGACCGGCCGCGACCGGCTCCTTGCAGACGCCGTACTTCTCGGGGTCGGTCTCGGCGGCCAGCAGGGTCAGGCCGGAAACCCCGGCCGCGCCGCCACTCCGATGGCAGTGGCCGCAGTTCGCGTCGAGGTACGACCGTGCGCGCGTCTCGAGCGACGCGTCGCCGAACGGATCGACGAGCGCCGCGACGCCCGCCGTGTCCGGCGGCGTGGCGAAGACGCCCTGCCCGGCGAGCCACGCGAGCTGCGGGAAGCTCTCGCCGTCGATCGCGATGTCGCGGTGAAGTTGGCGCGCCACGAATCCGAGCGGCCGCACAACGTCGTCGCGCATGTGGCAGATGGCGCACTGGCCCGAGTTCGGGACGATGTAGCGCTCCTTCCGCGCCTTGCCGTCCGCGTCGACGTAGTGCACCGTCGGATCGTCGCCCGCCGGCGTGCGCACGGCTTCGTCTTGCGCTTCGTTCCACACGTAAGGCACGCCGCTCCAGCCTTCCTCGCCCAAGATCAGCAGCCGCGTCTCGATGAGGCGCCTCTCGCCGTCGGGCGCGCGCAGGTCCACGGGAAACCAGAAGGTCTTGATGAGGATGGTCCCGACCGGAAACTCGAAATCGTCAACCGCGTCGAAGTCGACCGCTCTCCCCTCGGGCAGCGCGATGAAGCGCGACTTGTGCGCGTGATCCTGCCACAGCGACGCCGCGACGGTGTAGGGCACGACGCCGGCGACCGGCTCGAGCCGCGCCATGTCGCCCGCGAAGAAGCCGTACGCGGCAAGCGTCTCGTTCGGGATGACGCCGGCATCGGTGGCCACACCCGCATCGGCGGCCACACCCGCATCGGCGACGTCCTCGCCGACGGGAAATCCGCACCCCGATGCGACCGCCGCGGCCAGCGCGAGCGCGCTAGTCGATTGCCGGCAGCGCCTCATGCTCACAGGTGACGGGAGCGAGATCGTTGCTCCAGTTTTCAAGGGCGCCGCACATGTCGAAGTCGAGGTAGGTCGCGTCGCCGTTGTCGGAGAAGCAGTTGTCGAGCGCGCCGGCGGCGTTGTCCGCCTCGGCGTCGGTACAGCCGTCCCAGTTCATGTCGGGCATCCGCTCGATGTCGAGCGCACCCGTGATGTAGACGCCGACGGCGCCCTGCGGATCCGTGCCGTTGTCCGCGAAGGCGTTGTCGTGGATCCAGTTTCCCTGCGCGTAAGGCTCGAAGTCCTCGTCGGTGTAGGAGCCGAGCAGCATGCCGACGATGTCGACGTAGCTGATGATGAGCACGCCGACCGTCTGGTTGCCCTGGATCGTGTTCGCATGGACCTCGTTGCCGTCGGACGCGAGGATGATCACGCCGCTGCCCGGCGGAACGTTCTGCACCGTACCGCCCGGCGCGAAGTTCTCCTGGTTGTTGTCCTCGATCACGTTGTCGTGGACGTTGGCACGCGAGCCGTAGCGCGAAAGTCCCGGCAGGTTGAAAACGAGGATGCCGCCGGTGTTGTCGTGCGCGTGGTTGCCGGTGACCTCGGCGTCGACCGAGTTCTCGATCTCGATGCCGGCGACGTTACCGTAGGCCTCGCTGTCGGCGACCAGGACGCGCTCGGACTGGCCAACGTAGATGCCGGCGTCGCTCGCGCCCGCGACCGTGCAGCGCTCGATCGTCACGCCGCTCGATCCGACCGGGTAGAGGCCGTACGCACCGTTGTCGGCCGACGGCCCGCCGTCCCAGATCACGTCGATGTCGCGGAACGCGATGTCCTGCACGTCGGTCGCGCGGATTCCATCGCCGGCGGCATTCAGCACCTTCAAGGACTCGACCGTGACGCCGTCGCCGGTGATCGCGATGCCGTTGGGGCCGTCCGTCTGGCCCGAGAAGTCGAAGACCGTCTCGCCTTCTGCGTCGCCGCGGATCGTGACGCCGCTCGCCGTCAGATCGAGCTGCCCGGTGAAGGCGTACGTCCCGCTCTCGAAGCAGACCGTGCTGCCGTCCGCGGCCTCGACGAACGCCAGCAGCGCCGCCTCCGTGTCGCCGGCCGCCACGCACGCGGCCAGATCCTCCCCCTCGCTCTCGCCCTCCGCCGCGTCGTCGCCCGAGCAGGCGCCGAGCCAGGCCGCCGAAGCCAACAGGGCGATCGTTCCAGGCAAATTGAATGTCATGCCGTTCCTCCTTTGGAAAGCGATTCGGGTCGCGCGAGCAGCGACGCCTTGACGTGATCCCGGAACATGCGCGCGATGAACTCGATTCCGATCTCCTTGGGGCAGACCGCTTCGCATTCGCCGACGTTGGTGCACGCGCCGAAGCCTTCGTGATCCATCTGCGCCACCATGCGCCGCACGCGCGCCCAACGCTCGGGCTGTCCCTGCGGCAAGAGCCCGAGGTGCGAGATCTTGGCCGCGGTGAACAGCATCGCCGATCCGTTCGGGCACGACGCCACGCACGCGCCGCAGCCGATGCAGGCGGCCGCGTCCATCGCGCGCTCCGCATCCTGCTTGGGCACCGGAATCGCGTTGCCGTCGGGCGCGCTGCCGGTGGGCGCCGACATGAAGCCACCGGCGGCGATGATGCGATCGAAGGCGCCGCGATCGACGACCAGGTCGCGCAGCACCGGGAACGCCTTGGAGCGCCACGGCTCGATCGTGATGCTGTCGCCGTCCTCGAACGAGCGCATGTGGAGCTGGCAGGTCGTCGTCGCGCCGCGCGGGCCGTGCGCGACGCCGTTGATCATGAGCCCGCAGGTGCCGCAGATTCCCTCGCGGCAGTCGTGATCAAACGCGATCGGATCGTCGCCCGTGACGATCAGCTCCTGGTTCACGACGTCGAGCATCTCGAGGAACGAGCTGTCGGGGCTCACGCCCTTCGCCTCGTACGTCACCAGCCGCCCGGCGTCGCCGGGGCCTTTCTGCCGCCAGACGTGCAGCGTCAGGTTCATTTGTAGCTCCGCTGCGTGAGGTGGACGCTGTCGAACGCGAGCGGCTCCTTGTGCAGGATCGCCCGCTTGCCCTCGCCGGCCCACTCCCAGCCGGCCACATAGCAGAAGTTGGCGTCGTCGCGCAGCGCCTCGCCTTCGGGCGTCTGGAACTCCTCGCGGAAGTGGCCGCCGCACGACTCGCGCCGCTCGAGCGCATCGAGCGCGAGCAGCTCGGCGAACTCGAGGAAGTCGGCGACACGGCCGGCCTGCTCGAGCTGCTGGTTGAGCTCTTCGCCGGCGCCGCTCACCTTGACGTTCTTCCAGAACTCCTCGCGCAGCTCCGGCACCTTCGCGAGCACGTGATTCAGGCTTTTCTCCGTGCGCGCCATGCCGCAGTGATCCCACAGCAGCTTGCCGAGCTCGCGATGGATCGAATCGACGGTGCGCTTGCCGCTGATTGCCAGCATCTTTTGGGTGCGCACCGACACCTCCTGCTCCATGCGCCGGCACTCGGGATGATCGGCTCCGACCTTCTCAAGACCGCCGCGCGCGAGGTAGTCGCCGATCGTGTACGGGAGGATGAAGTAGCCGTCGGCGAGACCCTGCATGAGCGCGCTCGCGCCCAGGCGGTTGGCGCCGTGATCCGAAAAATTCGCCTCACCGAGCACGTAGAGGCCGGGGATCGTCGACATGAGATCGTAGTCGACCCACAGGCCGCCCATCGCATAGTGGACGGCGGGGTAGATCCGCATCGGCAGCCGGTACGGATTCTCGTCGGTGATGCGCTCGTACATGTCGAAGAGGTTGCCGTACTTCTCGCGGATCGCGCCCTCGCCGAGGCGCTCGATCGAATCGGCGAAGTCGAGAAAGACGCCGCGCCCGCCCGGGCCGACGCCGCGGCCCTCGTCGCACACGGCCTTGGCGGCGCGCGAAGCGATGTCGCGCGGCACCAGGTTGCCGAACGCGGGGTAGCGCCGTTCGAGGTAGTAGTCGCGCTCGGCGTCGGGGATCTCGGACGGCGTGCGCGCATCGCCGCCCCTTTTCGGCACCCACACGCGCCCGTCGTTGCGCAGCGACTCGCTCATCAGCGTGAGCTTGGACTGGTGCTCGCCCGTGACCGGGATGCAGGTCGGGTGGATCTGCGTGAAGCACGGGTTGGCCAGCGCCGCGCCACGCTTGTGCGCGCGCCAGATCGCCGTGGCGTTGCAGCCCTTGGCGTTGGTCGAGAGGTAGAAGACGTTGCCGTAGCCGCCGGTGGCGAGCACGACCGCGTCGGCGACGTGCGTCTCGATTTTGCCGGTGACGAGGTCGCGCGTGACGACGCCGCGCGCGCGCCCGTCGACCAGGACGACGTCGAGCATCTCGGTGCGCGGAAACATCGTGACCTTGCCGAGGCCGATCTGGCGCTCGAGCGCCTGGTAGGCGCCGAGCAGCAACTGCTGGCCGGTCTGTCCGCGCGCGTAGAAGGTGCGCGAGACCTGCGCGCCGCCGAACGAACGGTTGGCAAGCACGCCGCCGTACTCGCGGGCGAACGGCACGCCCTGCGCGACACACTGATCGATGATGCTCACGCTGATCTGCGCGAGCCGGTAGACGTTGGCCTCGCGCGCGCGGAAATCCCCGCCCTTCACCGTGTCGTAGAAGAGGCGCTGGACGCTGTCGCCGTCGTTGGCGTAGTTTTTCGCCGCGTTGATGCCGCCCTGCGCGGCGATCGAATGCGCGCGGCGCGGCGAGTCCTGGAAGCAGAAGGCGTGGACGTTGTAGCCAAGCTCGGCGAGCGACGCGGCCGCCGACGCGCCCGCGAGCCCCGTGCCGACGACGATGACCGTGTACTTGCGCTTGTTGGCCGGGTTCACCAGCTTGAGCTCGAAGCGGTGCTTGTCCCACTTCTGCTCGATCGGGCCCGACGGAATGTTGGCGCGAAGCTCCATCACTGCACCAGCCCAGTGAGCACGGCGACGGGGATCGAGACGTTGCCGAGCGTGATGAACGTGGAGATGACGACGGCGAAGGCGCGCAGCCAATTATTGTAGCGCGGGTGATTGATGCCGACCGACTGAAACATGCTCCACGCGCCGTGGTAGAGGTGCAGGCCGAGCGCGATCATCGCGACGATGTAGGCGCCGGCGACGAGCGGATCCTGGAAGCCGACGGTGACGTTGTGGTGCACATCGAGTTCCACGAAGTCGGGGTGAATATTGCCGAGCGTGAAATGCAGCAGGTGGTAGACGATGAACAGTCCGATGATCGGGCCGCTCCACATCATCGTGCGCGACGCGTAGCCGGCGCTGCCACGCCAGCCGCGCACGTCGTACGCGACGGGGCGCGCCGCGGAGTTGATGGTGTGCAGTTGCACGGCGGTCAGCACGTGCAGCGTGACGGCGAGCAGCAGTACGACGCGCGTGCCCCACAGGATGCCCGGGCTCGCGTGCAGGAACGCGGCGTACGCGTTGATCCGGGCGCCGCCGTCGGGGACGTAGACCTGCAGGTTCCCGAGCAGGTGGCCGATCACGTAGCCGAAGAGGATCGCGCCGCTCGCCGCCATCACGACCTTCTTGCCGATCGTCGACTGCAGCAGCGAAAGCACGCGCGTCATCGAAGCTCCGGGGTCACGACGGCGGCATCCTTACAAGTTCCACGACGGTGGAGCAAGTCCGGCGGGATCGGCGTTTGACAGGGCCGGGGGGTCAGACGTAACCGTCCGGTGGCATGCGGCGGTGGACCTTCGCGCTGGCGGCGATTGGATGCGCGGTGGGCGAGCCGAGCGCGCGGGCGCCTGCGATGACAATCGCCGCTCCGGCGCCCGCAACGACTACCGCTGCCGCGACGCGGGCGCGCAAGGAGGTGGTCGTGGACGAGATGCACGGCGTGACGATCGAGGATCCCTATCGCTGGCTTGAGGATGACGAGAGCGCGGAGACCCGAGCGTTCGTCGACGCACAGAACGCGGCGACGCGCGCGGCGCTCGATTCGCGACCGACGCGCGCGGCGGTGAAGGCGCGGCTTACCGAGCTGCTCTCGATTGGCACGCTCGGCACGCCCGCGGTGCGCTACTCGAAGGGACGACCGGCGCGCTACTTTTTCACGCGGCGATCGGGCGGCGAGAACCAGCCCGTCCTCTACGTGCGCGACGGACTTGGCGGCGCCGACCGGGCGCTGGTCGATCCCAACGCGCTGGCCGCCGACGGCACGACGGCGATCGATTGGTGGGTACCCTCGCGCGACGGCCGGCTGCTCGCCTACGGCCTCTCGCAGGGCGGCACCGAGGACTCGACGCTGCTCGTGCGCGACGTCGAGACCGGCAAGGACCTTCCCGACCGCGCCGAGCACGCGCGCTACTCGTCGATCGCGTGGACGCCCGACGGCAAGGGCTTCTACTACGCACGCTACCCGCGCCCCGGCGACGTGCCCGCCGGCGAGGAGCTTTACCACCGCAAGATCTACTTCATGGAGCTCGGTGCCACCCCCGAGGACCCGCTCGTCTACGCGCCCAAGGACATGAAGGACTGGCCCTCGGTCGCGCTCTCGCCCGACGGACGCTGGCTGGTCGTGTCGGTGTTCCAGGGTTGGTCCAAGTCCGAGGTGTGGCTGCGCGATCTGGCGAAACGCGATGCGCCGTTCGTGCCGGTCGCGGCTGGCGTCGAGGCGATCTACGAGCCCGAGATCCTCGACGACCTATTGCTGCTGCGCACCAACGACGGCGCGCCGCGCTACCGCGTCGTCGCCGTGGATCCGCGCCATCCCGAGCGCGCGCGCTGGCGCGAGATCATCGCTCAGGGCGACGACGTGCTCGACGGCATGGCCATCGTCGGCAAGCGCATCGTCGCGAGCACTCTGGCGAAGGCGCACGCGCGCGTCCGGTTGTTCGCGCTCGACGGGGCGCCCGCCGGCGAGATCCCGCTGCCGGCCATCGGCACCGTGGTTGGCATCGGCGGCGAGTGGGACGGGCCCGAGGTTTTTCTCGGCTTCGAGTCGTACGCCGTGCCTCCGACGATCCTTCGCCACGACGTGCGCGCCGCCGCGACCGATGTCTGGCAGCGCGTCGAGGCGCCGATAGACCCGTCGCTCTTCGAGGTCGAGCAGCGGAGCTACGCTTCTACCGACGGCGCGTCGATTTCGCTGTTCCTGGTCCACAAGAAGGGTCTTGCGCGTGACGGCACGAACCCGACGCTGCTCTACGGCTACGGCGGCTTCAACGTCAGCCTCACGCCCACGTTCTCGCGGACGATGTCGCTGTTCCTCGAGCGCGGCGGCGTCTACGCCGTGCCGAACCTGCGCGGCGGCGGCGAGTACGGCGAGGACTGGCACCGCGCCGGCATGCTCGGCAAAAAGCAGCAGGTGTTCGACGATTTTCTCGCGGCCGCGCGCTGGCTCATCGACCAGAAGATCACCTCGCCCGAGCGCCTCGCGATCTCGGGGCGCAGCAACGGCGGGCTGCTGGTCGGCGCGGCCATCACGCAGGCGCCCTCGCTCTTCCGCGCGGCCGTTTGCGGCGTGCCGCTGCTCGACATGCTGCGCTACGACCGCTTCCTGCTGGCCAAGCTCTGGATCGCCGAGTACGGCGCGCCCGGCGATCCCGAGGCGTTCGAGTGGTTGCGCGCGTACTCGCCCTACCACCGCGTTGCCGACGGCACGCCGTATCCCGCCGTGATCTTCACGACCGCCGAAGGCGACACGCGCGTCGATCCGATGCACGCGCGCAAGATGGCCGCGCGCATGCAAGCCGCGACCTCGTCGGGCCGTCCCGTGCTGCTGCGCGTCGAGCGCAAGGCCGGCCACGGCGCCGGCAAACCGCTGGCGCTCCAGATCGAAGAGCTCACCGACGAGTGGACGTTCCTGCTCTGGCAACTCGGCCTGGAGTAGCCGCCACCCACGGTGGGCTTCGACGGGGTTCCCGGTGTGACGCGGATTCACGCCTGACGGAGACGCCGGAGATCACCCGCCGATCGCCGCGAGATCCGCCGCGCCGAGGACGCCGGCGTCGTCGCCGATCTCGGTGTCGACCACCGTGACGGCGGCCAGCGCGGCCTCGAGCGCGGTCTCGCGTATCGTCTCGTGGGTGCGCGCGCGCAGCTGGGGCTGGCCGAGCCACACGCTGCCGCCCATCACCAGGCGCGCGGGATTGAGCGTCGTGACGAGGTTGCCGAGCGCGAGGCCGAGCAGCGCGCCGGCGCGCGCCCAGTCGGGACTTTCGCCGAGGGTGCGGCCACCGACGTACGCTTCGAGGCAGCCGCGCTGGCCGCAGCCGCAGAGCGCGCCGCCGGGCACGACCTTCACGTGGCCGACCTCGGGCGCTGAGTGGGTCGCGCCGCGCAGCAGGCGCCCGCCCACCACCGCGCCGCTGCCGACGCCGGTTCCGACGTAGACGCAGGCGACGTCGGCCACGCCGTGCCCGCCGCCGAAGCGCTGCTCGCCCCAGGTGATCATCGTCAGATCGTTCTCGAGCACGAACGGGCGTCCGAGACGGTCTGCGAGCAGCCGCCCGAGCGGCACGTCGCGCCACCCGTGGTTGGGCGAGTTGGCGACGAGCCCATCACGCCCGCGAAAGATCGCGGCGAAACCGATGCCGAGCGGCACGCCCGGCACGCCGAATCCCTCGACAGCCGAAGCGATCGCTTCGACCACGCGTGCCGGGCTCTTGTCCTCGCCCAGGCTTGCCGCATGCCGCGCGATAATCGCGCCCTCCTCGACCAGAACCAGACCCGCGCGAAGGCGCGAGCCCCCGACGTCGAGCCCGATGGCCCTCCTCACACACCGACCTCGCGCCGCGCCGCGACGATCTCGCCTTCGACCATCGCGCGGATCTCCGCCAGACGCGCCTCGCTGTCCGCCTCGAAGCGCAGCACCAGCACCGGCTGCGTGTTCGACGCGCGCACCAGGCCCCAGCCGCCGTCGACCTTCACGCGCACCCCGTCGACGTCGACGATCGGGTAGCGGCCGCGCAGCCGCTCGGCCACGCGCCGCACCACCTCGAACTTCGCCCCATCCGGGCAGTCGACGCGAATCTCCGGCGTGGTCGCGAGATCGGGCAGCTCGTCGCGCAACTCCGCGAGCGTTTTTTCGCCGCGCGAGAGCAACTCGCACAGGCGCAGGCTGGCGTAGATCGCGTCGTCGAAGCCGAACCAGCGGTGCGCGAAGAAGAAGTGCCCCGACATCTCGCCGCCGAGCAGCGCCTTTTCCTCCTTCATCTTCGCCTTGATCAGCGAGTGCCCGACCTTCCACATGAGCGGACGGCCGCCACGCGCGGCGATGTCGTCGAAGAGTGCTTGTGAGCACTTCACCTCGGAGACGACCATCGCGCCCGGCTGCTCGGCGAGGAGCGCGCGCGCAAACAGCATGAGGATCTGATCGCCGTAGAGCGTGCGGCCGCGCCCGTCGATTACGCCGAGTCGATCCGCGTCGCCGTCGTAGGCGATGCCGACCTCCGCGCCGCGCGCGAGCACCTCGCGGCGCAACGTCTCGACGTTTTCCGGCATCGTGGGATCCGGATGGTGGTTGGGGAAGCTCCCGTCCATCTCGCAGAAGAGCCGCGTGACGGGCAGGCCGAGCGCCTCGAGCGCGGCGGCGCCGACCGGGCCGCCGGCGCCGTTGCCCGCGTCGACGACCACCCCGAAGCGCCGCGGCCCCACGCGCACGTTGCTCGCGACGTTCGCGAGGTAACGCGACGCGATGTCGACCTCTTCGTGACGCCCGCCGCTCGTGCGCAGAAAGTCGCGCGTCTCGCACAGGCGGCGGATCGCCTGCACGTCCTCGCCGAAGATCGTCTGCTTGCCGCGGCAGATCTTGAAGCCGTTGTCCTGGGGCGGATTGTGGCTGCCGGTGATCTGCACCGCGCCGTCGAGATCGAGCTCGAACGTCGAGAAGTAGACGAGCGGCGTCGGCACAACGCCGACGTCGAGCACCGTGAGCCCGGTTTCGAGCAGCCCTTCGAGCAGCGCGTCGTGGATGCGCGGACCGTGCAGTCGGCAGTCGCGGCCGAGAGCGATGCGGCCGGCGCCGCACCGCGCGAGGAACGTGCCGATGGCCCGCCCGAGGTCGCCCACGAACACATCGGGAAAGTCAGAATCGGCGACGCCGCGGATGTCGTACTCACGGAAGACGTGGGGGTTGAAAGTCACAGCAGTTTCTTCTTTCCTCGCCGCTCGAGCTCGGCGACGACGGCGCGCACGTCCTGCGCGCGCTCCTTTGGGCAGACCAGCACCGCGTCGTCGGTCACGACCACGCAGAGATCGCTCACGCCGATGAGCGCGACAGTGCGGCCGTCGGCGTGCACCACGTTGCGCTCGGCGTCCACGGCGACGACGTCGGCCTGGGCCGGCGGCAGCGCGGCGAAAGTACCGACGTCGCTCCAGCCGAAGTCGCCGGGCACGACGTAGAGATCGTCGAGCCTCTCCATCACTCCACGGTCAACGCTGATCGCCGAAACGCGCTCCCACACGCGCGCCAGCGGCTCGCGCTCGAGCGCATCGAGCGCCTCCGCGAGATCCGGCAGATGGCGGCGGATCGCGTCGAGGATGGAATCGGCGCGGAAGAAGAACATTCCGCTGTTCCAGAAGTGCCGCGCGCCGGCGACGAACGCGCGCGCGGTCACGACGTCGGGTTTCTCGGTGAAGCGGACGGCGCGGCGCAGCTCCGGCGCGATCTCCTCGCCGATCTCGATGTAGCCGTAGCCCGTCTCGGGCGCGGTGGGCCGGATGCCGCAGGTCACGATGCGGCCGGCGGCGGCGGCGCGCGCGGCGCGCAGCACGACGGTGCGGAAGGCGTCGGCGCTGTCGACCCAGTGATCTGCCGGGAGCACGGCTATGACGGCGTCTGAATCGCGCGCGAGCAGGTGGCGCGCGCCCAGGCCTATGGCCGGGGCGGTGTTTCTGCCGGCCGGTTCGGCGACGACGTTCTCGGGCGGGAGCGCCGGCAGCGCGGCGCGCACCGCCTCGGCCTGCTCGTCGGTCGTCACGACGATCGTCCGCTCGGCGCCGCAGAGCGGCGCGACGCGCGCGACGCAGGCGGAGAGCAACGTCTCGCCGCCCTGCGCGAGGCGCAAGAGCTGCTTGGGGCGCGCGCGCCGGCTGAGCGGCCAGAGGCGCGTGCCGCCGCCGCCGGCGAGGATCAGTGCGTAAAGGTGCTCCACAGAATCACCGCCGTTCCGAGAGGCCAGAGATAGTACGCGAAGCGGTGCACGCCGCCACGCGCGACCACGCCGAGAGCGAAGCGAAGCGCCGCGTAGCCGACCAGCGCGGCCACCGCCGCGCCCGCGAGCAGCGCGCCGGTGCTCGCCGTGCCGCCGGCGGGCGGGTGCCCAAGCTCGAGCACGAGCGCGCCCGCGATGGCCGGGATCGCCAGCAGGAAGCCGAAGCGCGCCGCCTCGTCACGCCGCACGCCCAAGAGCAGCGCCGCGGCGATGGTCATGCCCGAGCGCGAGATTCCCGGCAGCGGCGCGAGCGCCTGCGCCGCGCCGATCAGCGCCGCCGCCGCGAGGCCGACGTCGACCCGATCGCCGCGCGCGCGCCGCGTCGAGAACAGCGCGCACCCCGTGACGAGAAAGCCGATCCCGGCGACGACGACGTACGCGTAGGTGCGTTCCATCAGCGCCTTGAAGGGCAGCGCGATCGCCGCCGTCACGATCGTCGCGACGGCGAGATCGCGGAGCTGGCGGCGCGAGAGACGGAAGAGGTCGGCGTTGAAGAACGCGAGCAGCGCGATGAGCGTGCCACCGTGCACGACGAGGTCGAAGATCAGCTCCGAACCACCGAGCCCCATCGCGTGCTGCGCGACGACGAGGTGGCCATCGCTGGAGACCGGAAGGAACTCGGTGACGCCCTGCAGCGCGCCGAGCGCGAGCGCCTGCGTCACGGTCATGCGCGGACGATCTACTACAAAGGCGGTCGACAGTCGAAGGTCGAAGATCGAGAGTGGCGGCGATGCCGATCGTCGATGCCTACCTGGCCCGTGCCTGCGCCGCGCGCGCGCTGGTCGCGTGGCCGGCGCTCGCGGCGCTGGTCGTGCTGAGCCAGGCGGCGCGGCTCGGGCACCGGATGGTCGGAGCGGGCTGCCATAGCCCCGACGGGGTGTGGGCGGGCGCGACGGAGATTCTGGCCGCGCTCGCGCTCGGAATGGCGCCGGCGGGGCTGGCGACCGCGCCGCTGGCGGCGGGGCTGGCGGCGCTTTGGGCGCTCGGCGATCTGCGCGCGCACGGCGAGATCGACGCGCTGCGCACGGCCGGCGCATCGAAGCTGCGCCTGGCCGCCGCGCCGCTCGCGGTGGGGCTCATCCTCGGACTCGCCTCCGAAGCGTTGCTGCTCGCGGCGCCGCCGGCGAGCCGCGCCCTGCAGGCGCGTGCCGCCGCGCTGATGGCCCGTGCGACGGCGCGGCGCGTGAAGGGAGGAATGCTCGTGCCGCTGGGCGGCGACGCGGTGGCGCTTTTCCGCAAAGACGGCGTGCTGCTGCACCGCCCGCCGATCACGATCGCCGCGCGCGAGGCCCGCCTCGACGCCGACGGCGGCGCGTTGCGCCTGCGCCTGGCCGGCGGCGAGCTGCACGCCGGCGCCATCACGCGCGCGCCGCTGGGAGCGCTCGACACGACGATTGACCTTCGCGCCGTCATCTCGCCGCACCTGCGCTTCCTCGAGGACGCCGCCGAGACGGCGCCGCTGTGGGCGCCGGCGCTCGCCCTGGGCGGCGCGGCCGTGGC
>JBBTFH010000302.1:0-10724 GCA_038041915.1 Myxococcota bacterium
GGTAGCGCGCCGAGGGCGCGCCGGTGGTGGACGTGGCCGTCCACGTGTCGGTGGCCGGGTTGTACCGGCCGCCGCTGTTGAAGTAGGTGCCGCCGAAGTAGTCGTCGGTGCCGCCCCAGACGAGCATCTCGGCGCCGGTCCAGACGGCCGTGTGGAGGTAGCGCGCCGAGGGCGCGCCGGTGGTGGACGTGGCCGTCCACGTGTCGGTGGCCGGGTTGTACCGGCCGCCGGTGTTGAGGGGGCCGCCGCCGGGGTCGTTGTCGCCGCCCCAGACGATCAGCTCGGAGCCGGTCCAGACGGCCGTGTGGATGTCGCGCGCCGAGGGCGCGCCGGTGGTGGACGTGGCCGTCCACGTGTCAGTCGCCGGGTTGTACCGGCCGCCGCTGTCGAAGTAGGTGCCGCCGCCGTAGTAGTAGTCGTAGCCGCCCCAGACGAGCATCTCGGAGCCGGTCCAGACTGCCGTGTGGCCCAGGCGCGGCGCGGGCGCACCGGTGGTGGACGTGGCCGTCCACGTGGACTCGGACTCCGATTCGGACTCGGATTCGGACTCGGATTCGGACTCGGACTCGGATTCGGACTCGCTCTCCGCTTCGGCCTCCGCTTCGGCCTCCGACTCGGCGCCGGGCTGATCGTCGTCGGCGCAGCCTCCCGCGCCGAGGGTCATCAGGAAGGAGAGCGGCAACACGAGAGAGCGAGTGTTCATCGAAGCCTCCTTGGGGAGCGGTACGTGGAGCGCGTGGACTCTACAACGAAAGGCCGTCGGGTTCCGCCGCGCGAAGCTCCCGGGAGGGCGCGACGCGACGACCGATGTCGGGATGTTCGGCGACGAACACCGCGCCCATCCCGCCCTCGCCGATCTTTTCGAGGACGCGATAGTTGCCGACGAGCTCGCCTGGGTCCGGCATCGCCGGAGAAACCTACCACACCCTCGGATGCTGGCGCCCAGGCCGAGGCCGTTGTATTCGACCGGCCCATGCACTTGGTCGAGGCGTTGATCCAGCTCATCCGCGATCCGGGGCAGCTCATCGTCTGGGGCGGCTACCCGGGGCTTGCGCTGATCGTCTTCCTCGAGACCGGCGCGATGGTCTTCTTCCTGCCGGGCGACTCGCTGCTGGTGATGGCTGGCCTCTACGCGGCGAAGGGCGATCTCAGCCTCGGGCTCTTGAACCTCCTGCTGATCCCGATGGCGATCGCCGGCGACGCCTGCTCGTACGCGCTCGGCCGCCGCGCGGGACCGCACATCTTCAACCGCCCGCGCTCGCGTTTCTTCAGGCCCGAGCACGTGAAGGCCGCGCACGACTTCTATGAGAGGCACGGCGGCAAGGCGATCATCCTCGCGCGCTTCATGCCGCTCGTGCGCACGTTCGTGCCGGTGGTCGCCGGCGTCGCGCAGATGACCTACCGCCGCTTCGCTTCGTACAACGTGATCGGCGGCGCCGCGTGGGTGCTGTCGATGACGCTCATCGGCTACGTGCTCGGCTGGCGCTTCCCGATGCTGGTCAGGCACATCGAGAAGGTGATCCTGGTGGTCGTCTTCCTGTCGATCCTGCCGGGCATCGTCGAGTGGCTGAAGGCGCGGCGACGCGCGCGGCGCGAGGCCTCGCCGTCGTAATCGGGCCCGGGCAGTGGGGGTGGCGACTTAGCACCGATTTTCGCGGACGTTTAAGCGACAGCCAGTGAAACGGGCGGTCGCAGTCTCTCCGTCGAGGACTGACGCGCCGCCCCGGTGGTAGCGAGGTCGTCGTGGCGCTTGCGTCGCCCAGAACGGCGAGTTTCTCCCACGGCAGTCGCGTACCAACCAGCCGTTTCTCGTCGGAGCGACACGGAGCCAGCCACGATGACGCCCGCAGAAGGGCCCGCGATGCAGCACGTTTAAGCGACAGACCCTGTAACCTATGGGGGTGTGTCAAGTTTCTTGGCGTTTGGGTAGTGGCCGGTTTTCGGTAAATCCGGCCACTCTGAGCGGGAAAACCGGCCACTCCACTAAACGGCCGTCGGCTCCAACCCGATCAGCGTCGGGCACGGTTGGACGGTCAGCATGTCCGCCAGGGTCGGTAACGTGAACACCCGCCCGTCGGTTTCCCGCACCACGGGACCGAGGGCGTCAGCGGTACGCTTCCATCCGAGTCCGGCGAGGACCGCGAAGAGAGGCACACCGCCGAGCCGGGCGGTTTCCGCGCGGAGCGAACGGAAGCGGGCGGCCTTGTCGCGGGCGGTACCGCCGTCGTTCGCGCCCTTGCACTCCAGGACGGCCCGCAGCGTTCCCGCCCGGTCGAAGAGAACGAAGTCGGGAGCCGGCTTCACCGTAAGGCCGAATCGCCGCTCGATCTCTGCTTGGTCCTGCGATCCGGTTCGGAGGAACGGAATCCCGTGTTGCCGGAAAAGGGCCTCCACCGCGTCCTCGATCACGTCGCCGCGCTTCGTGCTGGTGGAGTCGAGGAGTTGCCGGAAGGCGCCTCCGTAGTGGCGCTGGTGGAGGAAGACGGCCAGGGGCACGCCATCCCGGGCGTAGCGCCGGACGCTCTCCCATCCCGCCACCGTGTCTGGCTTGGCGATCTTGCTCCGCACCGCTCCCGCCGGAGACGGGAACAACGTCTGCGCCATCGTCTCGTCGATGACCACCGCGCAGCAGCGCGCGATCTCGCCGTTGCACGTCGATCCCGCTTCCATGCCCTTGATGCGGGCGACACCAACAGTCGGAAGGTGGTCCCGGTCGGCGATGATCTTCGCCGCCGCCGAGAACTCCTGCGCGGTGAATCCGAGCAGGAGGCGGAACACCCACAACGTCGCCGGCTCCGTCTCGATCGTGCGCGCCAGCGCGGAAACGTCGGTCGCAGCAAAGCCGTCGGTGAGTCGGGTGGCATGGGCGTAGGCGTCCTCGACGGGCGCCAACTCATACTCGTCGCGCCAGTGGACGTAGGCGAAGTCGGGCGCGAGGCTGGGCACGTACACCCGCTCCGCGATGGCGGCGTAGACCTCCTGTTGATGCGCGAGGCCGAACTCCTCCGGCACCCGGCGAACAAGAGCAACGCGCGCATCCCAGGTGGGCGCATCGGCGATTACTTCTACCGTGGCCGCCAAATCCCCCATGCGTGCGCTAGCGTCCCGCCCTGAATCGCTCGGGGATGATCCTGACGTACTTCGGGTTGATCTCGGTGGTGAGCCAGTGGCGATCGAGCTTCTCGGCCGCAAGGGCGGTCGTCCCGGTCCCACCGAAGGGATCGAAAACTAACTGCCCCGGCTCAGTCATCAGGCGGATGAAGAACGTCGGCAGGTCGAGCGGGAAGCGGGCCGGGTGCTCGACGGGGTTGGGTCCAAACTCCGGCTCGAAGTGGAGCAGCGTGGAGGGGCGCACCATGTCCGGCCCGGCCTGGACGCGCTTCCGGCCCTGGCCGGATGGCTCGTTGACCCGGACGTAGTTGTGAGCGAGCTTGCGCCGCCGCTCGCGGTCCTTGGCGTCCCACCTGGCCGGCGAGAGGCAGTGCTCGGGGAAGAACTGCCACCGGGGCGTCTTGGCGAACTGGAAGCAGTATTCGACGGCATCCTTGAGGAAGCGGTTGAAGCGCCCCGGGGGCGGTGAGGGCTTGCCCCAGATGAAGTCCTCGCAGAAGAGGAACCCCTGCTTCCGCAGCCAGAAGATCAACTCGTACTGGAGGGTGCCCCGCTCGTCGCCGTGCCGCTTGGAGCGGTAGTTCAGGACGAGGCTGCCGTGCGGCTTCAACGTGCGCAGGATCTCGGCGCTCACGTCGAGGAAGAACCCCTCGTACCAGTCGCGCTCGTAGCGCTCCCCGTCACCGTACTTCGGTTGACCGTCGTATGGGGGCGAGGTGACGACAAGATCGAAGGTGTTATCCGGCATGCCGCGTAGGACAGAAAGGCAGTCGGCGACGACGAGCTTCCCGAGAGTGGTGCTGAATGGAACGCTCTCTCGAAGTACCGGGGTCATGGTGCCGTCATAGACGGCGGTGAGCCGCTGTTGGCGACGCGATCTCGGCCCGTCCCATCCCCAGCAGCTTTCCCGTCCCCGATCGGCAGGTCAAGAAGCAGTCGCCCCTGAGAGCCGTGTTTCGATGGGTCCAAAGTGTCCTCCGTACGGGGTTGGTTATCGGCGCGGCCTCGGCGCAAGTTGCGTGCGACCCGTCTCCGATGGGGCCGCGGGGTCACTTCTTCCCACCATCGGCCACAGTGAATGTCGGGCGCTTCGTTCGCCCCGTGCCTCAGCCCTCCCCGGTGGGCGCATGGGACGGCGGTGTGGGCGGCGAGGACGGTTGACCCCCATGTGGGCAGAGGGGTCAGCGGTTCGGGGGGCCGGGCAAAACCGGCCACCCCACAGATCAAAACCGGCCACCTTCACCAAAACGGGCCACTACCGGCGTTTGCCACGCCAGCGACGGAAGGCCGTGTGAACCGGTGCGCGGGGGGCATTTCACGGCAGCCGTGCGCGAAAATCGGTGGCTTAGTAGGAGCGCCGGCGGAGCAAGGCGAGCGCGAGCAGCGCGATGAGCGTGGCGGCGGTCGCGGACGAGGGCGCGCGGCCCCCCATCCGACAGCCGCAGCCCGAGCCTTCGTCGCCCCCGCCGTCGCCTTCGCCTTCGCCCTCGCCTTCGCCTTCGCCTTCGCCCTCGCCTTCGCCTTCGCCTTCCGCCTCGCCCTCCGCTTCGGCCTCGGATTCCGACTCGGCCTCGGCCTCGGATTCCGATTCCGCCTCGCCCTCCTCGCCGCCCTCGATCGGCGGGCCCGACGCCGTGTCGTCCAGGCACGCGGCGAATGGATCGTCCGCGTCCGACGGCTCGCCGGTGTTCGTGTTGCGGCACTCGAAGTCGCCACCGAAGTCCGAGCAGTCGAGCCCGGCATCCTCGATGAGCGCGCACGAGATGCCCAGGCGCGGCCCGAAGTCGCAGACCGGCTCGTCGGCGCAAGGCCCGCCGCCGCCGCACCCGAGCTCGTTCCACGGCACGCACTCGTAGTCGCCGAGGTAGTCGCCGTCGGGGTTGGAGTCGGCGTCGTAGGCGTTGCCGCGGCAATCGTCGGCGTCGGCCGGATCGCAGGTCGCCATGCAGATGCCGCCGCCGTTGTAGACGCGGTTACAGGTGCTTTCCGCGGGGCAGCCATAGGCCGGATCGGCGTCGCCGTACGTGCACGCGGTCCTGCCGCAGTAGCCGTTGCGCAGCGCGAGCGTCTCGAGCTCCCCGTCGCCGTCGAGGTCGACCTCGAACTCGGCGAGGCAGAAGCTGCCGTCGCAGTCGAAGTTCGACTCGCACGGATCGCCGACGTCGCCGTCACCGATCGTCGGATAGTTGCAGCGGCCGGTCGTCGCGTTGCAGGAGCCGGTGACGGCGCAGAAGCCCATCGATGAGCCGTCGTCCGCCATCTCGCAGGTTTCGCCGTCACCGCACTCCGAGCCGTCGCCCTCCGGGTCGCACTCGACGGAACCGAACACCGGGCAGTCCGCGTCCACGTCGCACGCCTCGAAGAAGCAGGCGGCATTCGGCGACTCCAGGCCGAGAGCGGCGCCGACACCGGGGAGGCACGCAATGTCGGCGCTGCAACCCGTTCCATCGGTGCCGACCTCGCAGATCCTCAAGCAGTGGTTGTCGGTCAGATCGTCGTTGGGGTCATCCGGGTCGGGGTCGTCAACACCGCCCATCGTGTCGGCGCAGATGAAGTCGGCCCCGATGTCGGGGCAGGTGTCCTCGTTGACGGCGTCCGTGGCCGGATCGTCGGTCTCGCATTCGTCGACCGTGCACAGCCCGAGCGTCTCGTCGTCGGCGAACAGCACCGCCATGCACGTCGCGCCGTTCATGCACGCGCCGCCGCCGGTCGCGTCGGCCTCGGAGTAGACGCACTGATCGCCGATGTTGGGATCGCCGCCCGCGAGGACTGTCGCCGGCACCGCCCATACGCACAACACGAGAAGTCGCTTGGTCATGATTTCTCTCCTTCGAGGTTTGGCCGGAGACTAGTCGCTTCGCCCACCGCCGCGCAAGGCTCGCGCGTCCGCATGTCGCTGTGGTATGCACACCGCCTATCGCCATGGCCGACTTCGACATCCAGCGGTTCGTCAGCCTCTCGCGTGCCGTCGATCTTTCGGACATCGACTGGGAGGAGGCGGCGCGCGTCGGCGTGACTGACGACGAGCACCAAGTCCTCCGCTACATGGCCGACACCGAGGCGCACACGATCCTCTATATGCGCGACCTTCTGGCCGGCCACACGGCGCGCGATCCCGAGGTCACGACGTTTCTCGCCGTCTGGGTCTACGAGGAGACGCACCACGGCCTCGCGCTCGACCGCTTCCTCACCGCCGTCGGGCGCCCACCGCCGCCGGGCAACTTCACCGAGGTCACGGCCGGCGCGCACTTCATGGAGGAGGTCGAGGCGTTCTTCACGCAGTCCCTGCCCAAGCTGACGCGCCACTTCTCGGCGACGCAGATGGCGTGGGGCGCGGTCAACGAAGCGACCGCCGCGGCGGCGTACACGGCGCTCGCGCGAACCACCGCGAACCGCCAACTCGCCAAGCTCGTCACCAAGCTCGCGCGCGACGAGCGGCGCCACTACTCGTTCTACTACCACCAGGCGCAGAAGCGGATCGGGCACCCGCTGGCGCGCCTGCTCGCGCGCACCGCGCTGCACCTGTTCTGGGGGCCGGTCGGAATCGGCGTCGGAGGCAGTCGCGAGGTGATCGAGCTGATCTTCGCGAAGTACTTCGCCGACGCGGCGGGCCAGGCCGAGATGGCGCACATCGAGGAGAAGATCCGCGAGCTGCCGGGGCTCGAGTCCTTCGAGAGGCTCACGGATTGGCGCAGCCGCTGCGTCACGAACTTCGCGCGGCGCGAGCCGGAGCACTTCGCGCGCCTGACGGCGGAAGCGGCCACGGCCGCGCTCAGCGCGCCTCCGCCGCCGCCGCAGGCCAGCGCGTAGCATTTCGTCGGTGCGCGCCGTCGCTTCGCTGCTTGCCTGCGTCGTGCTCGCGGCGGCTGCGTGTTCCTCGGACGGCGCGGGCGCGCAGGGCGACGCGGGCACGAATGATGGCGGCGCCTCCGATAGCGGCGTGTCCGAGCCGCTCGCGCTCGTCGATCCGTTCATCGGCACCGGCGGCTTCGGCTTCGCGCACGGCAGCGCGTTCCCCGGCGCGATGGCGCCGCAGGGCCTCGCGAAGGTTGGCCCCGACACTTTCGGCGAGTTCGCCGATATCAACTTTCTCCATTACTCGGGCTACTACTCCGAGGACGACACGATCCGCGGCTTCTCGCACCTGCACCTCCAGGGCACCGGCGCGATGGGCTACGGCATCCTCGGCGTGATGCCCGTCGATTCGTTCGACGCGTCGCGCACCGACATGGACGGCTACGCCTCGACCTTCGCGAAGGAGAGCGAGGTCGCGTCGCCCGGCTACTACGCTGTCACGCTCGATTCTGGCGAGATTCGCGTGGAGCTGACCGCGACCGAGCGCGGCGCGCACGAGTGCTTCTGGTTCGAGGACGGCGCGACCGAGGGCCACCTCGTGGTCGACCTTGCGCACCACCTCGCCGACATGCGCGTCGAGGACGCCGAGATCGTGCTCACGAAGGGCGACCACGCGATGGCCGGGCGGATCCGCGCGGCCGGCGGCATGACCGGCGACTACGAGCTCTTCTTCGCGGCGCGCACGCGCCAGCCGTGGACGCGCGCGCAGGTGTGGAGCGACGGCGCCGCGCCCGCCGACTTTGATACGGCGAGTGGCGTCGACGTCGGCGCCGCGCTGACGTTTCCCCTCTCGCCCGGCGGCGATCCGGTCGAGCTGCAGGTCGGGCTCTCGTTCGTCTCGATCGAGGCGGCGCAGGCAAACCTCGACGCGGAGTTTCCCGCCTTCGCCTTCGAGGCCACGCGCGCGCGGACCGAGGCGGCGTGGGACGCGCTGCTGCGCACGATCATCGTCGAGGGCGGCAGCGAAACCGAGCGCCGCATCTTCTACTCGTCGCTCTACCGCGCCTTTCACATGCCGACGATCATGAGCGACGCGGGCGGCTCGTACCGCGGCTTCGACGGCGAGGTGCACGAGGCCGACGGCTTCCGCTACGTCAGCGACATGTCGCTCTGGGATACCTACCGAACGCTGCACCCGCTCTATCACTTGATCGCGCCCGACCGTGGGCTCGACGCCGTGCGTTCGCTGCACGCGATGGCCGAGGCGAGCGGCTATTTTCCCAAATGGCCGGTCGCGAGCCACGACTCGGGCACGATGATCGGCGCCAGCGCGGAGGACGTCGTCGCCGACGCCTACGCGAAGGGCATCACGGACTTCGACGCTGCGGGCGCGTACGCGATCCTGCGCGCGGCGGCGCTCGATACGGAGGAGCCCATCGGCGGTCGCGGCGGGCGAGACGCGGTCGACTACGTGCGCCTGGGCTGGGTGCCCGCGACGCGCGGCGGCTCGGTGTCAATAACCACCGAGTATTCGCACGGCGACTTCGCGCTCGCGCGGCTGGCGGAGGCGCTCGGCGAGACCGACGACGAGGTGACGCTCGACGCGCGCCGTCTCGGCTACCGCGAGCTGTTCGATCCGAAGAGCGGCTTTCTCCGCGGCCGCAACGAAGGAGACGGCGACACCTGGGCTATTCCCGACGACACGTTCGATCCGCTCGCGTTCTCCGACGACTACGTCGAGGCCAACGCATGGCAGAGCGTGTGGATGGCGCAGCACGACGTCTCCGGCCTGGCGGAGCTGTTCGGCGGCAAAGACGCGCTGGTCGCGAAGCTCGAGGAGATGTTCGAGGCGACGAAGGCCGACTGGGAGGCGCGCTCGAGCGAAGACATGTGGGTCAACGCCCAGGGGCGCCCGTACTACTGGCACGGCAACGAGCCCGACCTCCACGCACCGCTTCTCTTCGCGCAGGCCGGACGCCCCGACCTCGCGGCGAGGTGGACGCGCTGGATCATGGCGAATCTCTACACCGACGGCACGGCCGGCCTCGCCGGCAACGACGATGGCGGCACGCTCTCGGCCTGGTACGTGTTCGCGGCGATCGGCATCTATCCGATCCCCGGCAGCGATCGCTACATCGTCGGTGCGCCGCTTTTCCGCCGCGCCAGAATTGCGGTCGACGGCGGCTCGTTCGTGATCGACGCGCCGGCCGCGTCGGCCGAGAACATCTACGTCCGCTCGGTCACGCTCGACGGCGAATCTCTCGACGGAGGCGAGCTCCGCCACGCCGACATCGCGGCCGGATCGACGCTCGCGTTCGAGATGGCCGCCGAGCCGTAGCTACTACTTCGGCGACATGCGGAGCGCGCCGTCGAGGCGGATCGTCTCGCCGTTCAGGTAGTGGTTTTGCACGATGTGCAGGGCGAGCGCCGCGTACTCGGCGGGTTGCCCGAGGCGCTTGGGAAAAGGGACGCCGGCGGCGAGCGCCTGGCGCGCGGGCTCGGGTAGCATCGCGACCATGGGCGTGTCGAACGTGCCGGGCGCGATGGTCACGACGCGCACGCCTATCGGCGCGAGGTCGCGCGCGGCCGGCAGCGTGAGGCCGACGACGCCGCCCTTGGACGCGGCGTAGGCGACCTGGCCGATCTGGCCGTCGAAGGCGGCGATCGACGCGGTGTTGACGATGACACCGCGCTCGCCGTCGTCGGTCGGCGGCACGCCCGACATGGCGGCGGCCGCGAGCCTGAGGACATTGAAGGTTCCGATGAGGTTGATCGTGACAACCGTGCGAAACAGTTCGAGGTCGTGCGGGTTGCCGTCGCGGTCGACTGTGCGCGCCGCCCAGCCGACGCCGGCGCAGTTGACCGCGATGCGCAAAGGCCCGAGCGCGCTCGCCCGGGCGACCGCCGCCCGCACCTCGTCGGCGTTCGTGACGTCGGTCTGGGCGAATATCGCAGCCTCGCCGAGTTCGCGCACGAGCGCCGCGCCGCGCTCGGCGTCGCGGTCCACGATGACGACGCGCGCGCCGCCGGCGGCGAACCGCCGGACCGTCGCTTCGCCCAGCCCCGACGCTCCGCCCGTGACCAGCGCGACTGCTCCTTGAATTTCCATGATGCGTTCCTCGTGGTTATGTTCAGGTGCCCGCCTGTAGCACGATTCGTGAGATCTCCGCGGGCTCGCACAGGCGCATCGGCGGGCCCCAGAAGCCGGTGCCGCGGCTGACATAGATCTGCGTGGCGCCGACACGGTGAAGGCCCGCGACGAACGGCTGTGCCAGCCGCACGATCCAGCGGAACGGCCAGATCTGCCCGCCGTGGGTATGGCCGGAGAGCTGCAGGTCGACGCCCAGGCGCGCCGCCTCGTGCACCGCGCGCGGCTGGTGCGCGAGCAGCACGACGGCGCGCGACGGATCGCGGCCGGCCAGCGCGCGCGGCAGGTCGGGGCCGTGTCCGTCGGCCATTCCGAGCGCCGTGAAGTCATCGACGCCGGCGAGGTCAAAAGCCGCGGCGCCCGCGCCGATCGTCACGCGCTCGTTGCGCAGCGTGCGGATGCCCAGGCGCGCCAGCGCGGGCAGCCACGCATCGGCGCCGGAGTAGTACTCGTGGTTGCCGGTGACGAAGTACACGCCGTGGCGTGCGCGCAACTCGGCGAGCGGCGCGACGGCGTCCTGCAGGCGTTCGGGCGAGCCGTCGACGAGATCGCCCGTGATGGCGACGAGGTCGGGGGTGAGCGCGTTGGTGCGCGTGACCACCTCCGCGACGAAGGCGCGTCCGAGCGTCGGTCCGACGTGGAGATCGGTGAGCTGGACGATCGTCAGGCC
>JBBTFH010000303.1:0-6954 GCA_038041915.1 Myxococcota bacterium
TGCGGCAGCGTCACGACGAACGCCGTGCCCTCGCCGGCGCGCGTCTCGACGCGGATGGTGCCGCCGTGGCGCTCGACGATTTGCTGGCAGATCGAGAGGCCGAGGCCCGTGCCCTGGCCGACGGGTTTGGTGGTGAAGAACGGATCGAAGATGCGCGGCACGACCTCTGGGGGGATGCCTTGGCCGTTGTCGCGGACGATCACGTCGACGGCGCCGGCGGCGTGGCGCGTCTCGATCTCGATGCGCCCGTCCTCGCGACCGGCGAGCGCCTGCGCGGCGTTGGTCAGCAGGTTCAGGAACACCTGGTTGAGCTGCCCCGGGTAGCCGCGCAGCTTCCCGTCGGCGGCGTAGCGCCGCTCGACCGCGATGCCGTGCTTGAGCTGGTGGCGCAAGAGCTCGAGCGCCTCGTCCAGGCCGCGGTGCACGTCGAACTCCTGCAGCTCCTCGCCGTCGCCGCGCGCGTAGTTGCGCAGCGCCTGCACGATGCGCTTGGTGCGCTCGGCGCCGCTGCGGATCACGCGCAGCATCTGCTCGATCTCGCCTTTGTCGGCGACCGCCGCCGCGTCGGGGTGGCGCGCGAGCAGCCGGCGCGTCGTCTCCTCGAGCGGCTCGACGCTGTTGACGATGGCGTTGACCGGGTTGTTGATCTCGTGCGCGACTCCGGCGAGGAGCTGGCCGACGATCGCCATCTTGCCCGACGCCACCAGCTTGGTCTGCGCCATGCGCAAGGCATCGAGCGCCTGGCGCAGCTCCTCGTTGCTGCGCGCGAGATCGCGCGTGCGATCGATGACCTTGTGCTCGAGGCTCGCCTGCAGCTCCTCGAGCGCGAAAATCTTCTCGTCGAGCGCGGCGCGCATCTCCTCGAACGCCAGCGCGAGGCGGCCCAGCTCGTCCGGCTCCGGGCCGACGGGCACGACGCTGGCGAGATCGCCGCGCGCCATCGCCTCCGCGCGGCGCTCGAGCGTCTTGACGGGCCCGGTCAGGTCGCCCGCGACCAGGCCGACGATTCCGGACGCGGTGGCGAACAGCAGCACGAAAAAGACCACGAGCACGCGCAGGTTGCGCTCGAGGCCCGGTCCGCGCACGCGGTAGCCGGGCAGCAGCACGACCAGCGTGCCGAGCTCCGCCCGGCCCGGCGAGACCGGAGCGAAGGCGCCCTGCATGCGAATCGCGCTCGCGTCGAGCCAGTCCTGCCGCCGGCGGCGCACGCTCTCGACGATCGACCGCGGCAGCGGTGGCGCGGCGCCGCTCGCGGCCACGCCGAGCTGCCGCCCCTTCTCGGGCAAGTGATAGATGACGGCCTCCATGTCCGCGAGCTCGCCGACCTGCTCGCGCAGGTAGCGATCGACGGCGTCACGGCGGATAGGACCGAGCCCGGCGAGGTCGCGCAGCCCCTCGGTGAGGTTGGCCACCTCGCGCGCGGCCTGCATCTCGATGAAGCTCTGCGCCAGCCGGCGGTACTGCACGAAGCTCCAGTAGAGCGAGAACCCGCAGACGAACAGGGCGAGGCCGCCGAACGCCAGCAGCATCTTGCCGCGCAGGGTGAGCAGCGGTCTGACCTCGCGCACCAGCCGGCGGTCGCGCCGCACGATGCTTGCGAGCAACGGCCGCAGCGTCTGGCGGTGCAGGATGCTCTCGTAGATCGCCACGCCGATCATCATGAAGAACGCGGTCGCGGCGACCAGAACGGCGCGCTCGAGGTCGAACGCGAACAGGAGCACCGACTGCGCCAGCAGCAGCGCCTCGCCGACCAGCCAGAACGCCGCCTTCAGGCCCGCGAGCGTGTACGGCAGGGCCTCGGCGGTGCGGTACGCGGCGGCGGCGAGCCCGGCGCGCGCGGCCTCGTCGGTCGCGGCCAGGTAGGTCTCGACGGGCCGCACGATCGCTCGGCGCACCGGCTGCCAGACGGCGATCAGCGCGATGATCGTGAGAGGGAAGTACATCTGCAGGCCGCGGAACTGCTCGAGCGTGACCGGAATGAACGCCTGGACGAACAGCAGGACGGCCGCGACGCCGAGCGCGCCGGTGGCGAAGGCGACGCGGCGCAGCCGGCCGACCACGCCGCCGCGCAGAAGCTCGAACGGATCGTCGATGGGACCGAGGTCGGCGAGCGGCCGCGCGAGCATTCCCTCGTAGAACCACGCGCGGAAGACCGTCGGACAGAGCGTGTTCACCGAGAACACGCTGCCGATGACGACCAGATCGGCCGCGGCCATGGAGGAGGTCAGGCGCAGCGCCACGACCGTGCCCAGGCCGACCGCCGCCCAGATCGCCGCGCGCAGGCGGAGCGCGCGATCCGGCAGCGCGAGGATCGCGTGGCGCGCCGCGGCGTCGAGGCTCGCCTCGGGCGCGCGGGCCGTGCGGCGACGCGCGCGAGCCTCCCACACGGGATGGAGCCAGCGCCCCATCGCGAACGCCCAGCCGACCAGCAGCACGGACGCGATGGGCAGGGCCGCGCGCAGGATCTGGCCGAGCACCTCGAAGTCCTGCTGAAAGAGCGCGACCAGCGGCAGGCCGACGCTCGCCACGTCGAGGGCGAGCAACACCAGCCCCGGCACGATGAAGCGCAGGCGCAGCGGATCCATGGGCGACGCGAATCGTAGCAGCCCGGCGAGCCAGCCGCCTGAGTCCGGCTCAGACTCACGTTTCGCCGTTTTCTGGCACTTCGCCACCGACGGACGCCGCAGGTGTCCGAGGAGTTTCGGGCGGGATTCGCAGCATCGGCCAAAGACAAGAATTCCCGCGGCCGGGCGGTTCTCCGTCGAGAAGTCCAGCCAGAGCGGGGCTGTCCGCCGCCGAAAGAGGGCGAAACGTGAGTCTGGAAGCGTAGCGGAAGGTCGACGCGTCGACGACGACGTGCACGTTGTGGCCGACGGCCACGGGCTCGCCACCGGGGAGCGCGCGTACGCGGTAGCCGACCGTCATGACGCTGCCGTGAGGTCGCCCGAGCACCCGCGGCGGTTGCCGATGGTCGCGAGGTTCGAGGCTGCGGACCGCGAGCCCGGGGGGATGCGTTTACCGTCGTGCAGGGGGTGACGCCCGAGCCGCGATGCAATCCGTGCTACGTTCATCCTCATGGGCCTGACACACGTCACCGTCCGGGTCACGCCGTTGGCGAAGGCGTCGCGCCGTTTTTTTGAAGCGGAGTTTCTGGTCGACACCGGATCGATCGACTGCCTCGCGCCCGCGGGCGCGCTGCGCCGGGCGGGCGTACAGGTCGAGGGCCGCGACGTCTACGAGCTCGCGAGCGGCCAGACCGCGGAGTACCCGTACGGCCACGCGCGCATCGCGTTCTTCGGGTCTTCGACGGTGAGCCGGGTGATCTTCGGTCCCAAAGAGGCGGAGCCGATCCTGGGTGTGGTGGCGCTCGAGAGCGCCGGCATCGCAGTCGATCCGGTCACCAAGACGCTGAAGCGCATGTCGGCAAAGCCGCTGAAGACCGCGCGACGGCGATCCTAGCGCCGGGCAAGGGTTCCCTACCGCATCTTCGCCACCCTCAGCGCGTACAGGGGGGAGGACAGAATCGCTGAGCCGTTAGGCGGACCTTATCGCTGAGCTACAACAACGACGGCGGTTCGACGGCCGGCGCGAGCCGCGGGCGATCCCGCGCTGGTTTGGCGAACCGGGGCTAACGCAGGAGCTTGCCGCCGAAGTCCTCGTGCGGGTTGGCGATGAGCTCGCGGCCGACCAGGAGCTTGGCGTCGATCGCACAGGCGGCGGCGGCGAGAGCGGCCTCGATCATCGCGAGCGAGCCGGTCAGCGTGAAGAAGCCCTTCCCCCCTATGCCGATCGCGAGGCGCATCTCGACGATCGCGACGTCGGCCGCCTTGCAGGCGGCGTCGGCGGCGAGGATGGTCGAGGCGATCGTCGCGGTCTCGACGACGCCGACCGAGTCGAGCGCGCCTGCGCGCACCGCCCCGGCGACGGCCGGGCCGATCAGCGCGTGCGCGCCCGGCAGGGTGAGGCGATCGAGCAGCGCGTCGCCCGCCGCGTTCGCGCCCGCCGCCATCGCCTGCGCGACGTCCTCCTCGGCGCCGGCGACGACGATGACGTGCTTGCCCGGGCTCACCGGCCGCGACTGCAAGAGCGCGACCTGGGCGCGCTTGAGCATCGCGTCCGCGACGACGAAGCCGCGCGCGATCGACGAGAGCTCGATGACGCCGAGAGCCGGAGCGGCGCCGCGCTCAAACAATCCGGAAATAATCCTTGAGCGTGCAGCGGCGGCGGCGGGTGAAGTGGACGGCGGTGGTCAGGCCCTCGCCGGTGGGGTGCGCGATCGTCCAGGAGGTGAAGCCCTCGCCGCCCGCGCCGAGGCCGGCGTAGCTGGGCGCGTTCTTCACGAAGATGCACGTGTTGATGACGCGCGCCATGCGGTGCATGTGCTCGATGTGCGTCGAGTACATCACCGCCGTGTGGCCGAAGCCGTGCTCGGCCCGCTGCGCGCAAGCGATCGCTTCCTCCCAGTCCTTCACGCGCACGATCGGCATGATCGGCATGAGCTGCTCGTGCTGCACCAGCGGGTGCTGCTCGTCGACGTCGCAGAAGGCGATGCGGCACTCGTCGGGCTGCGAGATGCCGATCTCGCGCAGGATGACGTTGGCGTTCTTGCCCACCCAGCGCTTGTTCACGTGCTTGCCGCCGTCCTCGAAGATCACCTGGCACAAACGGCTCGTCTGCGACTCCGACAGCTCGTAGGCGCCCAGGCGCTTGAGCTCCGCGCGCAGCTTGTCGGCGACGGATTGGACGACGATTGTCTCCTTCTCGTCGGAGCAGATCACGTTGTTGTCGAAAGACGAGCCGTCGATGATGCCGCGCGCCGCACGTCCGAGGTCCGCCGTCTCGTCGACGACGATCGGAGGATTTCCCGGGCCGCCGCAGATGGTCTTCTTGCCGCAGGTCATCGCGGCGCGCACGACCTCGCCGCCGCCCGTGACGACGATGATGCGCGTACCGGGGTGTTTCATGAGCTGCCCGGCCGATTCGATCGACGGCTCGGCGACGCAGGTGAGCAGGTTGGGCGGCCCGCCCGCGCCGACGATCGCCTCGTTGAGCAGGTGCACGTGCCACGCGCTGGTGCGCTTGGCGAGCGGGTGCACGTTGAAGACGACCGCGTTGCCGCCGGCCACCATGCCGATGCCGTTACAGAGGATCGTTTCGGTCGGATTGGTGCAGGGCGTGATCGCGCCGATGACGCCGTAGGGCGCGTGCTCCTCGATCGTGAGCCCGTCGTCGCCGGAATAGGCCATCGGCGGCCGCAGGATCTCGGGACCGGGCGTCCGGTTGGCGACCAGGAGGTTCTTCTTGACCTTGTCCTCGACGCGGCCCAACCCCGTTTCGCGCTGCGCGTACTCGGACAGCTCGCGCACGTGGCGCCGCGTGACCTCGCGCATCGCGGCGACGATCCGCTCGCGCAGCTCCATCGTCCCGCTCTCCAGCCGCTCGTACGCCTCGCGCGCCGCGCGCACCGCCGAGTCGACGTCGGCGTGGACGCCCATGCGCCCGGAGGGAACGACGTCGGCGGCGCCACGGGCCGCGGCGGGCGCCGGCGCGGAGGCCGGCGAGCCGCTCAGCCGTGACATCACCTTGTCGACAATCTGCTGGATCTGTCGGTCGTCCATCGCGTCCGCTACTTCACGAACCTCGTCTGCCCGTCGACCTCGACCACGTCCACGATCGCCATCACGGTCGCGTCGACGGGGCGGTTCTGCGTGACGGTCGTCTGGCGCGCGGACGAGCCGCTCGCGTAGAGCACGACTTCCCCGACACCCGCGCCCACCGCGTCGACGGCGACGATGGGCGCGCCGGTCGGCGTGCCATCAAAGTCGCAGCCCTTGAGCACGAGCAGCTTGACGCCCTCGAGCGTGGCCTCCTTGCGCGAGGACACGACGGTGCCGATGACTTTCGCCAGCTGCATGCCGAAGGCCGCGAAGCGGGCCGCTACTTGCCTTCGGATTCTTTGTTGGCTTGATCGCGCCGCCCGAGCGGCAGCACGAGATCGACGTTGACGTGCGGGCGCGGGATGACGTGCACGGACACGAGCTCGCCGATGCGCTCGACCGCCCGCTGACCCGCCTCCGTCGCCGCCTTGACCGCCGCGACGTCGCCGCGCACGACCGCGGTGACGTAGCCGCCGCCGATCTTCTCGAAGCCCACCAGCTCCACCTTCGCCGCCTTGACCATGGCGTCGGCCGCCTCGACCATACCGACGAAGCCCTTCGTTTCGATCATTCCCAAAGCGTCAGCCATTGGAGTTTTCCCCTCTCGTTAATATGACCTGCGTCATTTATCGACGAACTTGGGCGGCTCCTTGCCGGTGATCGCGCCGAGCGCAGCCGTCGCCGCCTGCGCCGCCGCGTCGATCTCCGCCTCGGGACCGGACATCCAGAGGCGCCCGAACGCCCCGTAGGGCTGGACCTGCACCAGAAACACGCGCGCCGCCTTCTCCGCCTCGTTGGCGGCGAACGCGACGTAGCCGGCCGGCTCGGTCTCCAGAATGAACAGCGACTGCCCGGGCAAAATCATCATGCCCTGGCTGCCGCGGTTGATGATCTGCGCCTGGTACGGCTCGACGCCGCGGATGATCTGGTTGGTCATCACCTTGGGCTTGAGGCGGTCCTCCTCGCCGAGTTCGAGGTGCGCGAGGATCGCGCGACCCGCCGAGCGCACCTCGCCGCGATCGTCGTGGTGGATCTCGAGCAGCCCGTAGGCGCGCTCGACGATCTGCAGCGCCGGCGCCACCTTGGTCGCCTTGAGAGCGATGTCGGTGATGCGGTTGACCGTGATGCCCGGCGCGATCTCGACGAAGATCGACGCCTGCCCCGGGAGCGGCAGAAAGCCGCGCGCCGTCTTGCCGATGAAGCTGGCGAGCTGCGGCTGCAGCGAGTCGAGAAACGTATAGGTGCGAAGGGTGGTCGCCATGGCTCCGGTGGATGCGCGCGCAATCTATGCCGCCTC
>JBBTFH010000304.1:0-2525 GCA_038041915.1 Myxococcota bacterium
GGCGCACCCATGGCGTGGTGCAGGAGCACCCGGTGAAAGCCGAGCGCCTGCCTGGCCTCCGACGTGAGCACCTCGAAGCCGGCGTCGCGGATCTCGCCGGCCAGCCGCGCGCCGCCGAAGCGCCACGCACCGCGCTCCGCGCGCACGAGCAGACCCTGAAGCATCACCAGCGGGCTCCGCCCGTTCGGCTCGATGACCGTCAGCGTGCCGCCCGGTCGCAGCACGCGCTTCGCCTCGTCGAGCACGCTGCGCCGATCCGCCGCGTGGTGCAGCACGTCGCGGATCAGGACGCCATCGAGCGATCCGGAGCGCACCGGCAGGCACGCGCCGTCGCTACAGACGAACCGCGCGTGCGGGACGCGCCTCCGCGCGAAGCGCAGCTTGTCGATGGAAAAATCGACGCCCACGAGCATCGGCGAGCGCCCGGCCAGGTGATGGAGGTTTCCTCCGTCGCCGCAGCCGATCTCGAGCAGCCGCCCCGTCGCGAGCCGTGGCACGGCGGCGAGCAACGCCGCTTCGCTGTCCGCGACGTAGGCTCCCGCCGTTTGCCACTCGAAGTGCGCCGCGTCCGAACGCGCGAAGTGTTCCCGCTGCCGCGCGCGCTCGCGCTCGCTCACGGCGCCTTGGCTGACGGCTCGGCGCGGCCGGCCGTTCGTTGCCCTCGGTACCATTCGATCATCTCCTTCAATCCCTCCTCGAAGGAGATGCGCGCGCGGAAGCCGAAGAGACGCTCCGCGCGGGTCACGTCGAGGCGCCGGCGCGGCTGCCCGCCCGGCTTCGTGGCGTCCCAGGTGATTCGTCCGGCGAAAGGAACCATGCGCGCGACCATCGCCGCGAGATTCTGGATCGCGATCTCCGCGCCCGAGCCGAGGTTCACCGGATCGGCGCCGTCGTAGCGCTCCGCCGCCAGGACGATGCCGTCGGCCGCGTCGTCGACGTGCAGGAACTCGCGCGTGGGCGACCCGTCGCCCCACAGCACGATCTCGTCGGCGCCGCTCTCGATCGCGTCGAAGCACTTGCGCACGATCGCGGGGATCACGTGGCTCGTGTCGGGGTCGAAGTTGTCCTCGGGGCCGTAGAGATTCACCGGCAGGAGCACGATCGCGCGCGTCCCGTACTGCGCTCGATACGCCTGCGCCTGGACCAGCAGCATCTTCTTGGCCAGCCCGTACGGCGCGTTCGTCTCCTCCGGATAGCCGTCCCACAGCGACTCCTCGCGGAACGGCACGGGGGTGTGCTTGGGGTACGAGCAGATCGTGGCGATCGCGACGATCTTCTCGACGCCGCGCCGGCGGGCGACCTCGAGCACCTGCGCGCCCATCATCAGGTTTTCGTAGAAGAGCCGTCCCGGCGCGGCGCGGTTGGCGCCGATGCCGCCGACACGCGCGGCGAGGTGGATGACGAGGTCGGGGTTAGCGTCCGCGAACAGGCGCTCGACCGCGGCCATGTCGACGAGATCGTACTCGCGGCTGCGCGGAACGACGACCGCGCGGCAACCCGCGCGCCGAATGCGCTCGACGACGCGGCGGCCGAGGAAGCCCGCGCCGCCGGTGACGAGGACGGTGCGAGGTTCCCAGAACGAACCGAGGGCCACGGCGAGTCAGGATAGCAGAGGTGAGGCTGCCTCAGCCCGTCCGACGGGACGTGCCTTCCTCCTCCACGCCAGGACGACGGCGCAGAGCACCCCCGCCACGCTTCCCGCGATTCCCACCGCGACCGCCGGAGGCCGGTATGTCCACACGATCCGGTGCGGGCCGGGCGGGACGCGCACGCCGCGGACGAGCCCGTTCACGCGCACGGCGGCGGCCGCATGGCCGTCGACCTCGACGCGCCAGCCGCGGCTGTGCGCGTCGACCAGCACCTGCAGCGCCGCGCGCGCGGCGTCGCCGCGGCGCTCGCCCCGCGCCGGCGCCCACGAGACGAAACGGCAGGGCCCTGCACGGCCGGCCGGCGCATCGAGCGCCGCGGCGGCATCGGCGACGATCGCGGCGTGGCCAAAGGCGACGTCGGGCGCGAGAAGCTGCGCGGCGTCGGGCCGCGCGGCGTGGATCGCTCGACCGACGAGGTAGGCGCGCGGGAGCGGGTCACGCACCGCGTACACGGTCAGGGGTGGCGCGACGCCGATCTCCGCGAGCGCCGGGTCGGCGACGCCCGCCGCAAGGATCGCGTGCCCGACAGAGAAGACGCGGAGCGTCGCCCCGCCTTGCGAGGCGAGCAGGTCCCAGACGCGGTGGTACTCGGCGTCGTGCGCGGATTCGTAGCCCGGTACGGAGGCGACGCGAAAGAGGGCGCCGAGGTTCGCGACCATCGTGCGCGCACCGACGATCGCGCGTCCCTCGTAGGAGATCGCGCTCCAGTCCGTGCGTGCGACATCCCGGTAGACACGTGGTGGAGGCCGGCCGGGCTGTCCCCGAGCGATGGGCAGGACGGCCTCTTCCAGGGATCGCGCCGGCACCCAGCGCAGTTGCGGAAGCGCCGCCAGCGCGAGATCCAGCGCGACCACCGCGCTCAGCGCGACGGCGCCG
>JBBTFH010000305.1:0-6809 GCA_038041915.1 Myxococcota bacterium
TCCGGCGGCTGCTTGAAAACGCCGATTTCCTGCGTGGCGATCTCGACACGAAGCTCTTGGAACGGCTGGGGTCGCCTTGACGCCTGGGGATCGCCACATCATGATCTTCATGCCGGTACTCCGCCCGTTCCCATGGCCGTTACCCCCCTGACGACAATGGACGGACGAGTGCCGGTTTCTTGCGACTGGCGCGTCGCGCTCAGCGCCGGAACGTGACTTGGGCGACGCCGATGTTGCCGGTGGCGTCGGTGGCGCGCACGGCGAGCGTGTGGGCTCCGGGCGCCAGATCGCCGGGAAGGTCTATGCGGAAGGCCTCCACGAGATCGTCGAGGATGCCGTCGCGAGCGTCGACCGGCGCCCAGGGGCCGCCGTCGATCGCGGCTTCGATCGCGGAAATCGGACTGTAGGTGTCGACGGCGCGGCCGGCACAGGCCCCCGCGCTGACGGCGAGGCCCACGACCTCCGGCTTGCGGTTGTCGACCAAGATCGGATCTGACACCAGCAGGTGCTCCGTGTGGCGCGGCTCCGGATTCGCACGCTCGTCGCTCGCGACGACCTTCACGCGATAGGTGCCGTCGGCGATCGACTCGGTGTCCCACTCGGCCTCGCTCTTCTCGAGCGGCTCCGGCGGATCGACCCCACCGATGGGCCGCCAGCCAGCCTCCGACTGCTCACGGAAGAAGAGCCGAAAAACCAGCGCGTCGCCGTCGGGATTCTCGACCTTCCAGCGGAGCTTCACGCTCGCTTGCCGCTGCCCCGCCGCCGGAGCGCTCTTGGGCGGCGGCGCGCCGTCGGACTCGGCGCCGCCGGACTTCTCTTTCGGCTTCTCTTTTTCGTCGCCGACGGAGATCTCGCTGACCCGCGCCCGCTGGTTGCGCGGCTGGTGGTGTACGGCGATCTCGCTCAGCGCCGCCTCCGAGCCGCGCGGCCAGCGCGCGCGCGCCTGCAGGTAGCGGGCCGGTGGGCTGCGCACGCGGCCCCACGCCTCATCACCGGCGCGTCCGCCCGCGGCCACCGGCTGCCAGTCCGACCAGCTCGCGTCAGGCTTGGCGGTGTTGCCGGCGCGCGTGTCGATCGCGAGTGGCCCGGTCGCGCGCCAGCGCGCGTTGCCCCAAGTCGCGGTGAAGCCCGCGTCGAGCGGCTTGGCCCGATAGGTCGGCTCGCTCGGCGGCGCCGACTCGATCCAGTGGAAGGCGCCGCCGTCGGCGGTGCCGCAGAAGCGCCGCTCGCCGGCGCGACCGAGCACGAGCGCCTGTCGCTCGTCGAGGTCGAGCACGGTGTAAGCGGCGTGGTCCGGCGAAAGCAGCAGCACGCGACCCTCGGGCGCCGTTGCGGCCCACACCGCCCCATCGCTCTCCGCGAGCAGCGCGTAGACCGTGCCGCCCGCGAGCGCGTGGATCTGCTCGACGCCGCCGTCGGGATCGACGCGCCAGATCGAGCCCTTTCCTTTCCCCGCGCCGGGCCGCGCCGGCGCCGGCGGCAAAGGCGCCGCGGACGCCGCGCCCACACCTCCAGCCGCCGACTTGTCCGCGGGCGCCTGGGCCGCGCCCTTGGGTTCCTCGTACTCGTTGACCGCCGCATAGAGGCCGCCCGCGTCGTCGGACGCGAGCGCGCGCACCTCGTTGCCTGCGAAGTCGTGAATCGCGAAGCCGCGCCCCTGCGCGTCGACGCGATAGAGGATCGCCTCGTCGTCGCTGCCGACGTAGAGGCCACCATGGCCGTCGGGCGCGAGCGAGAGCAGGTGCTTCTGCTTCGAGTCGAAGTGCAGGCGGGCGGTGCACACGCCGGCGGGTGGGTTCAGGCACGTCGCGTCGATCGCGAAGAGCTTTCCGCCTCCGCCGGTGGCCGCGTAGAGCGTCTTGCGCGCGGCATCGAAGTGGAGCGCCCACACGTGATCCGCCTCGACTTTCGCGTAGAGCGTCGCCCGGCCATCCTTCGTGATCGCGTAGATGCCGCCGCCGGGCAGCGTGCCGGCGTAGACGACGCCGCCATCGCCCGCCGCCAGCGACGTCACGAGCACGGCTCCCAGCTTCGCGACCTCTTTGACGTCGCCGCCTTGCACGCGCAGCACGCGCCCCTCGTCGCCGGTTCCCAGCCACACCGAGCCATCGCGCAGCGCGAGCGCGCTCCACACCGCCTGTGCGTCTATGGCGACGCGCGTGGTCGCGAAGCCCGGCCGAACTTCGCCCGGCGTCCCGATGCGCACGCCGTCGGGTTCGCCCGCGTCGAAGTCGGAAAAACTCGATAGCCGCCACACGCGCACGCCGCCCGCCGCCGCCTCGGCCGCGACCGCCACCGCCAGCACGATGGTTCTCACTGCTGCATCTCCTTTCGCACCTTCACGTCGATCTCAGCCTTGCCGAAAACCATGCGCCGGTAGGGCACGACGATCCGCGCGGCGCTCTTGTACGGACGGCCGCGGCGGCTCGAGGCGCCCGGGCGCAGCACGTCGAGCGCCGAGCCGGGCAGATCGGGAATCACCGCGCCGCGCAGCGTGACGCCCTCGTCGGGCCGGTAGACCGACAGCACGAGCGCGTCGTTGGGAAAATCCTTCGCGAGGTAGGCGAGCAGATCGGCAAAACTCTCGGGCGGCGCACGGTCCGGCTCGACGAGCCCGCCCGACGCGACGACGACCTTGAGCGTGTCGCCGATGGCCGCGCGCGGGACGTCGAACGGGATCGTGACCGTCTCGGTGGCGCCGCCGTAGGTGCGCACGACCACGCGCGCCGGCACGCGCGTCCCCGCATCGACTTCGTCGGCGGGCAGGCGCACCTCCTCGATCTGGCCGAAGTCGGAGCGGAAGTCGGCGGAGACCTCGAGGTCGAGGCGGTCGATGCGCGCCGGCTCGAAGGGATTGCCGAGCAGCGCGGAGATGGCGGCGATGGGCCGCGCCGACGCGATATCGCCGGCGTCAATGCCGCTGCGCGAAAACGAGCGCGTCTCCAGGACCAGCGGGCCGTGGCCGCGCACGGCGAGCGTGCCGCGCACGGTCACGAGGACGTCGGCCATGTCGCCGGCGGCCTGGCGCACGCCCGAGAGCGCCACGATCGACGCGAGCATGGGCGTGAGGAGGCGGTGGCGCACGATTTCGGCCTCGAACACGGCCGGAGGCTCGCTCCCCGACTTCACCTCGAGGCGCACCGGCATCATCTCGGCGCGGCGGCCGGTCACGCCGACGATCGCGGCCTGCCGGTCCTGCACGAGCGTGCCGAGGGCGCCGAGCGGCGAGCTCAGCTTGAACGAGCGAAAGACGCTCGGGATCACCATGTGGATCTCGGCCGAGGCGATGGGCACGTAGAGCTCGCCGGCGCCGAAGAACGGGTGGCCGAAGCCCGCGACCGCATCGCCTTCCACGTGCGTGACCGTGCCGGTGCCGACCATGCTGACGTCGCCGCGCGCGAGCACGACGCCGATCGGCGCGCCCGGTTCGAAGCGCGTCGGCCCGCCGGTGGCGTCGCCCGCGCCGCCTCCCTGGACCGGCTCGATGCGCCACGGCGAGAAGATTTTTTCCATGTCGGGAAACACGCTCTCGGGAAAACCCGCGGCCGAGAGCGGCAGCGCGGCACGCTGGATGCCGGACGACGACGACGACGACGGAAGCGGGCTGCGGGCGAGCCAGCGCGCCGGCGAAGGCGGAAGCTCGAACGCGAGTGGCGTGCGCTCGGGGCCGCGCGCGGGGCGGTGCATGTCGTCGAGCATGTTCTCGATCGGCGTCACGCCGGCTATTGGATCCTTGGTGAACGGAAAGCCGTACGCGACGGCGCCGACGAGCTTGCCGTCGACGTAGACCGGGCTCCCGCTCATGCCGGCGACGATTCCGGCGTGGCGTAGGATCGGGTGATCCATGCGGATGAGCACGAGATCCTGCTTGGGAAGGAAGTGCCGCAGCACGCCGACGACCTCGACCTCGAACCGCTCCGGCGTCGTGCCGTGAAACGTCGTCAGGCCAAAACCCTTCATGCCCGGCTTGACGTCCTTCACCCGCATGATGGGCGTCGGCGTCGGCGGCGCCGCCGCGGCGGACGCGGCGAGCGCGAGGATGGCGAGAAAATGGCGCATCATGGGTATTCGGCTGTCACCGGGTCAGCGCGATCCGCACCGGCGCGACCCGTTTTCCGTCTCGATACTTCCCATCCCAGGTGAGTTCGACCATGCGCTTCGACGACCAGGGTTGCCTTCGGCGGCGGAAGATACTCGGCGCCTCGATCGAAGTCACCTCGCTGTGTGCGGGGTGCTGGGCGCCGGTCGCGCCGGGCGCCCTGGGAAGGGTGGGGCGTCGGCAGCGTCGTACCAGACGATCTCACCCCCGGATCACACGACCGACCGGACCTCATGCTACCCTCTTGGCGATGTTGGAACCGGCCATGATAGGAATGGGCGAGGTGGTCCGGCGGCGCCGCCGGACTCCTCCGCCGCAACCTGAGGCCCGGCAGGAGTCGTCGTCGGTACCGGACGCGCCCGAGGTCGAAAAGAAGTGGCTGGTATTGGAAGAGTACGTCGTCGAGCGCCTGGGTCAGGTTCAGACACCTGCCGATCTGGCGGATGCTGTGGACCAGCTTCTGGGCGACGCAAGCTTTTCCGCGCTTTACGTGCAGGCGATGGAGTTGCTCCCCCTGGAGGCGATTCGGCAGGTTGCTCTCTCCGACGAGCTCGATATTCCTATTCCCGTTCCCGAATCCGTGGCGCCCTCGGAGGACCTTGTTCGGAACCTGGTTTTTGGGGCGCAACTCGCCACCGCTACGGCGAACGCCTTTCTCCAGGTCGTCGGACGCATCGCCCACAAAAGAGTTGCTGACACGGCCAAGGCGGCCGGGCAGGCGCCATTGGGCGCCCGGGCGCGCGCGCCTGCGGACATCGTCGCCGATCCGCGCGTTCCGGCGGCGGCAATGCGCGCCAATCTGGCCGGATGGCGCTCCGAGATCCTTGCGATCGCGATGGTCACCGCCAACCGCTGGCGGCCTTCGCCGGAATTGTTCGCGGAAGTCGTCTCGGGATGGGTCGATGCCCAGAAGCTACACTTGGGCTTCCTTGCCGCCATTTCTGGCGTCGCGATCCCGGCCAATATTCTGCGAGAGATTCGAATCCTGGACGTCACGGAGATCCAAACGGCTCACGCCGAGGCCGAAGCCGGGTATCTGAGGCGTCTCGCCGAAGCTCGCGCGTCCGGCCAAGACGTCTATCCGCCTCGCGGCTCGGCGGATGAGTAGCCGTTTCGTTGTCTCTCCACGCGACGTCTTCTGGCTCGAAATCGCGGGGCTGAGAGCGGACAAGGTCCGCGTTTGCGTTGTTACCCGCGTCGAGGAAGACTACGTAGAGTTGATCTACGGTCAGGGAAATCCCGGTCGCGGACGCAACGTGGCCGTAACGATGGGCTCGATTGACTACGCACGTTTTCGCCTCTCGAAGGACACCCACTTCCGCGAGGAGAACGTCGTCCAGGTGAAGCGCTCCGCGTGCGACGCCCGGCCAAAGGTCGGCATCTGCACGGCCGAGAAGTTCGTCGAGTTCATCGAGTTGGCGGAAGCAGCACGGAGACGAGCGGGCTCATGAATCTCACGCACACTCCCCTCAAGGCCCTGAAGGGCCACGCCGCAGGTGACTGAAGACCTCAGCCGAGCCGGGAGGCGAGCCGCTTGATCTCGTCGGCGAGCGCGATCAGGTCGTCGCGCAGGCCCGCTCGCATCGCGTCGTCGCGGATCGCCGGCAACCGCAGCCGCCGCAGCCGCTCGCCGAATGCCTGCGCCTTCATGCGCAGCCCGTGCGCGCGCATGTTGCCCGTGACCGGCCGCCCCTTGACGATGTACGGCGCGACCACCTCGGCGAAGGCCTGGTCGGTCATGTCGTGGAGGTCGGGCGTCCGCAGCACGACGCGCCGGGCCGCCGGCGCGAGCCGCGCCACGCGGTAGAGCTTGCTCGGGCCCAGCTCCTTGAACCGCTGGATCACGTCCGGCGCTTCGGCGGCGAGGTGCGCGAGCGCCTCGTAGTTCCTCGCGGTCTTGTAGTCGATGCCGAGCCGATCCTCCGTCCAGCGCAGGTACACGCCCGCGAGCAGCGTGCGGCCCTCGCGGAGGATCTCGCCCAGCTCGGCGACGGTGTCGACGGCGTCGCGGAACGCCTGCCGCCGCAGCTCGAGGAACCGTTCCGTCAGCCGTACGACGCGCGTATCGTCGAGCGACACGAGCGCATGAGCGCGCGCCCGCACGAGCGCCTGCGCGGCCTTCACCGGACGTCCCATTTCTACCTCCCCCAGGGTGATGTCAAACCTGGAAATACTTCCTACCACGATCGGTGCGCGCGCGTCATACGAGCTCCAGCGCGCGGTCGAGATCGTCGGCGAGATCCTCGACGTCTTCCAGGCCGACGCTCAGGCGCACGAGACCGTCGGCGAGGCCGGCGGCACGGCGATCCTCGGCGCTCAGTTGCCGGTGCGACGTCGAGGCCGGGTGCACGGCGAGCGAGTGGACGTCGCCGAGGCTGCCCGCGAGGCGGAAGAGGCGCAGGCCGTCGAGAAAGCGCCGCCCGCCGGCAGCGCCGCCGGCCACGACGACCGCTACCATGCCGCCGCCGGCGCCGAGCATCCGCCGCGCCACGCCGTGCTGCGGGTGGCTCTCGAGCATCGGGTAGAAGACGCGCTCGACCTTGGCGTGGCCTTCGAGGCGGCGCGCGAGCGCGAGCGCGGAGGCCGAGTGGCGCTCCATCCGCAGCGCGAGCGTGCGCACGCCGCGCAGGCACAGCCACGCGACCAGCGGCGCGGCGATGCCGCCGGCGTCGATCGCGACGCCGCGCACCGCGGCGACGGCGTCGCGCCC
>JBBTFH010000305.1:6909-8915 GCA_038041915.1 Myxococcota bacterium
GCGCAGCGCCGCGAGGTCGGTCGCATCGGCGAAGGTCGTCTCGACGCCGCAGCGGGCGAGCACGCCGCGCAAAAGCGCCGCCGTGTTGCCGTAGAGCGCGCGTGCCGCCACGACGTGGTCGCCCGCGCGCAACCGCGAAAGCAGCGCCGCGTGCACCGCCGCCATGCCCGACGCCAAGGCGACTCCCGCCTCCGCGCCTTCGAGCTCGGCGATCACCTGCGCAAGCGCGTCGGTCGTCGGGTTCTCCAGGCGGCTGTAGGAGTAGGCCCAGCCGCGCTCGCTCACGCCGCGCGCGAGATCGTCGGTCGTGTCGAAGGAAAAGGACGCGGTCTGGAAGATCGGATCCACCACCGGCCGCGACGCCGTTGGCACCACTGCGGCGGCGGAATGAATCGTGCGCGTGGCGAAGCCCTTGGGCGCCGCCATCGCCTAGACCTCCGGCATCCCGGGCGGACGGCGCTGCGGCGCCGACTGGCCCTCGAGAAACGCGACGGGATAGGCGCAGGACGCGATCATGAGCACGCCTCCCGGACGGAAGTTGCCGCTCCGGCCGACGCCGCCGAACGGAAGCCGACCGCTCGCGCCCACCGTGCCGCGATTCCGGTGCAGCACGCCGGCGCGCGCGCGCAGGCGGAACTCCTGCCACGCCGCGTCGTCGCGCGAAAAGAGGCTCGCGACCAGGCCGTACGCGCTGTCGTTGGCCAGAGTGATCGCCTCGTCCAGCCCGTCGACGACGTAGACGGCAAGGTCGGGACCGAAGTGCTCCTCGCGCTGGTAGGCGCTCGCGCCGCTGGGCCGCTCGACCAGGTGGATCGACGGCGAAACGTACGCGCCCGGCCTTCCCGCGTCGAACGCCCCGCCGCTCAGAACGGGCTGGGCGCCCTCGTCCCGCGCGCGCGCGATCATCCGCAGGAAGCGCTCCCGGGCCTCCTCGCACACGAGCGGGCCCATGAACACGTCGTGCTCGAGCGGGTGGCCGACGCGCAGGCCGCGCGCGAGGCGGAGGACCTCGGCCAGCAATGCGTCGACGACCGGCCGCTCGACAATCAGGCGGCTGGTCGCGGTGCAGCGCTGGCCGGCCGTGGCGAACGCGCCAGTGACGATCGCGTGGGCCGCCTCGCGCAGCTCCGCGTCGCGCAGAACGACCGCCGCGTTCTTGCCGCCCATCTCGAGCGCAACCAGCTTGTGCGGCTGATCGAGCGTCGACTCAAGGATCGCGCGTCCCGCCGCCCACGAGCCGGTGAAGAGGACGCCATCGACGCCTTCGTGGGCGGCGAGCCGCGCGCCCGTGTCGGCGCCGCCCTGCACGAGGTTGAAGACGCCGGGCGGAAAGCCCGCAGCGTCGACGATCTCGGCGTAGAGCTGCCCGACGGCGGGCGCGAGCGCCGAGGGTTTGAAGACGACCGTGTTGCCGGCGAGCAGCGCGGGCACCGCCTGGCCGTGCGGCAGGTGCGCCGGAAAGTTGAACGGTCCGAGGATCGCGACGACGCCGAGCGGGCGCCAGTCGACGCCGCCGGCCACGCCGGCGGGGCGCCGCGGCGCGATCTCTCGCGCGCCTTCCTCGAGCGTGACGTCGATCTTGGACCCGAGCGCGGCCACCTCGCCCGCGCTCTCCCACGCCGGCTTGCCCACCTCGATCGCGATCAGGCGCGCGAGCTCGTCGCCCCGTAGCGCTGCGGCGGCCTTGAGGCGTAAGAGCGCGTCCGCGCGCGCCTCGACACCGAGCCGCGCCCACGCGGTGTGTGCCGCGCGCGCCGCGGCGACGGCCGCGTCCACGTGCTCGAGCGCATGCGGAAACACGCCGACGAGCTCGCGGAAGTCGGCCGGGCTCTGGCGCCGGATCTCGCCGTCGGGCCGCGCGGGCCTGACGAAGCGGCCGTCGATGTAATCGCCGCGCGCCGGGAAAATCACGAGGCGGGAAGCTAGCACATAGCCCGCGGGCGATTGGAGGGGAGGCGGTGATCAGTCGCAGACGCCCAATCCGATCGGCGCGCACAGCCTGACGG
>JBBTFH010000306.1:0-24636 GCA_038041915.1 Myxococcota bacterium
GAAGGTGAACTTGAGCAGCGCGTCGGCGGCGCGCGCGCCGCGCTCGAGGCCCAGGTGCGGCACGGCGACGGCGGCTCCCGCGACCGCGGCGACGGCGATCGGGTGCAGCGCCAGCGAAAACGCGAGCCCGCGCCGCGCGAAGATCGGCGCGACGACGAAGAGCTGCAGCGCGAGCACGCCGACGTTGGTGACCGCCGTGAAGAAGCCGAGGAAGACGCCCATCGCATCGCGGCCGTAGGCGTCGCGGAGCGCGGCTTTGAGCTGGAAGTCGATGAGCGTGCCGACCAGCGACTCGACGAGCGCCACCGCCACCAGCAGCGCGACCAGGCGGCGCGCGGCCGCATCAGCCCACGCGACGGGGTGTGCGCGGCCGGCGGGCGACTCGGCCGGCAAGGCCGGCGCCGCGGCCGGCGTGGTTGCGCGTGCCGCGGCGAGCCACGGAAAGGCCGCGAGCGAGACGGCGAGCAGCGCGCCCAGACGCGGCAGCGCGTCCAGCCCCGCGCGCGCGGAGAGCAGCGTCGCCAGCGCGCCACCCGTTGCGGCGCCGAGCGTCGCGGCCGCTCCCGCGAGCGGCAGGAAGCGGCGCGCACGCCGGCTGTCCACACAGGCGGACACGGCGTTCCAGGCGCCGAGCGTGGCGATCGTCGAGAGCGCGATCAGCGCGACGGTCACGGGGAAGATCGCGGCGGGGGAGGTGTGCTCGACCTGCGGCGCCCAGAAGGCGATCGCGGCGGCCGCGAGGGCGAGCGTGGCGTCGAGCGCGGGCGCGCGCACGCGTCGGACGGCCGCCCCGTAGAGCGCCGAGAGCGCCATGGTCGCGAGCGAGGAGGCGACGAAGAAGTGCGGCAGCCGCGCCGTGCCCTGCGCCGAGAGGAAGGCGGCGTCGCAGTAGGTCCGCAGCGTCATCGCCGCGGCCATCGCGGTGAAGGCGTAGCCAAGGCCCGCCACTTCGGCGCCGCGGAGCGCGGGGCGTGTCATGCGTGGCCCACGTCCCGTCGGACGGGCTGAGGCCCCCCTCACGGGGCGACCTTGAGCAGGCGATCGGCCAGGACGGCGATCATCGCGCGCACGAGCTCGGGGCTGTCGAGGCAGAGGTCGAGCAGATCGTCGCGCTCGAGGCGCAGGAGGAGCGCCGCCTCCTCGGCGATCACCGTCGCGCTGCGCGGCGCGCGGTCGAGCGCGCCGAGCTCGCCGATGCACTCGCCCGGGCCGACGCGGGCCACGACCTGCCCGCCGCGCATGACGCGCAGGCGCCCGCGCGTGACCACGTACATCGCGTCGCCGGCGTCGCCCTCGCGAAACAGCGTTTCGCCCTCCTCGATCCGAGCCTCCGTCGTCAGCTCGGCGACCGGCAAGAGAGCGCTCGGCGGCACCGACGCGAACACCGGCGCGGCGCGCAGCGCGACGGCGCGCTCGATGAGGGGGAGCACGGCCGCATGATAGCCCGCGCGGCCGTCGTCGCAGCGACGCGGCTCAATGGACCCCTGCCGGCTCGCGTGCCATCGTGCTCCGCGATGGAGACTTGGACGGTACGCCGCGTTCTCGGCTGGACGGCCGAGCGCTTCGGGCGCGAGCGCTACGAGTCGCCGCGCCTCGATGCCGAGATCCTGCTGGCTTACGTCCTTTCGGCCAAGCGCATCGAGCTCTACATGGATCACGATCGCGCGCTCGCGGGCGGCGAGCTCGAGCGTTTCCGCGAGTTGGTCAAACGCCGCTTGGACGGCGAGCCGGTGGCGTATCTCGTCGGCCGCCGCGAGTTCTGGTCGCTCGACCTGAAAATCGATCCGCGCGTGCTGGTGCCGCGTCCCGAGAGCGAGGCGCTGGTCGAGGAGGCGCTCGCCCGCCTGGCCGGCCGCGTAAGGCCGCGTTTGCTCGACGTCGGCACCGGCAGCGGCGCGCTGGCGCTCGCGCTCGCGAACGCGCGCCCCGACGCCGAGGTGTGGGCGACCGACCTCTCGCCCGGCGCCGTCGAGCTTGCGGGAGAGAACGCGGAGCGCCTCGGCTTGGCCGTGCGCGTCGTGCGCGGCGATCTGCTCGCGGGCGCCGGCGGCGAGCGCTTCGACCTCGTCATCGCCAACCTCCCGTACCTGCGGCCCGACGAGGTGCGGCCGTCGCTGCGGCACGAGCCGCGCATGGCGCTGACGGCCGAGGACGACGGCTTCGCGCTGACGCGCCGCTTGATCGCCGAGGCCCCGGACGCGCTCGCGCCGGGCGGCGTGCTCGCGGTCGAGGTCGCCTCGGGCCGCGCCGACGAGATTCTGGCGATGTTTGGCGCGCGCGGCGCCTACGACCAGCCGCGCGTGCGCAACGATCTCTCCGGCATCGAGCGCGTCGTCTCGGCGGCGCTGGCGTAGCTACCGCGCCCGGCGCCGGCGCACGATCGCCGCGAGCAAGAGCAGCAGCGCCGCGATCGGCGCCCCCTCGCGTGCGTCGCGCCCGCCGAGCGCGCAGCCGCAGCCGTCGTCGCCGCCCGCCGGCGGTTCCGACTCCGATTCCGACTCGCCCTCGCCCAGCGCGTCGCTCGTGCAGCGGGGCGCGCCGAGCGGCGTGCCGTAGTTGCCGCTGTTGCGGTTGTCGTGGCGAAAGCTCGCCCACTCGACGCACGCGCTGGCGGCGATCGCGCGCGCGTTCCACGCGTAGAGGAAGCCCGTGCGCGTCGGCACCGCGACCTCGAGCTCGTCGTCGCCGTCGATGTCGCCGACGGCGGCGGGCGAGGTGACCATCTGGCCGGTGAGCTTGGGCCAGCCCTCGGGCTCCTCACCGAGCGCGTTCCAGGCGTGCAGGAAGTAGCCGGCGGAGCCCGCCAGGACCTCGGGGAAGCCGTCGCCGTCGATGTCGGCGATGACCGGCGCCATGAAGAACTGCCACTCGTCGTTGCGGCGCGGCCAGTCGTCGAGCATGCGCCACTGCTGGATGTCGGCGTCGAGGCGCCAGGCCGAGACGTGGTGGTCGAAGTCCGTGCGCACGCCGCTGCCGGCGAAGGCGTTGGCCGCCTTGAAGCCGCCGGTCGGCTGCACGTACTCGACCACGCCGTCGAGGTCGAGATCGCCGAACGCGCCGTTGGTGATGAGCGCGACCGCCGGCTTGTCCTGCGACGACGCGCCCGTGCCGAAGACGGCCATGTTGAACGGCTGCACGTCGTCGGGATCGCCCGCCGGATCGACCAGCAGCGAGACCGGCCCGGCGAGGCCCGCTATAGCGATCTCGTCGTCGCCGTCGCCGTCGACGTCCGCCATCGACGGCGCGTTGGGCAGGCCCTCGCCGATCAGCGGCAGCACGCTCAGCGAGACGAACCGCCGCGGCCAGCCCTCGACGTACGGGCCGCCCGGGTGCGCGTTGCCGTCGGCGTGGACGAGGTAGAGCAGCCCCTGGTAGTTGCCGTAGTCCTCGTTGCTGCCGAGCGCGATCTCGAGCGCGCCGTCGCCGTCGACATCGCCGACCGCCGGGGCGCTCACCGAACGCGCGACGAGCTCGCCGCCCGGCTTGCGCAGGAGCACCGGGAAGCCGGTCTGCGTCTCGCCGTCGGCGCGCCAGGCGTAGAGCCAGCCGTCCATCGCGCCGGCCAGGATCTCGAGCGCCCCGTCGCCGTCGAGATCCGCCAGCACGGGCGAGCTGAAAAAGCCGTCGTCGAGGATGTGATCGCCGTCGGTCACCTCCGAGAGCGCGCGGTCGACCTCGACGGGGAAGCCCGAGCGCACGCTGCCGTCGGGTTCGAAGACGAAGAGATAGCCGTCGTAGCTCGAGGCCACGACTTCGATCTCCCCGTCGCCGTCGAGATCGTCGATGGCGGGTGAGGCCATCATCGCGCTGCGCGTGTCAGGATCGGCCGCCTTGGTGGCGAAGGCGCGCGCGCCCGCGTGCGCGAAGGCGCCGGGATAGACGTTGATGAGCGCCGGCCAGCCGGGAAGCTCGCCGCCGCCGCCGCGGATCGCGTGCACCTGCCCGTCGGCGTCGGCGAGAATGATTTCCTTCACGCCGTCGCCGTCGATGTCCGCCATCTTCACGGCCGCCTCGCCCGACGCGCCGACGTAGAGCGGGAACCCGGGGAGCAGGTCCGGATCGCGCACGACGTGGAACGCCTTGCGCATGACGCCGGGCACGTCGGCGCCGCCGCCGGGAGGCGTGCGCGCGACGGCGCGCAGGCGCACCGTCACGAGGTGGCGGTTGACCCCGAGATCGGGCGCGGGCATCGGCGGGTTGTCGATCTCGAGCTGCGAAATGTCCCATTCGGCGAGCGTGCCGGCCAGCGGCGCGTCGATCGAGCCTTGCGCGATGATCGTCCAGTCGCCGCCGTCGGGATCGTCGTCGGGCTCGATGCCGGGCGCCCACTCGAGCGTCCAGTCGAGCGCGTCGTAGCGGTCGGCGCGGAACGAGAGGTGCGCGACGATCGGCACGCTGGGCGTGACGTCGGGGTAGAGGACCTGGAACCAGATCGGATCGTCGATGTCGACCTCGGGCGGGATCGCGCCCTGAAAGACGCGGTCGACCGCGGTGCGCGCGTTCGGCCGCCCGTAGCCGAACCGCTGCTCCCATCCGGGGCGGCTCGGGTAGACGGCGGGATCGCTCTCCGAGCCCGCGACGTCGATGTCGTCGACGGTCGTCAGCAGGAGCTGCTTGACCTCCTCGGCGCTGATGCGGCGCGCGCCCAGCAGGTCCGTCTCCTTCGCGGCGCCGTCGGGGAAGGGCAGGTCGGCCGCGAGCGCCGCCGCGTAGATCAGCCCGGCGATGCCCGAGGTCTTGCCGGTCGCCTCCGACGAGCAGCCGGTGCCGGGCGTCGAGAGCACGAGCTGCGCGCCGTAGTTGGTGCAGTTGTTGAAGCGCAGGTAGCTCCGCGCGTCCTGCCACGAGCCGGCGTCGTAGGTGATCGCGTGGACGTAGACGGTGTGGTTGTTGGTGCCCGGGAAGTTGGCGTGGAAGCTGTCCTCGTCGGCGGCGCTGGCGATGATCACGACGTCGTTGGCGTAGGCGTACTCGATCGCGTCGCGCGAGAGCGTCGAGTTGTCGATGCTGCCGAGTGCCTCCTGGATGACCGACACGCCCGAATCGACGGCGAACAGCGCGCCCATCGCCCAGTCGTTGACCTCGCACACGAAGCTGTCGGCGACGCGCACCATCAGCAGCCGGCAGTCCGGGCAGACGCCGGCGTCGCCACGGCCGTCGTTGGCGGCGGCGGCCGAGTCGTTGGCCTCGCCGGTGCCGTGGCCGAAGTCGGTGTCGTCGTTGGCGTCGTTGTCGCCGTCGAAGAAGTCCCACCCCGAGATGTCGTCGACGTAGCCGTTCGCGTCGTCGTCGACGCCGTCTTCGAACGCCGCGATGAGATCCTGCGGATCGATCAGCGTGTTGCCGTTCTGGTCGCTCACCAATGGATCGCAGGAAGTGCGCGGCAGCCCATCCTCGGATGGCAGCGCCCAGTCGCGCATGCTGAAAATCCCGTCGCCGTTGGAGTCGTCGGGATCGTCCGCGCTCCACGCTTCGCCGCGGCAGTTCGCGTGCGGCCGCGGCAGCTCGGCGGCGTTGAGAAAATACTTCGTGACCAGATCGCCGTCGTGCCACTTGATGCCCGAGTCGAGCACGGCGATCACGACGCGCGAATCGCCGGTGGTGCGCTGCCACGCGCGATCGGCGTGAAAGCCCGAGCCCATCGCCAGCTCTTCCGAGCGCACCGTGCCCTGCGCCGCCTCGCCGACGAAGCTCCACAGGTTCCACTGCCCGCCGTAGCCGGGATCGTTTGGCCAGTACTGCGGGTCGGACAGATCCTCGACGTCCAGTGGCGGCGGCCACTCGGCGCGCGCATCGGTGCGCGAAAGGAGCGAGGCTGCGGAGATCGCGGCGAGGGCAAGTGTGCGGCGCATGGTGCGGCATCATAGGTTGACGGCGAGGGTGCCTCAAGGTACGCGCGCCGCATGCTGGAAAACGCCGATCGCGAAGCCGCCGCGCGCGCCGCCGGCCGCGGCGTGCTGTGGATCGCCGCCGCCAAGGCGTGGTTCATGGTCGCCGGCTGGGCGATCGAGTTCGCGCTGCCGCACCTGCTCACGGCGGCGCTGTTCGGCGTGTGGAAGGTGGTCGTCGGCGCCGTCTCCGTCGTCAACAACACGATCGTCACCGGCACGATCCAGGCGGTCTCCAAGTTCACCAGCGAGCGCGACGCCGACGCCGGCGTGGCGCGCGCGGCGTTGCGCGTGCAGGCGCTGGTCGGCGGCGCCGTCGCCGGCGGCTTCTTTCTCGCCGCGCCGCTGGTCGCGCGCTTCGAGCGCGACGCGTCGCTGACGCCTTGCCTCCGCGCCACGGCGGCGATCACCTTCTGCTACGCGCTCTACGCGGTGTTTGTCGGCTCCGCGAACGGTCTGCGCCGATTTCACGTGCAGGCCGGCCTCGACATGTCGTTCTCGACGATCAAGGCCGGGTTGGTGATCGGCGCCGCGGCCGCGGGCCTCGGCGTCGGCGGCGCGATCGGGGGCTTCGTGCTGGCCTCCGCGCTGATCCTCGGGATCGCGGCGGTCGCCGTGGGCGCGCGGCGCGCGACCGAGCCCTTTCCCGCGCGGCGCGTCGCCTTGTTCATGTCGCAGATCCTCGCCTACACGCTGCTGCTGAACCTGCTCTTGCTGCTCGATCTCTTCCTCGTCCGCCGCTTCGCCGGCGAGGTGGCGACCGCCGACGAGGCCAGCCGCCAGGCCGCGTACTACGCCGCGGCGCAGACGCTCGCGCGCATCCCCTACCAGGGGATCCTGGCCGTCGCGTTCGTGATCTTCCCGCTGGTCTCGCGCTCGACCTTCGCCCAGGATCGCGACGCCACGCGCGCCTACGTCGCGCAAACGATGCGCTTCTCGCTGCTCTTCTGCGCGTCGCTCGCCGTCGTCTTCGCCGCCAACCCGGCCGCGATGCTCGGCGTGCCGTATCCGGCCGAATACGTCGCAGGAGCGCCCGCGCTCGCGGTGCTGGCCATCGGCCAGGTCTTCTTCTCGATCTTCGCGATCGCGGCGACGATCCTCAATGGCGCCGGTCGCACCGGCGTCGCGCTGGCGCTGGTCGCCGGCACGCTCGTCGCTTCGGGCGGCCTGTGCGTGCTCGGCGCGCGCGCCGGGAGCGCGGACCTCCTGCCCTCCGCCGCGGCGGGCGTGGCCCTGGGCACGGCGCTCGGCGGCATCGCCTCGCTCGTGGCGCTCGCGCGCACGCTGGGCGCGACGCTGCCACTTCAGACCGCGCTCCGCGTGATGGTCGCGTTCGCCGCGACGGTCGCGCTCGGCCGCGCGGTGCCCGACGGCGGCAAGCTGCGCGCGCTGCTCGAGGCCGCGCTCTGCCAAGCGACGTTCCTCGGCATCCTCGCTTTGATGGGCGAGCTCTCGCGTGCCGACCTCGCGCGGGTGCGGCGAATTCTTGCGAGGGGCCAGGGCGGCGGCTAGCGTCCGCCAGGTTCGATCGATGAGACGCCTCGCCATCGCCGCCCTGCTCGCCGCCGCCGCCGCCGCGTGCGTGGGCGTGACGTCGGCCGATCGCCTGCGTGAGGCGCTCGACGTCTACAACGACGGCGTGCGCTGGGGGAAGCTCGAGAGCGCCGCGCCCTACGTCGACGCGGAACGACAGGGCGAGTTTCGCCAGCTCCACCGTCGCGAGCGCGGCGATCTCGAGATCACCAACTACGAGCTGGGCGAGGTCGTGCTCGACAAGGACAAGACTCACGCGACGGCGCACGTGACCTGGACGTGGCACCGGCGCTCCGAAGGGATCGTCCGCGAAACCGTCGGCGAGCAGCAATGGGAGCGCCGCGGCCGCCAGTGGATCGTCGCCGCCGAGAAGCGCGCCGGCGGCGATCCGCTGCCGTGGCTACCGTAGCGCCAGCAGGCCGGCCATCATCAGCCCGACAGCCACGGCGATCGCGGCGACGAGCACGACCCAGCGAGGTGTTGGCGCTTCGCCCGCTTGATCGCGCACGACCGGCGGCGACAAGCCTTCCCCCTGCGGTAACGGTTGTGGCGGCGTCGCCGGACGATTGGGCGGCGGCGCTGCCGGCGGCGTGGCCGCGACCTTCGCTCTTGGCGGCGGGAGTGGCGGTATCGTCGTCGGCGCAATCTCGCGCGCCCAGTCCGACGTGTCGATCAGCTCGCCCGTCGAAAAGCGCGCCGTCGGCCCCGGCTCGACCATCGACGCGGTGCGATGCTCGCCCTCGCCCTCGCCCTCGATCGAGGTGAAGAGGCGAATCTCCTCCTCGATGATCGCCTGCGCCAGCCCGCTCGCCGCGGGTCTCTTGTCGCGCTTGGAGTCGGCCGCGCACTCACCGACCAACCGCGCGATGTCGCGGCTGGTGACCTTCATCCCGCGCGCGAAGAGGTGCTGCGCGAGCGCATCGCCCAAGTCGGCGGCGCTCTGGAAGCGCGCCTCGGGATCGCGCGCGAGAGCGCGCCGCACCACCGCCTCCAGCTCCTCGGCGATGTCGGGGTTGAGCGCGACCATCGACGGGATGTGCGTCGCGCGCACCAGTTCGACCGTCTGCCAGTCGCTCTCGCCGTAGAAGAGGCGCTTGCCGGTGAGCATCTCGAAGAGCAGCACGCCGCACGAGAAGACGTCCGAGCGCGCGTCGACCTCCGCGCCCATCGCCGCCTCGGGCGAAAGGTAGGAGAATTTTCCCTTCACGACGCCCGGCTCGGTGTCGCCGACGTGCACCGCCGCCTTCGCCAGGCCGAAGTCGGTGAGCTTCACCTCGCCCATCTTCGAGAGCAGCACGTTGGGCGGCGTGACGTCGCGGTGCACGATGCCGAGCGGCTTGCCCGTTTCGGTGTCGTGCAGATCGTGCGCGTACGCGAGCCCCTTGGCGATCTCCATGCCGAGGTAGAGCGCGTACTCGACGGGAAGCCGCCGGCGCTGCCGTCGCATGGCCTCGGCAACCTGGCGCAGGTTCAGCCCGTCGACCAGCTCCATGACCAGGAAGTAGGTCGAGGCGGCCTGCCCGACGTCGAAGACCTGGACGATGTTGGCGTGATTGAGGCGCAGGCACAGGCGCGCCTCGTCGAGGAACATCGTCACGAACTTCTCGTTCTTGGTCAGTCCCGGCAGGATCCGCTTGATCGCGACCGTCTTCTTGAAGCCGGAGATGCTCTCGACCTCGGCGCGGTAGATCTCGGCCATGCCGCCCGCGCCGAGCTTCTCGATGATCCGGTACTTAGGGGCTTCGCCGGCCACCGGCGGGCGCTATTCTTCGGGCAGCGAAAGGTCGCCGAGATCGTCGCCGCCGATGCCGACCCCGCCGGCGAGACCGCGCCCCCCGCCCGACTCGTAGGCCACCTCTTCCCGCTCCCGCGCCTCCTTGCAGTCGATGCAGAGCGTGGTGACCGGGCGCGCGAGCAGCCGCTTGACGCCGATCGCCTCGCCGCAGTCCTCGCACGCGTCGACCGTGCCGCCATCGATACGCTCGATCGCGCGGTCGATCTTGGCGAGCAGCCACTTCTCGCGATCGCGCAGGCGCAGTTCGGTCGCGACCAGGTTCTCCTGCGTGCACTCGTCGATCGAGTCGCGGCCGATGTCCTGATCGCGGTCCATGCTGCGCGCGAGGCCCTGCTGCGCGTTGCGCAGCAGCCGCGTGCGCTCCGTCACCAGCTTCTCGCGAAGCCTCGATTGCTCGGGGAGCGTCAACATGTCGTCACGAAGCTTTCTTCTCGCGGATGAGGATCGGGCGTGCTCTCTGCTGCACGGTTTCGGCCGTGACGACGCACTCGCGCACGCCCGAGAGCGAGGGAATCTCGTACATCACGTCGAGCATGACCTCCTCGACGATCGAGCGCAGGCCGCGCGCGCCGGACTTGCGACGATGCGCCTCCTCGGCGACCGCGCGCAGTGCGTCGTCGGCGAAGCGCAGCTTGACGCTCTCCATCGCGAACAGCCGCTCGTACTGCCGCACCAGCGCGTTCTTCGGTCGCCACAGCACCTCTACGAGCGCGTCGACGCCGAGGTCGTCGCACGCAACCAGCACCGGGAGCCGGCCCATGAACTCTGGGATCATGCCGTACTTGATGAGATCCTCCGGCCGCGACTGCGCGCGCAGCGCGTCGAGGTCGTGGTCGTTCTTCGCGACGCTCGCGCCGAAGCCCATGCCACGCTCGCCGATGCGGCGTTTGACGATCTCCTCGATGCCGGTGAACGAGCCCGTGCAGATGAAGAGGATGTCGGTGGTGTCGACCTGGATGAGCTCTTGCTGCGGGCGGTTGCGCGCGCCGTCCGGCGTGATCGCCGCGCGCTTTCCCTCGACGATTTTCAGCAGCCCCTGCTGCACGCCCTCGCCCGAGACGTCGCGCGTGGGCGAGGGGCCGCCGCCCTTGCGCGCGATCTTATCGATCTCGTCGATGCAGACGATCCCGCGCGAGGCCTTCTCGATGTCGCAGCCGGCGTTGCGGTAGAGCGCCTTGATGACGCTCTCGACGTCTTCGCCGACGTAGCCGGCCTCGGTCAGCGCCGTGGCATCGGCGATCGCGAACGGGACGTCGAGCTTGCGCGCGAGCGTCTGCGCGAGCAGCGTCTTGCCGCAGCCCGTCGGGCCGATCATGAGGATGTTGCCCTTCTGGAGCTCGACGTCGCCGGGGCGGCCGCGCGTGTAGATACGCTTGTAGTGGTTGTACACCGCGACGGAAAGCGACTTCTTCGCGCGGGGCTGCCCGACCACGTAGCGCTCGAGCTCGTCGTAGATCTCCTTTGGGCGAGGGAACGTGCGCTCGGGTGGCGGCTCGTCCTTGGCGATGATCTCATTGCAGAGCTGGACGCACTCGTCGCAGATGAAGACCTTTGGACCGGAGATGAGCTTGCGCACTTCCTTGCGCCGTTTGGCGCAGAAGCTGCACACAAGCTCGTCCATAGCACCATCTTGCCCGCGCGGCCGATGCGGCGCAACAGCGCGTGCGCCGGCCCGCAAGAGAATGCGACGGCGCCCTTGACTCCGGGGGTCGGAGTCCGGAGAGTCCGGCGACATGCTTGTGTTCGTGGCGACGGTCGACGTGCAGGGCGAGGAGCCGCAGGGCGTGGTCGCGGCGCTGCGCGAGCTCGGCTGCGATCTGGTCATCTGCGGGTTCGACCTCGAGGAGATTGACGAGGCCGCGCTGCAAAAGAGCCGCCCGAACCTGGTGATCGTCGAGGCGGCCGATCGCATGACGACCGGCGTCGTGTGTCTCGGCAGTCTGCGCGCGTTGCCGCCGCTGGCCGAGGTGCCGGCGCTGCTCGCCGTCACTACCAGCAAGCTCGGGATGCTCGACTTCTCGGTGTTCGACGACTTCGTGCTGGTGCCGGTGGTGCCGGCGGAGCTCTATGCGCGCATCCGGCAGCTCGACTGGCGTACGTCGTCGTTCGCCCAGGAGGAGCGACTGAAGATCGGCGACCTGGTGATCGACGCGGCCGGCTACGAGGCGCACCTCGGCGCTCGCCGACTCAGCCTCACCCACCAGGAGTTCGAGCTCCTGAAGTTCCTGGCGCAGCACCGCGGCAAGGTCTTCACGCGCGAGCAGCTGCTCTCGCGCGTGTGGGGATACAACTACTACGGTGGGAGCCGCACGGTGGACATCCACGTGCGGCGGCTTCGCGCAAAGCTGGGGGCGGCGGCCAATCTGGTAGAGACGGTGCGAAACGTCGGCTACAAGCTCGGCGTCACCGGCGAGCCGGTGGGCGTGGCCGCGCCGGCGCGCGAGGCCGCTTCGCGGCTGCCTCAGCCCGTCCGACGGGACGTTCGGGCTGCCTCAGCCCGCGAGGCGGGACGTGCTGGCGCTCGCGCGCCTCGCGCCCGTAGCCGATGAGCTCGACGACGGTGCGGCCCAGGCGCGTTTCCCCGTCGAGCTTGACGGGCAGGCGCGCGGCGTCGGCCGTGAGCCAGAGGCGGAATGGCCGCGGATTCCCGGCGCGTCGGATCACACCGTCGATGCGTTGCGCGCGCATCTCTCCCACGGGCAGGCGAAGCGTCTCGATCGGTCCGCCGGTGGCGGTGGCTCGCATCAGGGTCAGGCCATCCATCAGCCACAGCTCGCGCACCTCGCCGGCGGCGAGGGCATGGCAGCGCAGCGTCATGAGCGCGGCGATCGGATCGTAGATCGGCTCGCGGAAGGTCCGGGCGCTCTCGCGCGTGCGGCCGTTGCGCGTCGTCCTCCACGTGACGCGGCCGGGCTTTTCTTGACGCCCTTCGACGTGGAGCTTGGCGTGCGGATCTTCCCGATGGTAGGAGGTTCGCACCGGCAGGAGCCCGTCGGCGTCGAGCCAGGTCACGATCTCGCCGCGCACCCGATAGAAGCCGCGCAGAAAGGAGCTCGGCTCGACGGCGCCGCGCACGGGCAGCAGCGTCCGCCCGCCTTTGCTCATCGGCTCGGCGATGGCGAGTGAGGCGGTCCCGGCTTCGGCGAAGCCGACCGTGACGCGGTAGCGGAACCACTCGCCGGGCAGCAGCGGCAGCGCCGCGGCGAGGAGTATCGGCGCGGAGATCACGTCACTTCTTCTTCGGCCGCAGCCAGCCCTCGGCGCGGCCGCGAACGTTGTTGATGGTGATCAGCCCGGTCGCCACGTTCACGCCATGCTCGAAGAACGGCTCACGATCGATGAGCTGGCGGATGACCCAGCTATTTCGCCGCAGATCCGTGTTGATGTAGTGGAGCGTGAGCGTGCGCTCGCTCCCCTGAGGCACGAACTCCCAGGCGAAGTGCGCGTTTCGCAGGTCGCCGCCGGTGGTGTCGCTGCGGAGCCAGCCGTCGCCGCGCCTCATGCGCGCCTCGAAGTCGATGCTGAGGAACAACCCCTTCACCTTCATCGAGTAGCGCAGGTCGTCGCTCGACTCCTCGAGCAGCTCCGCCGCCTCGATATTGGGCATGAAGTCGTCGTAGCGCTCGGGGCGCCCGGCGACGGCGTAGACCTTCTCCTTGGCCGCGTACGTGCGCGCGAAGAGCACGGCCTGGTGCAGGCGCCCGTCGGGAAACGACTGCACGAGCGCCACGATGCCGCGATCGAGCAGCGGATCGAGCGCCGCGAAGTCGGGCGAGTCGGCTCCGTCCCGCAGGCTTTGCAGGACGATCTTCGTCGCCTTCTTCGGGTCGGGGCGCGCCGCCGGGCCGCGCCCGACGCGGCTCTCCGCGCGCTGCTTGAGCGCCTTCATGAACACCGTCGCGGCGCTCAGCACCGAGCCGTGCTCGATGTTCTTGTTGCCGCGGATCATCTTCCGCAGCGCCCAGTTGAGCTCGCGGATGTCGGAGTACGCGTACTCGACGGCGAGCGTCGCGTTCTCCCCCAGCGGGTAGAGCTCCCAGCGCCAACGGCCGGTCTTCAGGTCGCCCGCGACGGTCTCGACCTCCATCACGGCCGGCGGCTGGAAACGATAGTGGTTGGTGCCCTCGAGGTTGAAGAGCGGAACCTCGAGCTCAAACTCGACCCATCGCTGCGCGCCGGTGTCCTTGGAAGTTTGGTTCTTCACCACGTTCGGCACGAACTCGGGGTAGCGCTCCGTATCGGTGAGCGTGTCCCACACCCGCTTGGGCGGCGCGTGGATGACCGCGACCAGCGTGATCTGCTTGAGCCCGCCGATCTTGTGCGACTCGATCAACGCGAGCTCACCGCGCTCGGCGAAGTCGCGCAGGCCGAGCAGCGTCTTCTCGGGCAGCGGCTGCAGCGGCTGTGCCGCCCTCGACGGAGCCGGCAGCAGCAAGGCGCAAAAAAGCTCGGCGCAAAGCATCGCGCGCATGAAAAATGAGTATTGCACAGGCTCCACTATGACGTTAGGAGGGCGCGATGCTTCACACAGCCCATCGCGTGGGCCCGCTGCGAATCGGCGTGACGCTGGGCGATCCCTGCGGCATCGGGCCGGAGCTGGTCGCACACGCGCTCGCACAGCCGCCGGCGGGCGTGGCCATGCGGGTCTTCGGCGACGCGACGGGATTTTCACCGGGGCGGCCCGACGATCGATCGGCGCGGGCGCAAGTCGCCTGGCTCGAGGCGGCGGCTGAAGCGGCGCGGCGCGGCGAGATCGACGCGCTGGTGACGGCGCCGATCTCGAAGGTGTGGGCGCGGCGCGCCGGCTTCACGTTTCCCGGGCACACCGAGTTCCTCGCCGCGCGGCTGGGCGCGGCCGAGCACGCCATGATGATGGCCTCGCCGCGCCTGCGCGTCGTGCTCGCGACGACGCACCTGCCACTCGCCGAGGTGCCCCGGCGCCTCGGGCGCGCGGAGATCGAACGCGCGATCCGCCTGGCCGCCTACGCGCTGCGCGACGACTTCGGCATTGCGCGGCCGACCATCGGCGTGTGCGGGCTCAATCCGCACGCCGGCGAGGACGGCTGGCTGGGCCGCGAGGAGATCGACATCGTGGCGCCCGCGATCGAGGCGGCGCGCGCGGCCCTGCGCGGCGTCTCCGACGCGCAGATCGTCGGCCCGCTCGCCGCCGACAGCGCGTTCGCGCCCGTGCACGAGCCGAGGCTCGACGCGATCGTCGCCCTCTACCATGATCAGGGGTTGATCCCGGTCAAGGCGCTCGACTTCGATCGCGCGGTGAACGTCACGCTCGGCCTGCCGATCCCGCGCACGTCGCCCGACCACGGCGTCGCGTACGCGCTCGCGGGCACGGGGCGCGCGCGTCCGGCGAGCTTTCTCGCGGCGCTCGAGATGGCGATCGCGATGGCCGAGCGGCGTAGGAGCCGCGCGTAGCCGTCCTACTCGTCGGCGGCGCGCGAAGGCACGAGCGCCGCCAGCGGCCTCTCGGCGAGGCGGTAGTCGGCGAAGAACCAGTACTCGTCGCAGTTGTGGCGCGAGTAGAAGTCGACGACGTGCGCCCAGCGCGACTCGGGCACACCGGCCCGATCGAGCTCGCCCTGCGGCACGTGGCGGCAGCGCTCGGCGCCGCCGGGGACGCGATGCGCCTCGGCGATGCGCGGCGCCACGCCGAGCGCGAGCGGATCGAGGCGCGCGACGTAGAAGTAGCCGAGCTGCGAGATCTCCATCGTGTCGACGCGCAGGGCCCGCAGGCTGTTGCCGGATCGGTGAAAGCACTCGACGCGCTCGATCGTCTCGCCCGCGCGGATCGTCAGCGCATCGTGCGCCAGGTTGCCCTTGCGGGCGCACGCACGCTCGTCATCGAGCGCCGTACCGACGAAGTAGGCGAGCGGGCTCTCACCGCGATTCGTGATCCGCAGGATCAGGTGGTCCGTGCGAAAGCGCTGGTCGCCTTGCGCCGCCCACTCCTTGGCGACGGTCGCGCGCAGCACCAGGTGCTCGGTCTCGAGCGGGCGCCCGCCGGGACGCAGCTCGTAGCGGCCGCGGTACTCCGGCTGGAAGCGGTTGGGTGCGAGAAGTGTAACCGGGTCGAAGCGCCCAAGGCCGTAGGCGCGCGCATCGTGCACGAGCAGCGCCTTGTAGAAGCCCTCCGTGTAACGGAATCTGTCGGTCGCGACCTTCGCGGCGGCCGGCGGCGGCGGGGGAGGGGGCGGGACGTCGGGCTCGACGGCCAGCAGGGCCCAGGTCCCCATCAGCACGATGAGCCCGCTCCCCAGCGACAGGCCGGCGACGAGCTGCCTCGCGATCACGTGCCGACGATACTCGAAAACACGCGTTAGCGGCGGCGCGGGACCAGCAGCCAGAGGTCGAGCTCGAGCACCAGCCGCGGGTCGGGCGACTCCTCGCCCTTCTCGTTCTTCACGCGGCGAAGGACACGTTCGCGCACCGGGTCGGCGTTTTTCGCGGCGCAGAGGCGCACGCGCAGCGCGCCGGCGTCGTCGCGGCCGGCGAGCGCGGCCTTCTCGACGATCTCGCTCCACGCGTAGATCGTGTCGCCGGCGAAGGTCGGGTTCGTGTGCGAGCCGCCGTTGAGCGCCAGCACGGCGAGCGCGTTCTCGAGGCCGTTGATGGCGAGCGAGGACGCGATCGAGATGACGTGACCGCCGTAGACCAGGCGCTTGCCGAAGCGCGAGGCGGCCATCGCGTGCAGGTTGAAGTGTACGCGCGCGGTGTTCTGAAAATGGCGCGTCGCGAGCGTGTGGTCGGCCTCGTCGACGGTCATGCCGTCGACGTGATCGATGCGCTCGCCCGGCTGGTAGTCGTCCCACAGCGCGCCGCCGCCGGTCGCCCACGCGACCTCGGCGAAGCGGCGCAGATCGAGCCCCTCGGGCGCGCGCAGCTCGGCGGCCGGCACGCACGAAGGCAGCTCGGGGGCGTCGGCGGCGCCTGTTCGCGTCGCCGGGTCGCGCTTCTCGACCATCACCCAGCGCGCGTAGCGCAGCACCTCTCCGTCGCGCTGGTTGAGCCCGCGCGTGCGCACCCACACGATGCCGGCCTTGCCGCTCGACGTCTCCTTGACGCCGAGCACCTCGCTCTCGGCGCGTAGCGTGTCGCCGGGGTAGACCGGCCCGAGGAAGCGCCCGTCGGCGTAGCCGAGGTTGGCCACCGCGTTGAGCGAGACCTGACCGACGGTTTTTCCGAAGACGAGGTGGAACGCGAGCCAGTCGTGGATCGTCGCGTCGCGCATACCGAGCGCATGCGCGAACTCGCGCGCGCAGTGGAGCGGACGGCGGTCGCCGTAGAGCGCGATGTAGAGCGCCGCGTCGCCTTCCGTGACCGTGCGCGGCGCCGGGTGCCGGATGACGTCGCCCTTGTGGAAGTCCTCGAAGAAATTTCCGCGCGTGGACTTGCTCATGAGGCCGACGCCTACGGCAGCTCGCGAAGACCCGGGCGCGGCGCGCCGACCAGCGCGGCCATGTTGCCCGGCGGGTGCTTGTTCTCGTTCATGAGCTGGTGCGCCAGCGGAATCTCGCCGAACGCGAAGGTGCGCGAGAGGCAGGGATCGATCTCCTTGCGCGTCACCATCCAGTTGAGCGCCTCGGCCTGCGCGTCGTTGGCGAAGTGCGAGCCCTGCAGGCGCTTCTGCCGCATCCAGTGGTGGCGCAGATCGAGCGTCGCGTTGTAGCCGCTGGTGCCGGCGCAGATGACGACCATGCCGCCGGTGTCGCACACGAAGACCGAGGTCGGGATCGTGTCCTCGCCGGGGTGCTCGAAGACCAGCCGCGGGCTGCGCTTCTCGCCGAGCACGTCCCAGATCGCCTTGCCGAAGCCGCGCGCGCCCTCCAGGAACTTCGCCATGCCGGCGTCGTCCTTCCAGTGCGGCAGCACGCCCCAGTGCGAGAAGCGCTTGCGGTTGATCACGCCCTTGGCGCCGATCTTCGCGCAAAAATCCGCCTTCGCGTCGTCGGAGATCACGGCGATGGGATAAGCGCCCTTGGCCTTGGCGATCTGGATCGCCTGGCTGCCGAGACCGCCGCTTCCGCCCCATACGAGGACGGCGTCGCCCGGCGCGACGGCGTGCTCGGGCCAGCCGCACAGCATGCGGTAGGCGGTCGCGCCGACCAGCATGTAGGCCGCCGCCTCCTCCCACGTCAGGTGCTCGGGCTTGGGCAGGCACTGGTGCGCCTGCACCTTGGTGAACTGCGCGAACGAGCCCCAGTTGGTCTCGTAGCCCCAGATGCGGAAGGTTCCCGAAAACATCGGGTCCTTGCCCGACTTCACGTGCGGATCCTGCGAGCTCCACTGGCCGCAGTGGACGACCACGGGATCGCCGACCTTGACGTTGTAGACGTCGGCGCCGACCGCCCAGACGACGCCGGACGCGTCGCTGCCACCGACGTGGAAGCCCGACCGATCGCCGTCCTTCTCGTGCTGCTTGATGACGTCGACGGGGATTCCGCGCGCCGCCCAGACGTTGTTGTAGTTGATGCCGGCGGCCAGCACGTAGACCAGCACCTCGTCGCGCCCGATCGCCGGCACGTCGACGGGCTCGGGCTTGAAGGCGTCCCGAGGCTCGCCGAAGCGCTCGCGCCGAACGACCTGCGCGATCATCTGCTTGGGGACGTGTCCGAGGGGCGGCGTTTCGCCGATTTCGTAGAGCTGCTTTTGCGCCGTCATGTGAAGGACCGTCTTTAGGACGCGGCGCGGGGGAAATCAACGGGGCGGAAGCAGGGCCGCCAAGACGAGCCCGAAATTTGCTCGCCGGTCAGCGGCCGTGTTCTACTTTGACCTCATGAGCGAGCCGACGACGCGGCGACACCGGATCCTCGTCGTCGACGACGAGGAGGTCGCGCGCATGCTGATTGCGCGGCTGCTCGAGCGCGACTACGCGGTGCGCACGGCCGGCTCGGGCGAGGAGGCGCTGGCGATGCTCCTCGAGGAGCCGGCGGATCTCGTGCTCGCCGATCAGCGCATGCTGGGCATCACCGGCGTCGAGCTGTTCGCCGAGCTGCGGGCGCGCGACCCCGACTGCGTGCGCATCCTCATGACGGCGTACACCGACCCGGAGGCGATGATGGCCGCGATCAACCGCGGCGAGGTCTACCGCTTCATCTTCAAGCCGTGGAACCCGGTCGACATGCGCACCGAGATCCGCCACGCGCTGGAGCGGCGCGATCTCATCCTGCACAATCGCAAGATCCTCGCGGAGCTGTCGCGGCGCAACCTCGAGCTCGAGCACTCGCTCGCCGAGCTTTCCGAGGCGCGCGGGCGGCTCGTGCGCGCGGAGAAGCTCGCGCTGGTGGGCCGCTTTTCGGCCAGCTTCGCGCACGACATCCGCAACCTCCTGATGACGATGTCGAACCTGCACGTGTTCGCGAACCGCCACCGTGACGATCCGGTGCTGTGCGAAGCGCTCGCCGACATCGAGCAGGCCTCCGGCGACATGACGACGATGGTCGAGGAGCTCGGCGCCCTCGCGCGCGGCGAGACGCCCCGCTACCGGATGCTGCGCGCGCGCCTGTGCGACGTCGTCTCGAATGTCGTGCGCTTCGCGCAGGGCGGAGCGGCCTTCAGCGCCTGCCCGATCGAGATCGCCGACGAGGATCCGCCGGCCTGCCCGATGGCGCCGGAGCGCATACGCCGCGTGGTGCTGAACCTCCTGCAGAACGCCGCCGAGGCATTGGAGGGCGGCGGCGCGATTCGGGTGCGGATGTTCGCGGAAGCTGGAGAGGTGTGCCTCAGCGTCAGCGACGGAGGCGCGGGCATACCGAAGGCACAGCTCGAGCGCATCTTCGAGCCGTTCTTCACGACCAAGGAAAAGGGCACCGGCCTGGGTCTCGACATCTGCCGTACGATCGTCGCGGGTCACGGCGGGCGCCTCACCGTCGAGAGCGAGGTCGGGAAGGGCAGCACGTTCACGATGCGGCTGCCGGGCTGATGCGCGGGCGCTGACGGCGGCTGGCGGCGCGGGACTCTTGACGTGCCTACACTGCGAGCCTACAGTGCCTACATGCAGTACACGCTCCGGAGGATCTCGCCGGCGCTCGACCGGGCATTGCGCCGGCACGCCCGCGAGGCCGGCAAGAGCCTGAACCAGATCGCCGTCGAGGCGCTCCAACGCGGCCTTGGCCTGACCGAGGAGCCCGTGCGTCGGCGTTCGCTCGAAGGCATCCGCGGCACCTGGATAGACGACCCCGAGTTCGACGCCGCCATCAGGGACCAGGATCAGATCGATCCCGATCTCTGGAAGTGAAGCTGGCGCTCGATACGAACGCGTATGGCGCGATCTGCCGGGACGATCCGGTGGTCTGCGACGCCGTGCAGCGCGCGGAGTCGGTTCACGTCCCGTTCATCACGTTGGCCGAGTTGCGAGCCGGCTTCGCCCGGGGAACCCGAAGCGCCGAGAACGAGCGTGTCCTGCGCCGGTTCCTGATGCGCGACGGCGTGACGGTGCTCTGGCCCGACGACCAGACCACGCATCACTATGCCGCCGTCTACCGCCAGCTCCGCCGCCAGGGCACGCCGATTCCGACCAACGACATGTGGATCGCCGCCCTGGTGCTCCAGCACAATCTCGTGCTTTGCGCGCGCGACGCGCATTTCGATCACCTGCCGCAGCTCGACCGTGCGTAGACGGCAGGACTAGATCCCGCGCGGGATCGTCACCGTCAGCTCCGCGCCGCTCGAAGGATCGCTGCGTACGTGGATGTCGCCGCCGTGGTCACGCACGATGCGGCGACTGAGCGCGAGACCGAGGCCACTGGCCTGGCCGCCCTCCTTGGTGGTGAAGAAGGGGCGGAAGAGGCGGCCGAGGTTCTCGGGCGGAATGCCGGGGCCCGAGTCCCGCACGCTCACGCACAGCCGATTCTCGTCGACCAGGCTCTTGACCCACACGTCGCCAGAATCGCCGACGGCCTGCAGCGCGTTCAGGATCAGGTTGAAGAAGACCTGGTTCATGCGGCCCTCGCGGCACACCGCGCGCCCGTCGGGGCCGAGGTCGAGGTGCACGCGCACGGCGTCGCCGCGGCGCAGCGTGAGCAGCCGCGCGGTGCGGCGCAAGCCCTCGTGCAGATCGGCGAGCGCGGGCTTGGGGCTGGTCTCGCGCAGCGCGTAGGAGCGCAGATCGGAGACCACGCCCTGCACGCGGTCGAGGCCGACGCGCGCGGCGTCGAACAGGCGCGCCGCCTCGCCCTGCGCCTCGGGCGAGAGCGCCTGCGCGTCGAAGAGCTCGCGCAGTTGGAACAGCGCCATCGACACGAAGCCGAGCGGGTTCAGCACCTCGTGCGCGACGCCGGAGGAGACCAGCAAGAGCGCCGCGACGCGATCCTCCTCGATCGGATCGGCTTCGGACGGACGGGGGGGCGATTCGGACACGGCCTATTGCAGCGCCATCTCCGCGCGCCGCGCGCCCTTGGCCTTGTCGAGCGCGCGCAGGCGATCCTCCAGGCGCGTCGCCAGGAAGGCGAGGTCGTGCGTGTCCCACAGTGCCTTGACCGCGCCCGCGTCGCCGCCGCCTTGCCCGTAGGCGTCGGCGAGCTGCCGCAGCGCCGTGCACACGCTGGCGACGTGATCGACCGGCACGTCGACCGAGCCGATTCGCGCCAGCGGCGTCGGCGTGCGCTCGGGCAGCGGCCGGGCCCGCGCGAGCCGCTCGTTCTGCAGCCGGTAGTGATCCTCGAGCTGGTGGTTCTCTCGCCACATCTGCCCGAACGCCTTCACCACGTCCGGATCGAACTTCTTGCCCGATTCCGACTCGACGATCTCCATCACCTGCGCGAGCGGCAGGCCCCGCTTGTAGCTGCGCTCCGAGGCCATCGCGTCGAAGTAGTCGACGACCGCGAGGATGCGGCCGAAGAGCGATATCTCCCGGCCCTTCTTGCCGCGCGGGTAGCCGGTGCCGTCGAAGTGCTCGTGGTGGTCGACGGCCGCCTGATGGCACTTCTCCAGGCCGCGCAGGCCGCGCAGGATCTCGTCCGAGTGCGCGACGTGCTCCTTCATCTCGCGGTGCTCGTCGACGGAGAAGACGTGCGGGGCGGCGAGGAGCTCGTCGCGTACGGCGATCTTGCCGACGTCGTAGAAGCCCGCCGCCAGCAACAATATCTCCTTGTCGACCAGCGGGATGTCGAGGAACGGCAGGAGGTAGCGGCAGAGCAGCTCGACGTTGTCGTGCGCCATCACGCCCGAAGGGGTGTGCGCGAAGGTGCGATCTTTGACGCGCAACATGCGCTTGACGATCTGCGTCGCGTTCGCGGTCAGGATCTCGCGGCTGTGGCGATCGGCGTAGCGCAAGCCGGCGTCGCGGATGATCGTCGCGAGGGCGTTGCCGGCGAACGCATCGGCCTTCTTGAAGTAGCCGGAGCAGAGCTGCCCGTTTAGCGCCTTGATCGCGAGCGCCTCGTCGGTGTGGCCGGTGAGGATGACGTTGGAGGTGAACGGGTTGACCTTGGCTACGCGGTGCAGAAACTCGAAGCCGTCCATCTCCGGCATGCGGATGTCCGCGACGACGACGGCGATCGTCGGATCCGCCTCGATCGCCTTGAGCGCATCCTCGGGCGACTGGAACGTCGCGACGTCGCACTCGTCGATGAGCGCGTAGGAAAACGCCTGGAGGTTCTCCATCTCGTCGTCGACGTAGAGGACTTTCAGGCTACTGAAGATGTTCAGGTTGAGCACGGGTTCCTCCCTGTGCGGCCGCGTCGGCGACCGCACGCGCGTGGATGGCGTCGAGGTTTTTCGGGATGCGCACCTCGAAGATCGCGCCCGGCTCGCCGGCCCGGTTGCGCGCGTGGATCTCGCCGCAATGCTTCTCGCAGACGATGCTCTGGACGATCGCGAGGCCCAGGCCCGTCCCCTGACCAGGCGGCCGCGTGGTGAAGAAGGGCGTGAAGATTTTCGGCAGGATCTCCTCGGGGATGCCCGAGCCGGTGTCGGCGACGGCGAGGATGACCACGTCCTTCTCGGCGCGCGCCGAGATCGCGATCGTGCCGTCGAAGTCCATCGCGTGCGCGGCGTGCTGCGAAGGCACGCGCATCGCCTGAACAGCGTTCTGCGCGAGGTTCAGGATCACCTGCAGCATCGGCGCCTCGAACACGCACGCCTCGAAGTCGGCCGGTACCGACACGTCGAAGCGCACGGGATGGTCGGAAAGGTCCGCCTGCAGCAGCGTAACCGCCTCGTCGATCAGCGCGCGCAGCGGCACGCGGCGCGGCGGATCGGACGACGAGCGCGAAAACGCGTTGAGGCTGCGCACGAGCTGGATCGATCGGGCGGTGCCGCGCTCGATGTTGTGGATTGCCTGCTCCATCAGCGGCAGGCGGCGCTCGAGCCGCAGGCGCGCCGCGTCGTCGAGCCAGCGCTGCGCGTCGGCGCCGCTCTGCAGGATGCGCTGCACCGACGCGAGGCTCTCGACGACGGGCTTGAGATCCCGCCCGAGGTTGCCGGCGTTGCGCAGGATCTGCCCGAGCGGGTTGTTGAGCTCGTGGCCGACGCCCGAGAGCAGCGTGCCGAGCGCCGCCAGCTTCTCATTGTGGAGCGCGATCGCGCGCGCCTCTTCGAGCTGGCGGCCGCGCTCGGCCACGCGCGCCTCCAAGGTCTCGCTCCACGCGCGCAGCTCGTCCCGCGCGCGCTGGAGCTCCTCGTAGCGCCGCTGAAGGTCGCGCATCGAGGCCATCATCCCCTCGTTCTGTGAGGAGAGCAGCTCGTCCTTGCGGCGCAGCTCGCGCCCCGCGTCGAGCCACGCGCCGGCGACGAAGCCCGCCGCGGCGAGTGCGAGGATCGCGGGCCACGCGGGCGCGAGGGCGAGCACGCCGAGCGCGCCGCCCGCGGTCGCGCCGGCGAGGAGCCCGACCCACCGGCGCCACGCCGCGGTCGGGTTGTGCCACTCCAAGTGGTAGAGGCAGCGATCGGCGCCGCTCCACTGGCACTGCGACTCCGACACGGTGGCCGGAGGCAGACCCCAGATGGTTGGGAACGAGGCGAACTGGGCCATGCGCCCTTCGCAGAAGCGGCGGCTGCGCTCGGGCAGCCGGCTCTTGTACGCGAGGACCATGCGGCTGCGCTCGATGTGCTCGATCGTGAACGCGCCGACGCGGTTGTAGGTCGGCGCCATCTCGACCGACTTCTCGTAGCAGAGCCGCGGCGAGCCGAATGCCTTCATGAGGTAGTAGGCGAAGCCAAGCGCGTCGGGCGTCGCGGTGAGCATGGCTGCCCGGCGCACGAAGTCCGGGTCGCCCGACTCGGCGACGAAGAGGTCCTGAAGGCGCTCGATGAAGCGGAGCGACACGTAGTTCGAGGTCACGCGCAGGTAGTCGAGCGAGAGTGACAGCTTCTCGCGCTCGAACAGCGCCTCGAGGCGCGCGCGGCCGTAGCGCCGCTCGAAGTAGACGAGGAGCATGCGCATCGCGCGCACGCACACCTCGGGCGCGTCGTCGGGGACGCCCTGGGTTTGGGTGCTCACGGGCGTACACCCTCCGTGACGAGCAGGACCGAGTACTTGAGCGCGTCCTCGTCGCGGAGCAGCGCAAGGTACTCGGCGCAGAACGCGCGGTACGGGTCGAGGCCGCCGAAGGCCGGGGCGGCGACGCGCTCGAGCGCGGCGAAGCGGACCTCCCAATCGCCGAGCATCGCCGCGTCGGCCGCGCCGGCGACGACGTAGTGGGGGAAGACGCGCACGCGCACGTCGGCCAGACCCGCGCGCCGGAAGAGCCGGTACGCCTTGCGGCCAGCGTGGACGTCGAAGCCGGTCGCGGCGATCGCCTCGACGAACGTGTGTACGCCCCGGCGCACCGGCTCCGGGAAGGGCCAGGCGCGCAGGCCCGCGCCGTCGATGTCGCTGACGACGACCTTGCCTCCCGGCCGCGTGACGCGCACGAACTCGGCGAGCGCGGGGGCGGGGTCGCCGAGGTACTCGAAGACGAACTGGCTCCACACGTAGTCGAACGACGCGTCGCGCAGGCCCGTGCGCCGCACGTCTCCCCGCACGAAGCGCAGGTTGGGCCGCGCCCGCGCCCGCGACGACGCCTCGCCCACTCGCTCGCGGCTGGCGTCGAGCCCAAGGGCGAAACCCCTCGGTCCCACGATCTCGGCCATGACCTCGGTGATGAGGCCCGGACCGCAGCCCGCGTCGAGCGCGCTCTGATCGGCCGCGAGGCCCGTCACTCGCAGCCGGTCGCCGGCCGGGTCCGCCCGCTGCTGGTCCGCCAGCCGGCGTGTTTCGGCCGCCGACTCCATGATGTAGCCTTCCGCCATCTCCGAGGGAGTGGAATTCTATCAGGTTTTGTTGTGGATAGGCAAGATCGGGCCGAGGCCCTTGTCGGGCCGAGGCCCTGGTCGAGCGGTGGTGCCTTGGGGGGGGGCGCTGGCCCGCGGGGGATCGTCGTTGCGCAGCGCGGAGAGGCGGCCGAACTCGTAGCGGACGAAGTTGTG
>JBBTFH010000307.1:0-3170 GCA_038041915.1 Myxococcota bacterium
CCGTCGACGAGATCGCCCGTGATGGCGACGAGGTCGGGCGCGAGCGCGTTGGTGCGCGCGACCACCTCCGCGACGAAGTCGCGTCCGAGCGTCGGTCCGACGTGGAGATCGGTGAGCTGCACGATCGTCAGGCCGTCGAGCGCGCGCGGCAGGCGCGCGAGCCGCACGCGCACGTCGCGCACCGCGATCGGCCCGAGCGCCGCGCGCACGCCGATGGCGCCGGCGGCGGTCGTGATCGCCGCGGCGGCGCCGCCGAGCAGTCGCGCCAGGAACGTCCGCCGCTCGGCGTTGATCGGGCTCATCGCGGCGCGGCAGGCGGCGCGCGCCACGTCGGCGCACGCGAGCGTCACGAGCAGGAGGAACACCAGGCCCATCCACACGAACAGCGGCGAAAGCAGCAGGCGGCCGGGCCCGGGCGTGAGCCAGCGCGAAAGCGCGACGGAGAGGGGAAGGCTCGCGGCCAGCACGGCGAGAGCCACGGCGAAGCGGCCGCTCCACGGTGGCGGCACGCCGGTGTCGCGGACGAGCCGAGCCCACACGTAGGTGTGGATGCCGCCGGTGACGCCGAGGACGATCGCGAAGAAGAGTGCGAAAGAGGCGGCGCGCGGCATCGGCTACGCCCGCTCGACGTGAACGGTGATCTCGCCGTCCGCGCCCACCCGTGCCGTCACCGCCCATGGCCGGCAGCACACCGCGCAGTCCTGTACGACGCTAATGTGCTCGCCAGCGGAAATCTCACCCGGATCGAGGTCGATCTCCCCGGGCTCGCCGCAATAGGGGCAGTCGACGGGGTCCATTGGGCCCTTCGCCGCTACTCTTCTTCGGTCTCGCGGGTCTCGCGCGAGCTCTTCTCGCTGCGCTTGCGCGCGTTGTGATCGAGGACGCGCTTGCGCACGCGGATCGCCTTGGGCGTGATCTCGGCGAGCTCGTCGTCGTTGATGAACTCGAGCGCCGCCTCGAGCGTGAGGATGCGCGGCGGCGTCAGGAAGAGCTTCTCGTCGGCCGCGGTGGTGCGGATGTTCGTGAGCTTCTTGCCGATGGTCGGATTCACGACCAGATCGTTGTCGCGCGAGTGGACGCCGACGATCTGCCCCGGGTAGACCTTCTCGCCGGCCGGCAGGATCAACGTGCCGCGCTCCTGCAGCGTGAAGAGCGAGTAGGCGTTGGTTTCGCCCATGTCCTTCGCGATCAGCACGCCGTTCGCGCGGCCCTTGAGCGGCCCGACGTACGGGCCGTACTCGCGGAACATGTGGTGGATGACGCCGGTCCCGCGCGTGTCGGTGAGAAACTGCGAACGGTAGCCGATGAGGCCGCGCGCCGGCATCAGGTACTCGATGCGGACGCGCCCCACGCCCTCGGGCCGCATCTCGGTCATGCGCCCGCCGCGGCTGCCGAGCTCTTCGATGACCGGGCCGGTGTAAGCCTGATCGACATCGATCACGACCTCCTCGTACGGTTCGAGGATCTCGTTCTTGCCGTCCTCGCCCACCTTCTCCTTCAGGATGACGCGAGGCTGCGAGACGCACAGCTCGTAGCCTTCGCGGCGCATGGTTTCGATCAGCACCGACAGGTGCAGCTCGCCGCGCCCCGACACCTTGAAGACGTCGGGCCGTTCGGTCTCCTCGACGCGCAGCGCGACGTTCGACTTCACTTCTTTCAAGAGGCGGTCGCGCAGGTTTCGCGAGGTGACCCAGCGGCCGTCCTGCCCGCAGAACGGGCCGTCGTTGGTGAGGAACTGCATCGTGATGGTCGGCTCGTCGACCGCGAGCACCGGCATGTCGGTGACCGGCTGCTCGATGTCGGTGATCGTCTCGCCGACGTTGAGCTCCTCCATCCCGGTGACGGCGACGATGTCGCCCGCCATCGCCGACGCGAGCTCGAAGCGCTTCAGACCCTGGAAGCCGAGCAGCTTCTGCACGCGAAACTCTTCGCGCCCGCCTTCGCGGTGGATGAGCAGGCGGCGCTCGCCCGGGGCGATGCGGCCGGACATGATGCGGCCGACGGCGACGTAGCCGAGGTAGTCGTCGTAGTCGAGCGTCGCGACCTGCATGGCGAGCGGCGCGTCGACGTGGGCCTCGGGCGGCGGAACCTTCTCGATGATCAGATCGAGCAGCGGCGTGAGATCCTTGCGCGCGTCCTTCTCGAGGTCGAGGACGGCCCAGCCTTCACGCCCTGACGCGAAGACGATCGGGAAGTCGAGCTGCGCGTGCGTGGCGCCGAGCGCGTCCATCAGGTCGAAGACGCCGTCGACGGTGCCGTGCGGGTCGCAGCCGTCGCGATCGATCTTGTTGACGACGAGGATCGGCCGCAGCCCGAGCGCGAGCGCCTTCTTGGTGACGAAGCGCGTCTGCGGCATGGGTCCCTCGAAGGCGTCGACCAGCAGCAGCACGCTGTCGACCATGCGCAGGATGCGCTCGACTTCGCCGCCGAAGTCCGCGTGTCCCGGCGTGTCGACGATGTTGATGCGCACGCCCTTCCAGGTGATGGCCGTGCACTTGGCCAGGATCGTGATGCCCCGCTCGCGCTCGAGGTCGCTCGAGTCCATCGCGCAGTCCGCGAGCACCTCGCCCGCACGGAAGATGCCGGCCTGGCGCAGGAATCCGTCGACGAGCGTGGTCTTGCCGTGATCGACGTGTGCGATGACGGCGATGTTGCGTACGTCGGTGCGAGCCATCGGGGCGGTGGTTCAACCACATTCCGCGGCATGGCGCAAACGGGCGCTCACCGCCGATCACACGCGCTTGCGGCGGAGGTCGGCGACGGCGCGCTCGAGGCCGTCGAGCGTGAGCGGGTGCATGTCGAAGAGGCCGCGGATCTTCTGCGTCGTCCACGCGGTCCACCACTGCGGCGGATCGGGGTTGAGCCAGACGCGGCGCGGGAAGCGGTCGGCCAGGCGTCCGAGCCAGACCAGGCCGGGCTCGGTGTTGTGGTGGAAGTAGTCGATCGCGCCGCCCTCGGCGGTCAGCTCGTAGGGCGCCATCGCCGCGTCGCCGACGATCACGCAGAACCACGTCCGGTCCATGTCGCGCAGCACGCGCGCGGTCTGCTCGCCGCGCCGCTGGTAGATGTCGCTGTAAAGCGTCTCGTACGGGCAGTTGTGAAAGAAGTAGTGCTTGAACGTCTTGAAGTGGGTGGCCTGGTGCGCCGCCGAGAAGAGCTGTTCGCACAGG
>JBBTFH010000308.1:0-3794 GCA_038041915.1 Myxococcota bacterium
TCGGCTGGCTGAACTCCCACTTCCACGAGGGGTAGGCGCGCGACGCGCTCGCCTCGAGGACCAGACTCTCTTTTAGGAGTCGCCCTGCGAGCCGCCGCGGGAGCTTCCGCCGGCGCCGCCGCCGTAGCAGTTGCGGCAATAGACGGGACGCCCGGGCGTGGGATGGAACGGAACGCGCGCCGGCGCGCCGCAGCGACCGCAAGTAGCGTCGAACATCTCTCGAGCGCTGCCGCCGCCGCCGCCGCCGCGCCCCGAGCGAGAGCGCGCCTCGACCCGCGGCGCCTGGCCCGAGTCGCGATCACGATCGCCCCCGCCCCCGCCGGCGCCACCCCGCTGAGCGCGTCGCGCCTCGCGGCAGGGCTTGCAACGCTTCGGCTCCTGTTGGAAGCCCTTGCGCGCGTAGAACTCCTGCTCTCCGACGGTGAAGGTGAAGTCCTGACTGCAATCCTCGCACTTGAGCTGACGATCTTGGAATTCTTGCATCAGCCTCTCCGTCCTTCGAGTGGCCTCTTCCAGCGATTCCACGGAAAAGCGTAACAGCGGCTCGCGACGAGCGTCAATAGACCGATCGGGTAAGATGCCGCCATGTCGCGCGCGATATTCTCGGTGTTCTTGGCGACTTCGGCGCTGGGGAGCGTTCGCTGGTACGAGACGGCGATGCTCGACGAGGCGCTCGAGCTGGCGGCGCGGCAAGGCAAGCTCGTGCTCGTCGACGTCTACGCGACGTGGTGCGGCCCGTGCCACGCGATGGACCGCGAGGTCTACTCGCGGGACGACGTCGCCGCGGCGATCGACGCGGGCTTCGTGCCTCTGCGCGTGGACGGTGAGGCGGGGCTCGGCGCCGCCATCGTCGAGAAGTATCGCGTCGTCGGCTATCCTACGCTGCTCGCGCTCGACGCCGAGGGGCGCGAGATCGAGCGGCTGATGGGCGACGCCGCGCCGGACGCGCTCGTCAAGACGCTCGCCGACTGGCGAGCCGGACGCGACACGTTGGCGGCGCTCGAGGCCAGCCTGGCCGCCACGCCCGACGATCTCGCGCTCGCCTTCGAGGTCGGGCGGCGCCACGCCGTTCGCGGCCATGAGAAGGAAGCGCTACGCCTGCTCGGGCGCGTCGAGCGCGCGGACCCGCAGAACGCGCGCGGCCTCGCGGCACAGTCGCTGCTCGTGGTTGGGAAGTACCTCTACGTGCGGGGCCTGGGAAAATACCGCAAGGGCTTGGTCGTGCTCGAGCGGCTCGAGCGGCTCCATCCCTCGTCGCCCGAGGCGGCCCAGACCGTCGAGTCGAAGGCGCGCGCGTACCATCGCCTGGGCGACACGCGACGCGTGCGCGCCGTGCTCGATGGCTTGATCGAGGCCGCGCCGCGCGACGCCGCGCGCTACAACACCTACGCGTGGTTCTGCTACCAACAGGCCTTCGATCGCGCGCGTGGCATCGCGATCGCGCAGCAGGGTCTCGAGATCGATCCCAAGAACGACGGGCTGTGGGACACGCTCGCGGAGCTGCACTTCGCGTCAGGGCTGCGCGAGCAGGCGCTGCTGTGCGAGAGACGCGCGCGCGAGCTGGCGCCCGACGAGCCGTACTACGCCCGCCAGCTCGAACGCTTCACCAAGGCGCCCTGCGGGCCCCCCTCCGCAGCTACGGGATCTGCAGCCCGCCCGACGCGTTGACGCACTGGCCGGTCACGTAGTCGGACAGCGGCGAGGCGAAGAACAGCACCACGTTGGCGATGTCCTGCGGATCGGCCGCATAGCCGAACGGGATGCGCTTGACGCGCTCGGCCAGCTGATCGGCCGGGATGCCGGTCTCGCCGCCCTTCTCCTTCGGCAGCGTCAAGCGGGTCAGCGTGACGCCGGGCGCGACCGCGTTGACGTTGACGCGAAAACGCCCCCACTCCTGCGCGACCACACGCGTGATGCCGACGTTGCCCATCTTGGCCGCGACGTAGTTCGCCTGGCCGGGGTTGCCGCGGATCGCGGCGGTGGAGAAGAAGTTGACCACCTTGCGGTGGTAGCGCGGCTGGCCATCGCGCTCGATCTCGGCCTTCGGCCCGTCGCGCAGCCACGGCGCGGCCGCGCGGATGCAGTTGAACGTGCCGCGCAAGTTGACGTCGATGACGAGCATCCACTGCTCGTCGGTCATCTTGTGCACGACGGCGTCACGCGTGAGGCCCGCGTTGTTGACGAGAATGTCGAGCGAGCCGAAGCGATCGGCGGCGCTCTTCATGAGCGCGTCGCAGTACGCGGGCTCCACGATGCTGCCGAGGGAGATCGCCGCCGATCCTTTGCTTAGCTTCTCGCAGGCATCGCGCGCCAGGGCGGCGGGCGCCTCGTCGAGATCGTTGATGACCACGCGCGCGCCTTCGCGCACGAGCGTGAGCGCGCAGGCGCGGCCGATGCCGCGTCCCGCGCCGGTGATGACGGCCACGCGTCCTTCGAGCAGTCCCATGGCCGCGCAGAGTAGCGAACCTTTGAATCACCGCAAGGCCCATGCTAGTTCGAGCGCGTGTCCGAACCCGTCGTCATCCTTCCGCGGCATGTCGGCGTCATCATGGACGGCAACGGCCGCTGGGCGCAGGCGCGCGGGCTGCCGCGCATCGAAGGGCACCGCCAGGGCGCCGCGGCCGTGCGCGCGACGGTGCGGGCGGCGCGCCAGATCGGCGTCCGCGTGCTCACGCTGTTCGCGTTCAGCGAGCAGAACTGGCGCCGGCCGCCGGGCGAGATCGGCGCGCTGATGGAGCTCTTGCTGCGCTACGTGATCGACGAGCGCGCGGAGATCCTGGACAACGACATCCGCCTGGTCGCCATCGGCGAGCTCGGGCGGCTGCCTCCGCGCGTGCGGGGCGCGCTCGACGAGCTCTGCGCCGCTTCCGCGAAGAACCGCACGATGACGCTCTGCCTCGCGCTCTCGTACGGGGGGCGCGAGGATCTGGTGCAGGCGGCGCGACAGATCGCCGAGCGGGCGACGCGCGGCGAGATTCGGCCCGACGACGTGTCGGCGGCGCTCCTCGAGTCGATGCTGCTCTCCCGCGAGCTCGGCGATCTCGACCTGCTCATTCGAACCTCCGGCGAGCGGCGGATCTCGAACTTCCTCTTGTGGCCCGCCGCCTACGCCGAGCTCTACTTCAGCGAGGCGCTATGGCCCGATTTCGGACGCGCCGATCTCGAGGCCGCCATCGACGACTACCGCGGGCGGCAGCGGCGCTTTGGCCGCACCGCCGAGCAGGTCGAGAGCTAGGCGCGGCATCCGGCATCGTTACGGACTGCGCTGAGCTATACTTTTTCGTCCATGCACGTACTCCTCGCCTCTCCGCGCGGCTTCTGCGCAGGCGTCGACCGCGCGATCGACATCGTCGAGGAGGCGATCGATCTGTTCGGCCCGCCCGTCTACGTGCGGCACGAGATCGTCCACAACCGCCACGTCGTCGAAGCGCTGCGCGCCAAGGGCGCCATCTTCGTCGATCGCACCGACGAGATCCCGGTCGGAGCGACCGTGATCTTCAGCGCACACGGGGTCGCGCCGATGGTGCGAAGCGAGGCGCAGGCGCGCGGGCTGCGCGCCATCGACGCCACCTGCCCGCTGGTGACGAAGGTGCATCTCGAGGCGGTGCGCTACGCGCGCGACGGCTACACGATCCTGCTGATCGGGCACGAGGGCCACGTCGAGGTCGAAGGCACCATGGGCGAGGCGCCCGAGGCGATGCGCCTCGTGAGCTCGCTCGCGGACGCCGAGACGGTGCGGGCGGCCGACCCGACGCGCGTCGCCTACCTGACGCAGACGACGCTCTCGGTCGATG
>JBBTFH010000309.1:0-4682 GCA_038041915.1 Myxococcota bacterium
CGGCCCCTTCCGAACATGGGTCATCGGCGAGGCCTCGCGGCGCACTTGCTCGCCGAGTTGGCGGCACGCCTGCGCGCAGGCGGTGCGCTGCTCGGCGCGCTCGACGCCGCGATCGCCTGCGTGGGCGACGTTCGCGCCGCGCTCGACGCGATCGTGCGCGAGCGCCCGTCCGACCTCGACGCGCGGCGCGCGCTCGCGCGTTTCCTCGAGCTGCACGGCGACGCGCGGCGCGCGTGGGCCCACTACGGCATCGTCGCGTTCGCCGACGCGGATGACCCGGCGGCCGACCGCTACGTGGAGGTCGGCGCGCCCGGCGATCCGCCGCCCGGCGTCGTCGAGGCGCTCGCCGGACCGTTGGCGCCGATCCTCGGCCCGCTCACGCCGCTCCTCGAGGGCTTCCTCGCGTCGCTGCAGGCCTACGACGGCATCACGCCGCTCGAGATCGACGTGGTCGCGCGCGCCCGCGCCCGCATCGGCGGGCCGTACGTGCACGTGCTGCGGATGCCCGTCGGAGGCGCCGAGGTGACCGTCGAGAACAGCGTCCCGCCGTGCGTGCTGGTCGGCAACGCCGCGCTCTCGCTGCCCGCGAGCGAGCAGGTGTTCCTCATCGTGCGCGCGCTGCACTCACTGCGCGGCGGCGGCGCCGTCCTGCGGAAGCTCGACGCGTCCGAGGCGGTCGCGCTCTTTCGCACGCTCGCCGCGATGCTCTCCGGCGAGCCGCCTCCGGCCGGGCCGCTGACCGAGGCGCTTCGCGCGCTGCCGTTCCGCGCCGATCTGATGGACGTCGCGTCGCGCCGGCTGATCGCCGCCGAGCTGCGCCACCTCGCCGACGCCGGCGTCGAGACGGCGATGCGTGCCGCCGAGCAGGCGTCGTGCCGCGTCGCGCTGCTGCTGTGCCGCGACGTCGCGGGCGCGCTGCGCGCCCTCGCCCGCGTCGAGGCCTGGGCCGAGCCGCCGGAGAGCGCCGAGGCGCGCGCCGCGTTGCTCGTGTCGAGCCGCACCCTCGCCGACCTCGCGACCTTCGCCGTCGACGAAGCGCCGTCCCTGTGGAGATCCTGAGCCGCGGGCTCACCACGCGCATGGGGGTCGCTCTCCTCGCTCACCCGTATCCGGGCACCTCGTAGCGGTCGACGAGCCCGCCGCGTCCGCGCCGCCAGCCCTCGCGCAAGAGCCAGCTTCGCGGGCGGCCGACCGGCGCTTCGCCGCGCGCCCGTGGATCGGGCGGCGGCGCGCGGCGCCCCGCGCGCCGGTTGATCGCCCGGGCGAGGCGCACGGCCAAGCGCTGTATGCCGCGCCAGAGCGCGACGCGGTCGTTTCCCTCGCAGACGAGATGGACGTGGCTGTCCTGCACGCAGTAGTGGCGTTGAACGGGTCGGGCACGCCTGCGTTCAATGACCGCAGTCTGCATGGGCTTTCGCCAAGGTCGAGATCGTCGCGTGTCGTTCTACGTCGCTCTACGTCGGTTTGCGGATCATCAGCTCAGGCAGGTCCCTGACCGGGTCCGCGCCCGACCAACGTCTCCAACTTGGCAAGCACGTCGTCCACCACCGACGCCGGTGCCGGTCCGATCCGCCGGGCCTCCCGCCGCCGCGGAGTTGCTCGGGTCGCGTGGGGACGTCTTGATGTTCGGCGGGGGCAAGCCCGGCGAGGTCGCCGACCTGTTCAACCGGACGGCGAAGGCCATCGCAGTTCTCTCGTTCGCTCCGGGTGGCGTGACCGTCTTCGGCCAGCATTGGGAAGCTCAGCATCCGGACCTCGTTCCCCCTCCGCAAGAGAACGAGGATCCGAAGCCGTGAAGTTCAAGTGCGCCGAGGGTGGCACCGGAGAAACGACGTTGCTGCCCTTGCTCCTACCCGCATGCGGTAGCAGGCTGGGCGGCGTGCATCGCCTCTCGAAGAGTCGCTTCGTGTCCGGCCTGCAGTGTCACCGCAAGCTCTGGTGGCAGGTCCACGAACCCGATGCCCCGGAACTGGTTCCCTCACCCCAACTTGAAGTCGTCTTCGAGCGAGGCCACGTCGTCGGCGATCTTGCCCGCACGTATTTTCCCGGCGGTGTCCTGATCGATCTCCCGCACCACGACGTAGGTGGTCGTGTTGCCGCTACCAGGAAGGCGCTCGACGAGGGTGCCACGGTCATCTACGAAGCGTCCTTCCTCGCCGCCGATGTCTTCGTTGCCGTGGACATCCTGTCGCGTGAGGCGGACGGATGGGTGATCACCGAGGTCAAGTCCACCGCCTCCGTGAAGGATCAGCACATCCCCGACGCCGCCATCCAGACCCACGTTGTTCGACGGTCTGGTCTCGACGCGATCCGGGTCGAGGTCATGCACCTGAACCGGGGCTGCCGACATCCCGACCTCTCGAACCTGTTCTTCCGGGCCAACGTGACCGCCCTCGTGGACGACCGCCTCCCGGCGATCCCCGGCGAGATCAGCGGGCAGATCGAGATGCTCGACGGCCCAATCCCAGAGGTCGCGGTTGGACCGCACTGCACGGATCCCTACGACTGCCCGTTCATGACGCGGTGCTGGCCCGTGCAGCAGCCGCACCACGTCTCGACGCTGTATCGGATCGGTCGCCGGGTCGACGACCTGCTGGCGCGGGGCTACGTGACCATCGACCAAATCCCGGACGACTTCCGGTTGAAGCCTCCGGCGGCTCGTCAGCGGCGGGCCGTGATCACCGGCGACGTAGTAGTCGAGCCCGGTCTCGGATCTGCACTTTCGACGTTGGCTCCGCCCATCGCGTTCCTGGACTTCGAGACGGTTTCCCTGCCGATCCCGATCTGGCCCGGTTGTCGCCCCTTCGACAACGTCCCCGTGCAGTTCAGTTGCCACGTCGATCTCGGAGGCGATCTCCTCCATCGAGAGTGGTTGGCGAGCGGTTCCGGCGATCCCCGCGAGGCGCTTGCCCGCGCCCTGATCGACGCGACCAGGGAGTCCCTCATCATCGTCGCCTATCACGCGACGTTCGAGCGCGGTTGCATTCGAGATCTGGCGGAGGCGCTCCCCCATCTCGCGGTCGAACTCCACGATATCGCCAGCCGCCTGTGGGATCTCCTGCCCGTCGTGCGTGACCACGTCTACCACCCGGACTTCGGCGGTGGTTTTGGGCTCAAGAGCGTGCTTCCTGCGCTCGTCCCGGATCTCGCCTACGACGGCCTCGTGATCGCCGATGGCCAGACGGCGAGCTACGAGTTGGAGCGGCTCCTGCTGGCCGGATCCGGGATGTCACCCGAGGAGCGGGATCGGCTGCGGGCCGATCTTCTCCGGTACTGCGAGATGGACACGTTGGCGATGGTGCGGCTGGTCGAGCGGCTGCGCGGGCTTGCCACGGAACGCGGGTCGTAGAAGCGACGGCAGTTGCGATCTGACTGGGAACAGGGTGCCGCTCGCGCCTTGAACCGAACGAACGCCGCCTCACCGACGCCCGCATCGGGTCCGCTCGTCGGTGAATTTCACGTAGAGCGGCGTCCTTCCCGGCGACGAGCGGAAGGCTGTTCCGTCGATCCGATCAGGCAGCCTGCCTCCACCCGCGAGGGGAAGAAGCCAGCTTCACCGAAGCTGGTGGGCCGCCACGCTCGTCCCGCAGCTTCGGGAACATCTCCTCGGAGAACGATCCGGCGTCGGGACGAAGTTGCTGATGCACGAGGAGCCGGAGAAGGCGCTCGGCCACCGGCCCCATCTTCTGTCGTCCGTTCTCCCAGCGGGACAACGTCTTCTTGTCCACACCCATCACGGCAGCCCACTCCTCTGCGCTCTTGTCGAGGTACTTCCGCAGGAAGCGGATCTCCGCCGGGTGCAGCGTGCGGCTCCCTTCGACCATGTGCAGGCAGAGCGCACGGTGAAGTCCATCGGGATCGGGGATCGTCACGACCCGTTCCCGGCACGCGGGGCACCGCTTCACCGGCACCCCGACGAGCATCACCTTGTAGGGCAGGTTCGCCTGCCCGTACTCGAAGATCTCGATGTCCTTCACGAGGTCAGCCTTGCCGCACTTGTGGCACTTCATGATGTTCACCTCCGCCGTCGGTAGACCGTATGGCCTTGAAGTTGGGTGTCCGATTCGATCACGACGACGATCTCGATGTCCCGCCGTTCTGGTGGGGAGTTGCCGGGCCGTTCTTGGATCCGGTAGCGCCACTCTCCGTTCCGCACGTAGGGCTGGGAGACCATCACCGCGTTTCGGAGCACCCGCGTGAAGTCCAATGCGTCGATGGTCCGCTGCTTCATCCTATTCAGGCAGTGATCTCGGAAGCTGACCCCGGCTGGCAGGCTGGCGATCTTCCGGATGAGCGCCTCGCCCTCCGCCTTCGTCAGCGGGTGTTCCACGCGGGTGATCTTATGTCACCTCGCTCGGGCGACCGCAAGGGGATCGAGCGGCTGGCTTAGAAGCTCGACCCGGCGAGTAGATCCTAGGTTCCGAGAACCGGAAGTTCCCGGAACCTGAAACCGCCATGATCGACCTCGCCACCGTCCCGACCCCGATGCCCACCGGCCTCGTCCCGGTCGACCTGATCGCCAGGGCCAAGGAGTACGCGCAGGCATCGAAGGCACCCGCGACGTTGAAGACCTACGGTTCCGTCTGGGCCACGTTCACGGCTTGGTGTGATCGCCACGGACTTGATCCCCTCCCCGCCACCGCCGACACCCTCGTCGCGTACATCGCCGACCAGTCCGAACA
>JBBTFH010000309.1:4782-11958 GCA_038041915.1 Myxococcota bacterium
CCCTCCCCGCCACCGCCGACACCCTCGTCGCGTACATCGCCGACCAGTCCGAACAGCTCCGCCCGCAGACGATCAAGAAGCACCTCGCCGCCATCAGCCAGGTCCACCAACTCCGAGGTCACCGTTCTCCCGTGCAGGCCGCGCCCGTGAAGCTCACCATGCAGGGGCTCCGGCGCGTGAAGGGCGTCGCCGCGAAACCCAAGGCCGCCCTGCGGGTCGAGCACGTCAAGGCCGTGGTCGCGGCGATGCCGGGTGACCTGGTGGGTATCCGCGACACGGCCATCGTCCTTCTCGGTTTCGTTGCGGGCATGAGGCGGTCCGAGATCGTCGCCCTCGACGTGGATGCCGTCGCGTTCGAGCCCGAGGGGATCGTGATCAGCATCAGGAAGTCGAAACGCGACCAGGAGGGAAAGGGCCGCCAAGTTGCTGTTCCCCGTGGGCGCCACGAGGCGACCTGTCCCGTGCGTGCGGTGCGTCGCTGGCTCGACGTATCGGGCATCCAGAACGGGCCGCTCTTCGTCAGGCTCGATCCCGGTGCCCCCCGGGACCGGCTGTCGGGCAAGTCCGTCGCGCTGATCGTGAAGCGCGTTGCTGCGCGTGCGGGGATCGACCCGGTGCTGTTCTCCGGCCACAGCCTCCGCCGGGGCTTCTGCACCGAGGCCGCGAGGGCAGGAGGACTTCCTCCAGGGGCACGTGCTCGGGCGCGGCAGCCGGGGCCGGTACATCGATCCGTGGGCGGCCCTCCCGCTGAAGGAAACGGTCGACCTGGTCCCGAAGATCGGCCACACCGGCGAGGAGAACATCGTGCCGCTTCGGCCTCGCACGGTGGGCGAAACCGGATCCTAGTGTGTGCACCACGTGTGCAGCGCGCACGGGCGAAGTTTGTAACAACACGAAACTACAGCAATTTCGTGTACTGGTGGTGGAGGCGGCGGGAGTCGAAGGCGGTGCCAAAGGAATGATTCCAGGCCGTTGAACGGAATATCGTTTCCCGCGATCCGCCAAACCACCAGGCCGCAAGGCGATTCCGTGGGAAACGAAATCGCTTCTCGACGGAGCGATCTCTCGCCTGCCCCAGGTCTACCCGGGCCAGCCAGCCGGTCGCTCGACCGGCCCCTCCAGGCGGAAGTCGCCGTAGACCCAGATGCCAGCCGTGTCGTAGAGATCCGCGAGCTGAACACGGCGATTGCCGTCCTTGTCCCAGGGCTTCAAGTCGCTGTCCAACTCGCAGAACGCCAGTTCGGCATCTCCGCCGAGACGCAGTTCATCGGCCCGCACGAGGACGGCGGCAAGGATCGCCTGATCAAAGGGCTTCAGCTCGGGGAGCAACGTCGCCAGTTCCAGCGACCGCAGGAGGGCCTCTTGGCTGAGAGCGAAGACCGCGACCCCATCTCTCGCCCGAAGGTCCTGGAGGGCAGCGTCGATCCGCTCAATCTGACGTCCGACCTCGGCTGCGAACTTCTCCAGGAACGCGACGGCAGCGCTGCTCTCCTCCTCGGTAAGGAGCCCATGCTCCTTCGCCCACCGTCGGAAGCCGCCGAGCGCGGCAGCCTCCTTGGGCTGGTACTTGCGACGAAGGACGGACAGTGCCTCTCCCAGGCAGATGCCGGGCAGATGGAGTTGCAACTCGCCTGCCGCCGCTCGCTCCACCAGCCGCACGGCATCGGGCTTCTGGTGGTGGGCGGGCGCGAGGTAGTCAACGACCCAGTTCGTCTCGACGAAGACGTGGAGCGCCACGGTCGTCAGGCGGCTGATTGGTGGGGACCACCGGCCACCACGCGACCGTCGGCGACCGCCGGGAGCAAGTGACGAACCATCGGCTGCCGCACCTCTGGCCTGGTTGAGAGCGTCGACCTGCCCTCCGCCAACCCTTCCAGCCAGCCCCGGACCGCTTGCAGGAGCCCCCTCCCATCCGTTGGAATCGACGGCCGCCCGAGCAGAACTGCGGTGCTGAAATCGCCGACACGCTCGATTTCCCCCGCTGAGTTCTCCGCGTAGATCCATGAGGTCGTCGGCGTCACGATCAACGCAACGTGGCACCGACGGTCCGCCATGTAGTGCCGAAGTTGCGCCTCGGCAGCAGCAGGGTCGGCGATGGACGCCTTGACCTCCACAGCGAGGGCGACCTCCGGAAGGTCGTGGGCGAGAACGAGTAGGTCCGGGCTGAACCTCACGATGGTAGCCTACCACGTGCCGAAGCGGCGGGAGAAGCAACCCTGAAGAACAAGCGCATTGGATCGAGCCTCTCGTCGTTCCTCGAAGAGGAAGGGATACGAGAGGAGGTCGACCTCCGCGCCAAGAAGAAGATCCTGGCCGATCAGATGCGCGCCCAGATGCAGCGCGATGGCGTCACGGTGGCCGGGCTACCGGAACGGCGCGGCGAGTGCGGCGCGCGCGGGAGCGGGGCCCCGGCTTCATCGCGCGGGGTACGGGGTCACTTTCTTCAACTGCGCTTCGAACACGGCCGGGTCGGCGGTGGGAAGCTCGCACGCGCCTTTGACGCAGACGTATGCCGTGGGGCGTCCCCCGCGGGTCCGCTTGGACTCGACCAGCGGGACGATTTTCGCGAGCGCTTCGAGCGGCGGCCCCTCGGCCGCGCCGGCGAGCACGCGATTGGGCAGGAACGTCCGCCGCAGCACGGCGAGCAGCGTCTCGGGCGGCTCCGTGGCCGCCGGCCAGGCCAGCACGACCTCGCGCGGCGCGTCGGTGAACCAGTCCAGCGCGAGCAGCATCTCGGTCAGCGCGACCGGCCGCTCGGCCAAAGGCGGCGCGAACGATCGCAGCGCGCGCTCGGCGACCTGCCTGAAGCGGTCGTCCGAGGTCAGCTCGTGCAGCCGCAGCACGTCGAGCAGTTGCACCGAGCTGCCGGACGGCTCGGCGCCGTCGTAGTTGGGCTTCTCGCGCGCGAGCAGCTTCTCGTGGTCGTCGCTGGTCATGAACCAGCCGCCGTGCTCGCGATCCGCGTAACGGGCCTCGACGGCGTCGGCGAGAGCCACCGCCTCGCGCAGCCAGCGCGGGTCGAACGTCGCCTCGTACAGGTCGAGCAGCCCCTGGCCGAGAAACGCGTAGTCGTCGAGGTACGCGTTGAGACGCGCGCGGCCGTCGCGAAAGCTGCGCAGCAGCCGGCCCTCGTGGCGCATCCGATCGAGCACGAACGAGGCCGCGCGGACGCCGGCTTCGATCCAGCGCGGCTCGCCGAGCACGCGGCCGCCGACGGCCATCGCGGAGATCATCAATCCGTTCCACGACGCCAGCACCTTGTCGTCGCGCAGCGGCGGCGGGCGTCGGGCGCGGGTGGCGAGCAGCTTGGCGCGCGCGCCGGCCAGCGCCGCCCACTCGGCCTCGTCGGGCGCCGGCACGTTCAGGATGTTGTAGCCGTCCCAATTGCCGCCCTCGCGCACGTCGTAATGGCGCATGAAGCGCTCGGCCTCGGCGCCCAGCAGCTCGCGAATCTCCGCCGCCGACCAGACGAAGAACTTTCCTTCGACTCCCTCGGAGTCGGCGTCGGTGGCCGAGTAGAAGCCGCCTTCGGGCGAGGTCATCTCGCGCAGCACGTAGTCGAGCACCTCGCGCGTCACGCGCGCGAACTCGGGCGCGCCGGTGGCCTGGTGCGCCTCGGCGTATGCCACCGCCAGCAGCGCGTTGTCGTACAGCATCTTTTCGAAGTGAGGCGCCAGCCACCTCTCGTCCGTGGAGTAGCGATGAAAGCCGCCGCCGAGCTGGTCGTACATGCCGCCGGCGGCCATCTTGCGCAACGTGAACCTCGCCATGTGCAGCGCGTCGGCGTCGCCGGTGCGGCGCCAATAGCGGAGCAGGAGGCGCACCGGCAGGTTCGACGGGAACTTGGGCGCGCGCCGCACCCCGCCGTGGACCGGATCGAATGCGCGCTTGAAGTGCTGAACGGTCGCCTCGATCGACTGCGCGGACGGCAGCGGCGCGCCGGCCGGCGTCGGCGCGGCGGCGAGGTGCTCGCGCACCGCCTTGGTCAGCGCCCCGGCGGCGCCCGCGACGCGCAGCCGGTCGCCGTCGTACTGCGCGCGGATCTCGCGCAGCACGGTGAGCCAGCCGTGCCGCGCGCCGCGCGCGCCGTCGCGCGGCGGGAAGTACGTGCCGCCGAAGAACGGCTCGCGGTCGGAGGTGAGAAAGACGTTGAGCGGCCAGCCGCCCGAGCCGGTGAGCTGTTGCACCGCGCTCATGTAGATCGCGTCGACGTCCGGGCGCTCCTCGCGGTCGACCTTGACGGCTACGTACTGCTCGTTCATCGCCCGCGCGATCTCCTCGTCCTCGAACGACTCGTGCTCCATGACGTGGCACCAGTGGCACGTCGCGTAGCCGATCGAGACCAGCACCGGCCGTCCGAGGCGGCGCGCGTCGTCGAACGCCTCGTCGCCCCACGCGTACCAGTTCACCGGGTTGTGCGCGTGCTGCTGGAGGTAGGGGCTCGACTCGAGGATCAGCCGGTTGGTGTACTTGGGCGCGTCGCCGGCGACGTGCCGCGTGCGCGGGCGGTAGGCCGGACCTTGGGCCGCCAGCGCGGCGCGTATCTTCGCGGCTGTTTCGCCGGGTAGCGGCGGGGCGCCGGGAAGTGGGCTCTCGACCATGCGGACCTCCTTGCGAGCGATGGGTGTAGCACTCCGGCACGCCGGCATCGCGGTGACGGCCGTAATCGCCGCGAACGTCCACGATCGGAGGCGGCTTCCGCTCACGGCGCCGCTACTCTGACACGGCTACGTCGCGCGCGGGTAGGAGCCGAGCTGCCAGAGCGCGTGGGCTCGCGCACGCACGCCTTCGAGCGCGGCGGCGGCGCCGGGATCGGCGGCGTGGCCCTCGAAATCGACGAAGAAGACATAGTGGCCGAGCGCTTTGCGCGTCGGGCGGCTCTCGATCTTCGAAAGGTTTATCGCGCGCGCCGCGAGCTCGCCGAGCACCTCGTGCAGACCCCCGGGGCGGTCGCGGTCGAGCGTGAACGCGATGCTCGTGCGGTCGCGACCGGTCGGCGGTTCCTCCTCGCGCCCGACCACGACGAAGCGCGTGGTGTTGTCGTCGCCGTCCTGCACGTCGGCGGCGAGCACGCTCAGGCCGTAGCGCGCGGCCGCGGCGCGCGACGCGAGCGCCGCCACTCCGTCACGCCCGGCCGCGACGCGGGCCGCCTCCGCCGTCGATGACGCCGCCTCGACGACGGCGCCGGGGAGTCGCGCGCGCAGGAAGCCGGCGCACTGCGCGAGCGCTTGCGGATGCGACACGACGCGCGTGATCGCGCCGAGCGCCGATCCTTCCCGTGCGAGCAACTGGTGGCGCACCGGCAACGCCACCTCGCGGCGAATGCGCAGGCCGCCGCGGTGCACGAGCAGATCGAGCGTCGCGCCGACGCTGCCCTCGAGCGAGTTTTCGGCAGGCAGCAGCGCCAGGTCGGCCGCGCCGCCGAGCGCCGCTTCCCAGGCGTCGGCGATCGTCGGGTACGGCGCCAGCGCGCCCGGCGCGGTCAGCTCGCAGAGCAAAGCCGCTTCCTCGCTGAACGTCCCCGGCGGGCCGAGGTAGGCCACGCGCAACGCCGCCACTACTCGTCGAGCTCTTCGAGCTTCTCGCGGATGGCGTCGGCGTCGGGCGCGTCGGGGTTTTGCGCCAGGTATTTCTTGAACGCCTTCTTCGCGCGCCCCGCGTCACCCGACTTCGAGTAGGCGAGACCGAGGCCGCGCTGCGCTTGTGCGTAGCCGGGGTCGGCGCGCAGCGCCTCCTGGAACTTCGTGATCGCGCCTGCCGAGTCGCCCGAGAGGAGCAGCTTGAGGCCTTCCTGGCTGCGTGCCTTCGCGACCGCCGCATCCGTCGCCTGCGATGCCGGTGCGGGCTTCTCGTCGGGCTCTGCGCGCGGTTTGGGCGCCTTCGGAGCTTGGGCCGCTGCCGGCTTTTCGGCTTGGGGCGGCGCTTCGGCCGCCGGCCGCCCGGCCCGCACCCGCTTGGTCGCGGGCGCCGTCGGGGCGGGCGTCTCGGGCTCGGGCGCGACCGCGGGCGTCGCTGCGCTCGGCGGCGGCATGGCCGGCGGCGACTTCTCGACGCGAATCGCCACGACTTCGGGCGCGGCCATCGGCGGCGCGGGTGACGGCAAAGAAGCCTCTTGTATCCGGCCGAGCAGCCATCCGCCGCCGATCGACGCGATGAGCACCGGCGCGGCGATGCGCGCGATGCGGGCCGCGCCTCCGCGCGGCGCCGGCCTGGCGGGCGCGCGGCCCAGCGCGGGTGGCGCGGACGACGCGACGAGCGCAGGCGCCGGTTCGAGGGGAGGCGGCGGCGCGGGCGGCGGGGGCTCGTGCGCGGCGGGCACAACCTCGGCGGGAGCGGGCGGCGGCGCGGCCCACGTCGGAGGCGCGGGCTCCGGCGGGAGCGGGTGTGCCGCGGGCGTGGGCAGTGGCGCCCGGGGCGTCGGCGGCGGCGCTCGCGGCGGACCCGGAGGGCCTGGCGGGACAGTCGCGCCGAAGCCCAGATCGACGGCCGCTTCGATCACGCCGCCGCGCGACGCGAAGAACGCGTCGATCGATCGCGGCGGCGGCTCCGCCTCGCGCACCTCGAGCTCCTGCCAGAGCTCGTCCTTGGGCACGATGCCGGCCGGCACCTCGCCCGTCTTGACCTGCTTCCATCCGCTGGTCTCGAGCGCGGCGCCGCAGTGCGGGCACGCATCGGCCGCGGTGGCCGACACGATGCGCGTCTCGCACGCCGGGCAGACGATGAGCTGCGCCACGGGCGAAAAGGTACACGAATAGACCGCCGGTGGCGCGGTGCTATGCTCGGCGCCGTGAAACGCGCGTTCGGACTCGCCGCGATCCTGCTCGGCTGCGACGACGAGCCGCCCGGCGATCCCGGCCCGGCCCCCGAGGTCTGCTTCGTCGACTACTGCGAAGGCAAAGGCGCGATGAACACGGTCGTCGGCGACGAGACGCTGTTCCGCCTGCACGTCGAGGACGACGACCCGATCGTCGAGTATCGCTTCCAGTTCTCCGACGGTGCGCCGGAGGCGGTGACGACCGCGAGCGAAATCGCGCACACGTACACCGCGGGCTCGTGGTGCGCCGAAGTGCGCGGCACGGCCGTCGACGCCGATGGCCTCGAAGGCGCCGCTACGCGCTGCGTTGTCGTCTACGATCCGGCGGCCGACAATACGACGCACATCGAGGACACCGACGC
>JBBTFH010000310.1:0-1048 GCA_038041915.1 Myxococcota bacterium
ACGGGCGTCTGGGCAACGACCACGGGCGCCGCGGGCTTGGCTGCCGGCGCGGCGGCGGGCGCGGGCGCCGGCTTCGGCGGCACAACCGGAGCTGCGGGCGCGGGCTTCGGCGGCACAACCGGAGCGGCGGGCGGCAACGTCGGTTTGGGCGGCGGCGCGGCCGGCTTCGGCGGAACGATCGGCGCCGGGGGCACAGCTGCCGCGACCACGGGCTTTGCGGTCGCCGCCGGAGCCGGCGGCGGTGGTTTCGGCGGCGGCGGCGGAGCCTTTGCCGGAAGAACAGCGGCGGGAGGCGGCGGAGGAGCGAGCGGCGGGGCAGCCTTCGGCGGCTGAACCGGAGCTGGGGGCGGCGGAGGAGAGAGCGGCGTCGGGGGCGCCGCCGGCGGAGGCGGCTCCGACGGTACGGGAGTGGTGGTCGGCGCGGGAATCGCCGCGACGGTGGGCAGCGGCGCCGCGGTTACGGGATCAGCGGTCGTGGGCAACGGAGGCGGAGCCCGCTTCATCTCGTCGATCTGGCGCTTGAGATCCTCGGCGAGCCTCCGCTGCTCTTCGAGCGCGCGGCGGATCTCGTCGCCGCCGCCGCCAGTGCCGCGAAGGAGAAGCGCCGCTCCCGCGACGAGCGCGACGAGAAGCGGTACGGCGTAGAGCAGCGCCGTGCGCCGCGACCCGCGAGCCTGAGCAGGCGCCGGCTCCTGGGGCGTGACGTGTCCGCTGTCTCGGTCCGGCGGCGTCGTTCGCGATCCGCTCGCGACCGGAGGAGGCGCTTGCGGCGGCTCGGCGACGGCCACCACAGGAGCGACCACCGAGGGCGCTGGCACGAGGGACCCGGGCGGAGGCGTCGGCTCTCTCGCCTCGACCGGTGCGGCAGCGGTCCTCTCGACGATCGGCGCCGGTACGGACGGCGAAATCGCCACCGGAATCAACGACGGCGCCCCGGCCAGCGGGGAAGACACCGTCGACAGCGCCGCCACTGGCGGGGGCTCGAACGTGTGAGTCGGCTCGGGCTCGGCCGGCGTGACGACGATCGGCGTCGGCGGCGTCACTGCGC
>JBBTFH010000310.1:1148-10146 GCA_038041915.1 Myxococcota bacterium
GCGGTGGCGGCAACGGCGTCGGCGGCGTCACTGCGCGCGGTGGCGGCAACGGCGTCGGCGGCGTCACTGCGCGCGGTGGCGGCAACGGCGTGGGCGCGCGCGGTGATGGCCGGGGCGTCGGCGGCCGCACCGGCGACGTGGCGTCTCGCACGATCGGCATCTGCAGCGTGGCGCGTAGTACGGACGGCGACTTGAACGCGTCCAGATCGTCCGCGCCGTTGTCAGACTCCTCTTCCAACTCCGGCGACACCGCCGCGCGCCGTCCCGTAACGGCGGTGTTCTCTTCGACCTCGTCGACAGGTACGGCGTCTCCGCCAAGGTCGCTCTCGCTGAGGACGTTCGTGGTCTCGAGCGGAATCTCCGCGGTCGGTAGGCGTGGCGGCGTAGGCGAGGGCGAACGCGACCGCGCCGGTGGCGGCGTCGGCGGCGGCGTCGGCGACGGCGCCGGGGGCGGCCCTGCCCGCACGGTCGGAGGCGGCGGAACGGGCGGCGGCGCCCCGCCGGCCATGAACAGCGTCTTCTTCGCCGACGGCGGCAGGGCCGTGATCGGCGGCGGAGGCGGCGTCGGCGGAACCGTCGCTGTGGCCCTCCCGCCGCCGAGCGCCGACTGGAGGTCCGTCGCGAAGTCGGCGACGCGCGAATAGCGGCGCTCGGGATCCGGATCGAGAGCGCGCGCAAGCAGACTATCCGTGGCGGGTGGCCACGCGGCATCAACAGCGCGAACGCTGCACAGAACGTCGCCGGGCGGTTCGCCGACGATGAGTTCGTAGAGCACCGCGCCGAGACCGTAAACATCCGTGCACGCTGTCACCGGCTCGCCAGCAGGAATCTCCGGCGCGAGCGCGCCGGGCGGAAGCGCGTCGTACGCGAGCATCACGGGATTGCGCGCCAGCGATGGGAGCACACCGATGCCGGTCAGCTTCAGGTGATCCGGCAGGAGCAGCAGATCTTCCGGCTTGACCGCGCCGTGCAAGGCGCCAGCGGTGTGCGCGCCGCTCAGCGCCGCGGCGACCTGCAGGATCAGAGGCCGCACCTCGCCCGGTTCGAAGCGCTGGCCCTTGCCTGCGCGCATCTGCACGACCTTGCGGAGCGAGAGGCCCTCGACGAGTTGCACGTTGAGAAGGCAGCGCTCGCCGTCGTCGTGGACGTCGAAGAGGCGGACGACGTTCCGGTGCTGCAGGCCGCGGAGGCGCCCGACCTGCTGGACGAAGACGCGCCTGGCCTCCGGGTCGGGGAAGAGCGCGGGCTGAAAGACCTTGAGCGCGACATCCACGCGCAGCATGCGATCGTGCGCCTTGTAGACGGCGCCGAGCCGGCCGCGGGCGATCACTTCCTTGATTTGGTAGCGCGCCAGGACGACGTGGCCGGGCGCATAGGCGCCGCCGGCCAGCGAGGGAAACGAGGTCGTGCGCGCGCGCGGCCTGGCCGCTCCACGCAGATCCTCTCCGCAGTTTTCGCAGAGGTTCGCGCCCTCCGCGACCTCGTGAGCGCAGCGAGGACAGGTCAAGGTGCGCCAGCCTAGCCTGACCGCGTCGGCGCGCGCAACGACGGAAGGGTGTCGATCATCGCCCGGTGTGTCCGAAGCCGCCGCCGCCGCGCGCGGTGTCGTCGAGCGCGTCGACCTCGCGGACGTCGGCGCGCGCGACGGCCGCGATCACGAGCTGCGCGACGCGATCTCCCGCCCGCAGGCTGAGCTCCTCGCGACCGAGGTTGACCAAGATTACGCGCAGTTCGCCGCGGTAGTCGGCGTCGATCGTCCCCGGCGCATTGGCGACCGTCACGCCGTGGCGAAGCGCGAGGCCGGAGCGCGGCCTCACCTGTCCTTCGTAGCCGGGCGCTATGGCGAGCGCGATCCCCGTCGGCACGGAGGCGCGCTCGCCCGGAGCGAGGCGCGTTTCTTCGACGGCGAAGAGATCCATGCCGGCGGCTTCATCCGACATATATCGCGGAAGCAGCGCGTCCGGCCGAAGGCGCTTGATCTTCAACTGGCAGGTGATGGCCGACAGCCGACCGCTCCCTAGCGCATGTTGAGCGCCTGCTCCGCCGGCACGCCGAAGGCGTCCTTGCGGCTCAGGCGAATCTTGCCGTCGCGGTCGACGTTGACGACCTTCACGATCACCTCGTCTCCCACCTTCACGACGTCCTCGACCACGCGCACGCGCTTGGTGTCGAGCTCGCTGATGTGGAGCAGCCCGTCGAGGCCCGGCAGGATCTCCACGAACGCGCCGAACTCGCGGATGCTGCGCACGAGGCCGACGTAGCACTGGCCGACCTCGGGCTCGGCGGTGAGCCCGCGGATCATGTCCATCGCCTTCTTGGCGCCGGCCTCATCGACGGCGGCGATCGAGATCGTGCCGTCGTCCTCGACATTGATCTCGACGCCCGTCTGGTCCTGCAGCGCGCGGATGGTCTTGCCCCCGGGCCCGATGATGTCGCGAATGCGGTCGGGCTTGATCTGCATCGTGAAGATGCGCGGCGCGTACGGGGAGAGCTCCTTGCGCGGCTCGGCCAGAGCCTCGCTCATCTTCGAAAGCACGAACAGCCGCGCGTCGCGCGCCTGCGTGAGCGCGCGCTCGAGGATGGCGCGCGACAGCCCCTGGACCTTGATGTCCATCTGCAGCGCCGTGACGCCGTCGCGCGTGCCCGCCACCTTGAAGTCCATGTCGCCGAGATGATCCTCGTCGCCGAGGATGTCCGTGAGCACGGCGACGCGATCACCTTCCTTGATCAGGCCCATCGCCACGCCCGCGACCGGTTGCTTGATCGGGACGCCCGCGTCCATCATCGAGAGCGCGCCGCCGCAAACCGTCGCCATGGACGACGAGCCGTTGGATTCGAGCACCTCGCTGACGATGCGGATCGTGTACGGGAACTCCTCGTAGCTCGGCAGCACCGCGGCGAGCGCGCGCTCGGCGAGGGCGCCGTGGCCGATCTCGCGCCGCGACGGGCCGCGCAAAAACTTGGTCTCGCCCGTCGAGAACGGCGGGAAGTTGTAATGCATCAGGAAGCGCTTGGTGACGTCGCCCGCGAGCGCCTCGATGCGCTGCACGTCCGAGTCGGTGCCGAGCGTCGTGACCACGAGCGCCTGCGTCTCACCGCGCGTGAACAGCCCGGTGCCGTGGGTACGCGGCAGCACCGCCACTTCGCATGTGATGTTGCGAATGTCCTCCGGCTTGCGTCCGTCAATGCGGCGTCCCTCCGCGAGGATCATCTCGCGCACGTGCTTCTTCTCCAGGTCGTGCAGCGCCTCCTTGATCTCCTTGTCGCGCTCGGGGAAGTCGGCCGCCAACTCGGCCGCCACCTCGTCGGTCGCCTTCCCGATCGCGGCCTGGCGCTCCTGCTTGGCCGAGACGGCGTAGGCCGACCTGATGCGGTCGGCGCCGAGGGCGGCGACGCGCGAGACCAGGGCGGAGTCTTTCTCCCTGGGAATGAACGGGCGCTTGGGCTTGCCGACGGCCGCGCGCAGCCGCTCCTGCAACTCGAGGATCGGCTGCGCCTGCTCGTGCGCGAAGAAGAGCGCGTCGACCAGCACCGACTCAGGCACGCCCTTCGCGCCGCCCTCGACCATGACCAGCGCGTCCTTGCTCGCGACGACCACGAGGTTGAGATCGCTCTCGTCCTGCTGCTTGAGCGTCGGGTTGAGCACGAACGCCCCGTCGACGCGGCCGACGCGCACGCCGGCGATGGGGCCCTCCCACGGAATGTCGGAGATCATCAGCGCCGTCGACGCGCCGGTGATGGCGAGAACATCGCCGGGGTTCTCGCGATCGAAGGAGATCACCAGCGCGATGAGCTGTGTCTCGTAGCGCCAGCCATTCGGAAAGAGCGGACGGCACGGACGATCGATGAGGCGCGAGGTCAGCGTCTCGATCTCGGTCAGGCGCCCCTCGCGCTTGAAGTAGCCGCCCGGAATCTTCCCGGCGGCGAAGGTCTTCTCGAGGTAGTCGCAGGTGAGCGGGAGGAAATCGACCTCACGCGGCTTGTGGGCGGCGACGGCCGTCACCAGGACCATGGTGTCGCCGAGCCGCACGATCACGGCGCCGTCGGCCTGCTTGGCCATGCGGCCGGTCTCGATGGTCAACTCGCGGCCACCGAGCTCTACGCTCTCACGAACGAACATGGGGACTCCTTCTGCACCGGCACACGCCAGACGCGCATTTGGGCGGGCGATCTTCTGGGAGGCTGGCGGGCTTTAGTCCTAGATCCCTGCCCTCGAAGCACTTCCGCGAGAACACGGATCCGAGACTAAAAGCCGCTCACCCCGAGCGTCCGCCTGTTTTCGATCGACGCCTACTTGCGGATTCCGAGCTCCTTGATCACCGAGCGGTAGCGCTCGATGTTCTTGCGCTTCAGATAGTCGAGGAGCCGGCGCCGCTGCCCGACGAGCTTGAGCAGCCCGCGACGGGAGTGGTGATCCTTGACGTGAACCTTGAAGTGCTCCGTCAGGTAGGTGATGCGCTCCGTGAGGAGCGCGATCTGGACCTCGGGCGAACCGGTGTCGCCGTCGTGGGTCTTGAACTTGAGAATCACCGTCTGCTTACGAGTCGACGCGAGTGGCACGGTTCTCCTGGCTCCTCAGTAGAAAAGACGGGGAATGATGCCGCTCTGCGAGACGGATGTCAACGAACGCCACGTCAACGTCAGCGGTGGAGAACGCGCAGCAGGCGAACGGGGCCGGGCGCGGCGCTTTCCGCGACGGCGACGAGGTCGTCGCCGGGGGCCACGAGGCGAAAGCGCGGGGCGTCGGGGAGCGGCAGGCCGGTGGGCGGGCGGCCGCCGCGACGAACGAGGGCGGCGCCAGCCTCGTCGATCGGCACCTCCGGGAGGAACGCGAGCGCGCGCGAGGGCGGGACGAGCGGCGCGGTGGCCGCCTCGTCGATCGACACCGCGTCTTCCAGGCCAAAGGGTCCGGCGCGTAGCCGCCGCAGCGCCACGAGGTGAGCGCCGACGCCCAGACGCTCGCCGAGATCGGCGGCGATTGTGCGAACGTAGGTGCCCTTCGAGCAGGCGATGAAAAAAGTGGCGCGCGGCGGGTCGCGCTCGAAGCGCTCCACAGCGGCCACGCGCACCTCGACCTCGCGGGCTTCGCGGTCGACCTCGATGCCGGCGCGCGCGAGTTCGTGCAGGCGTCGGCCATCCTTGTGCACGGCCGAGAACATCGGCGGCGTCTGGCGAATGCGACCGACGAAGCCCGCGAGCGCGGCGGAAACGGCCTCGACTCCGAGCGCGCTCGCGTCGCGCGTCGCCACGACGCGACCCTGGGCGTCCTGCGTATCGGTCGCGATACCGAAGAGCGCCTCGGCGCGGTAGATTTTCTCACTGTCCGTGAGGAAAGAGACGATCTTCGTCGCCTCGCCCAGGCAGAGGACCAGGACGCCGGTGGCCATGGGATCGAGCGTGCCGGCGTGGCCGGCCTTGCTCGCGCCTCGCGCGCGGCGGACGCGGTCGACGACGTCGAACGAGGTCATCCCCTTCGGCTTGTCGACCACCAGAACGCCGGATTCGGACACGCGGAGCGGTTACTCCTCGCGCTTGATGTCGCGCAGGAGCCCGCCGATGCGCGCGCCCTGCTCGATGGAGTCGTCGAGGCGAATGTCGAGCTCCGGGAAGGCTCTGATGCCGAGCGCGCGTCCGACCTCGCGGCGCAGGAATCCCGCCGCACGGCGCAACCCCGCGAGCGCGGCTCCTCGCTTGGGCTCCTCGGCGAAAATGCTCACGTACACGCGCGCGTGCCGCAGATCGTCGCTCACGCGCACCTCGGTCACGCTGATCAACCCGGCGCCTGCGACGCGCGGGTCCTTGATGTCGCCGCGTACGAGCAGCTCGCCCAACGCCGCCTGGATCGATCGTCCGACGCGCACGCCACGCTGGTTCATGGCTCCACTTCCCCTTCTTCGCCGAACGTGTCGCCATAGTTGAGAAGTTCGACCTCGCGCCCGGCGATCTCGGCCACATGGAGCCCGTCGATGAAGCCGACGATCGTGTCGACCATCGAGGTCACGTGGCGCCCCTCGTTGCCGACGACGGCGAAGCCGATTTGGCTGCGCTGCCAGAGGTCGTTGCCGCCGACCTCGGCGAGCGCGACGTTGAACTTCTGCCGCGTGCGGTCACCGATCTTGCGCAGCACCTGGCGCTTGTCCTTGAGCGACTGGCTGGCGCGAATCAGCACATCGAGGCGGCAGACGCCGACGACCATGCGGGGGCCCGACTAGAGCGTCGGAGCGATCTCTTCGATCTCGAAGCTCTCGATCACGTCGCCCTGCTTGAGGTCGTTGTATCCCTCGATCGAGAGTCCGCACTCGTAGCCCTTCTCGACCTCGCGCGCGTCGTCCTTGAAGCGCTTGAGCGAGCTCAGGCGGCCCTCGTGGACCTTCACGTCATCGCGGATGAGGCGGACGGCGCCGCTGCGCACGATCTTGCCCTCGCCCACGCGGCAGCCGGCGATCGTGCCAACCTTCGAGATGTGGAAGATCTGCAGCACCTCGGCGCGGCCGACGATCTTCTCGCGCTTCTCGGGCGCGAGGAGCCCGGCCGCCGCCTTGCGCACGTCGTCGATCGCCTCGTAGATGATGTCGTAGAGGCGGATCTGCACGCCCTCCTGCTCGGCGAGCGCGGTGACCTTGCCGGTCGGGCGGACGTGGAAGCCGATGACGATCGCGCCCGAAGCCTTGGCCAAGTTCACGTCGGTCTCGTTGATCCCGCCGACGCTGGCCGAGATCACCGAAACCCTGACCTCAGCGCTGCCGATGCGCGATAGCGCGTTGGAGACGGCCTCGGCAGAGCCCTGCACGTCGGTCTTGAGCACCACGCGCAGCTCGCGCATCTGCCCCTCGGCCATACGCTCCATGATGTTCTCGAGCGAGACCTTGGCGGTGCCGGCCATCTCCTTGTTGCGGCGCGAATCGCGGCGGTGCTCGATCAGATCCTTGGCGCCTCGCTCGTCGGCGACGGCGTAGAGCGAGTCGCCGGCCTCGGGAACGCCGCCGAGGCCGAGGATCTCGACCGGCGTCGACGGACCCGCCTGCGCGATGGTGCGGCCGCGGTCGTCGACCATCGCGCGCACCTTGCCAATGTGCTCGCCGGTGACGATCGTCTCGCCGACTTTGAGCGTTCCCTCTTCGATCAGCACGGTGGCCATCGGGCCGCGCGCCCGGTCAAGCTTGGCCTCGAGCACGGTGCCCTTGGCTGGCTTTTTCGGGTTCGCTCGAAGCTCCAGCACCTCGCTCTGCACGGCGAGGTTCTCGAGCAGCTTGTCGATGCCCTGTTTGGTACGCGCCGAGACTTCGACGTAGATGGTCTCGCCGCCTAGGTTCTCGGGGACGAGCCCCTTCTCCATCAGCTGGCCCTTGATGCGCTCGGCGTTGGCCTCGGGCTTGTCCATCTTGTTGATCGCCACGACGATCGGCACGTCGGCGGCGCGCGCGTGCTCGACGGCCTCGAGGGTCTGCGGCATGACACCGTCGTCGGCAGCCACGACCAGGACGACGATGTCGGTGACCTGCGTGCCGCGCGCGCGCATCGCGGTGAAGGCCTCGTGGCCCGGCGTGTCCACGAAGACGACGTCGCCCGACTTCGTCGAGACCTTGTAGGCGCCGATGTGCTGCGTGATGCCGCCCGCCTCGCCTCCGGCGACGTTCGCCTGACGGATCGCATCGAGTAGCGAAGTCTTGCCGTGGTCGACGTGCCCCATGATCGTGACGACCGGGGCGCGCGGCGCGAGGTCTTCCGCCTTGTCGACGGTCTCGCCGAGAACGACCTCCTCGCGGAAGGCCTCGCTCTTGACCTCATAGCCGAACTCGGTCGCGACCAGCGAGGCCGTGTCGTGGTCGACGTTCTGATTGATGTTCACGCCGGTCGTGCCCATCGACCAGAGCTTCTTGAGCACCTCGTTGGCCTTGATGCCCATCTGGCGCGCGATCTCTCCGACGGCAATCGACTCGCCCATCATACGAATGACGCGCTTGTGCTCAGCCGGGGTGGTGATCTCCGTCTGCTTGCCTTTGCGGCCCGGAGGGATGCGCCGCTTCTTCAGCTGCTGCGCCTTCTTGAGGCGATCACGCTCCGAGATGAGATCGCGGCGCAGCACGTCGCGCCGTCCCGGGATGTCCTGCGTGATCACCACGCGCGGCACGCCCGGCGTGACCTCGACGTAGCGCGGCGCGCTGGGCGATCCGGGAGGCAGGACGATCATGCGCCGCTCCGGATGCGCGGGCGGCGCCGGAGCGGGCGCCGGGGCCGGGGATGGGAAGGGGGGAGATGCGGCCGCGGCAGGCTCACGCGCGGCGGCGAACACCGGCGCCATCCCCGGAACGGCGGGCTGCGCGGGCGGCTCGACGGGCGCGGCGTGTGACGCCGCCAGGGCGGGTGGCACGAGCGGCGGCGCCGCCTTCGTGCGACGCCGCATGACGGTCGGCGCGATCGTCGACACCTCGAGCGCGGCCTGCCGCTCCTTCTCGATCGCGCGACGAACGCGGACGATGTCCTCGGGGCCGAGCTTGGACATGTGGTTCTTCACGTCCATCCCGAGCGTCCGAATCTTCGTGACGAGATCCTTCTGCGTGACCCCGAGCTCGTCGGCGAGCTCGTAGATCTTCATCGGCTTGGTCGGCGCGGCGGCGCCGGCGAGCGCGCTGGCATCGGTCGCCAAATCAATGTCTCGGCTCTGCTCACGTCCGTGCATGATCATCTCCGATCGCTCTCTTTCCCGCGTGCCGCCACCGCTCGTTGAATCAGCATCCACAACCGCTCGGCGTCGCCCCGGATCGGAACACGCCACGAGCGCGCGAGCCCACCGCGCGCGGCGGAAAGGACGCACTCGCGGATGCCGCAAACGTAGGCGCCGCGCCCCGGCAGCCGCGCGTCCGCGTCGACGACGACGCCGAGATCGTTGTCGCAGACGAGCCGCACGAACTCGCGCTTGGGCGCGACGCGCCGACATCCCACGCACGTGCGTTGGGGCTCACCCACATCAGGATCCGCCATCCTGAGGCGCCGCCGT
>JBBTFH010000310.1:10246-15640 GCA_038041915.1 Myxococcota bacterium
AGGCTCGTCGTCCACGGGCTCTTCTTCCGGCATCGTGTCCTTCCAGGTCGCCAGGCCCAGATAGACCTTCACCCGATACTTCAGCACCTTCGCGGCGTGCAGGCTCCCGACCGCCTCCACCAGTTTGGCGAGATCGTCCGTCTTGTGGATCTGCTCGACCGACCGGAACTCGCCCGCGTAGAGTTTCTCGAGCGTCTCGCGCGTCACCTCCGGCACCGAGAGCAGCCGCTCCTCTTCGGTCTTCTTCGCCTCTTCGGCCAGGCGCCGCACCTCCGCCTCGCGGCGCGCTTTCACGGCCTCCATGGCGAGACGGGCCCCCTCCGAGATCCGCTTGGCCGCCTCGACGCCGCCCAGACCGGGGATCGCCGACAGCTCGTCCGGCTTGGCGTTGGCGACCTCGTCGAGCGAGCGCCAGCCGAGCTTGAACATCGTCTCGGCCATGTCGAGCCCGACGCCCTCGATCTCGGACATTTGTCGCCGGGTCTGCTCCTCGAGGTCGCGCACCTTCGACTCCGAGTGGATGTCGATGCGCCAGCCCGTGAGCTGCGAGGCGAGCCGCACGTTCTGCCCCTTCTTGCCTATAGCCAGCGACAGCTTTTCGTCGGGGACGATGAGCTCCATCGTGTGCGACTCGGCGTCGATGAGCACGCGCGCGACCTCGGCCGGCGCGATCGCGTTGCACACAAAGCGCGCCGGGTCCGAATCCCACGGCACGATGTCGATCTTCTCGCCGCGCAGCTCCTGCACGACCGCCTGCACGCGCGAGCCCTTCATGCCGACGCAGGCGCCCACCGGATCGACATCGCGATCCTTGCTGGCGACGGCGATCTTGGCGCGGGCGCCCGGCTCGCGCGCGCTCGCCTCAATGCGCACGATCTTCTCGTAGATCTCCGGGACCTCCTGCTCGAAGAGCTTCTCGAGCAGCCGCTTGTGCGTGCGCGACAAGATGATCTGCGGGCCGCGCGCGGCGCGATCGATGTCGACGACGTACGCGACGAGGCGATCGCCCGCGCGGTACGACTCGCGGGGCACCTGCTCGCGCGCCGGCAGGATCGCCTCGGTCTTGCCGAGGTCGACGATGATGTTGCCGCGCTCGAAGCGGCGCACGATGCCCGACACGAGCTCGCCCTTGCGATCCTTGAACTCGTTATAGATCATGTCGCGCTCCGCCTCGCGGAAGCGCTGGATGATGACCTGCTTGGCGGTCTGCGCGGCAATGCGGCCGAAGCCGAGGGTCGCCGTCTCGAAGCCGAGCAGCTTCGCGTACTTCTTGTCGTGCTCGATGGCTTGATCGATATCCTCTGGCCGATAGAAGATCTGGAAGAGCAGCTCGTCACCGACGTCGGACTCGAGCCCACCCTCGCGCGCCGCCTCGACGGTGACGTCGCGGCCAGGCACCTGGACCTCGGCGACCACGTAGTTCACGAGAAAGAGATCGACCCAGCCGGTCTCGGCGTTGTAGCGCGCCTCGAGCTCGTACTGCTGGCCGAAGGTCTTCTTGGCGGCGGTGAGGATCGCCTGCTCGAAGGTCTTGACGATCGTCTCCTTGTCGATTCCCTTGTCCTTGGACACCTGATCCAGGATGAGGTTGAGATTTCCCTGCATGCTCAGCGACCCTTCTCGGCGGGACGGCCCGAAGCCTCCCACTCGTACACGACGTTCGCGCGCTGAATGCTATCGATGGCGATGTCCCACACCTGCGCATCCGCCTCCACGGTTACGCGCCCCGCCTCCGCGGCGAGCACCCGCCCATCGAAGTTGCGGCGGCCGCGCACCGGATCGCGCGTCCTGATACGGGCGCGGCTTCCGAGGACGCGGCGAAAGTGCTGCTCCTCGCGCAGGACGCGCTCCAATCCGGGGGACGAAACCTCGAGGCTATAGGGCACGTGGATCAGGTCTTCGGCGTCCAGCGTCGGCGACAAGTCGCGGCTGACGCGCGTGCAGTCGTCGATCGTGACGCCGCCGATGCCGTCGATCGTGATGCGCAACACCGCGCCGGAGGGGCCCGTGCCGAACTCCAAGTCCCAGAGCTCGTAGCCCAGCCTTTGCAGCACGGGTTCCGTCACGGCTTTGAGTTTGTTCACATCCACCTTCATCTGCGTCGCCAAAAAAAAAGTGGGCCCAAAGACCCACTTTCAGTAGGAGCACCTACCAAAAATGATGCGGCGAACCTCTAACACGCGACCCGGGCCTACGCAAGTCGAGGCTGCTTGCGGCTGCTTCAGCAGCCTCAGCCCGTCCGACGGGACGCGCCGCCGGTCCGTGTTAGGTTTTGCCCATGAGCGCCCTTCGCGCCGCCGCCATCCAGATGACCTCGACCGCCGACGTGGAGCGCAACCTGCGCGTCGCCGCGGCGCTCGTCGCCGAGGCCGCCGCCCGCGGCGCACGGCTGGTCGGCCTGCCCGAGAACTTCGCCTTCATCGGGCCCGAGGCCGACAAGTTCGCCATCGCCGAGACCATCGACGGGGAAGCGCCGGGACGAATCCTCCAGGCCATGGGCGAGGCCGCGCTCCGAAACCGCGTCTGGCTGCTCCTCGGCGGCATGCCCGAGCGCACGGCCGACCCCGCGCGCGTCCACAACACGAGCGTGCTGCTCGACGAGAGCGGCCGCGTCGTGGCGCGCTACCGGAAAATCCATCTCTTCGACGTCGACATAGCAAAGGGCGCCGTGTTCACCGAGTCGGCGACGGTCACGCCGGGCAGCGAGCTGGTGGTCGCCGAGACGCCGTGGGCGCCGCTCGGTCTGTCGGTTTGCTACGATCTACGCTTCCCCGAACTCTACCGCGAGCTCGCGCGGCGCGGGGCGCGCGTGCTGACGGTGCCGGCGGCGTTCACGCAGGTCACCGGGCAGCACCACTGGCACGTGCTACTGCGCGCGCGGGCGATCGAGAACCTGTGCTTCGTGCTCGCGCCGGCGCAGAGCGGGCTGCACCATGCGGGCCGCACGACCTATGGGCACGCGCTGATCGTCGATCCGTGGGGCACGGTGCTGGCCGAGGCGGAAGGCGGCGAAGGGATGGCGGTCGCCGACCTCGACTTCGCTGCGCAGGACCAGCTCCGGCGGCAGCTACCCTGCCTCGGCCAGCGAAGGCTGTAGGCTACCCGCAGGGCTCCGAGCAGAAGCCGCGCTCCCAGTCCGGGTCGAGGTTGTAGCAAGGGCTGTCGTCATCGCAGCCCGAGATCGAGCACGGGAAGCCCGGCGCGCCCAGCGCGCAGTCGTCGCCGGGCTTGGTGAGCGGCTTGCAGATCGTGACCTTCTCGTCGAGCGGGACGCACTCGTAGCAGGCGTCGCCGCCCGGGCACTCGGCGGCAGTTTTGCACTCGGCCCACACGCAGATCGCGCACGCGTTCTCGTCCATCCCCGCGCACGCGCCGCTCTCAGGGCAGTCGACTGGAGCCGGGCACTCGCCTTCCGATTCCGATTCGGCTTCGGCTTCCGCCTCGGACTCTGATTCGGCTTCGCCCTCTGCTTCGGCCTCGCCCTCCGCCTCCGCCTCCGACTCCGACTCCGACTCCGACTCGCCCTCGTTGCCACCGTCGTCATCGTCGTCGTCGCTGTTACCGGCGCAAGCCGCCAGGCCCGCGCCGAGCGCGAGCGTCGTGCCACAGATCCACGCGAGCCAGCTTCCCTTCATGTGCGTCTCCTCATGTTGAGATAGGCTTGCTGTCTACGCCACATGGAACCGCTGCCGCAAGCACAATCCCCGCTCCTGCGCGAGCGCTTCGCCGAGGTCGGCGGCGGCGTGCGCCTGCACGTCGTCGAGTCCGGCGACGGATTCCCCGTGCTGCTGCTGCACGGGTTTCCCGAACACTGGTACTCGTGGCGGCACCAGATTGCCGCGCTCGCGCCGCGCTTCCGCGTGATCGCGCCGGATCAGCGCGGCTACAACACGTCCGACAAGCCGGGCGACTATCGTCTCGACGCGATCGTCGACGACGCGGCGGCGTTGATCGCGCAGGCCGGTGGCCGCGCGCACGTCGTCGGCCACGACTGGGGCGCGCCGGTCGCGTGGCAACTCGCGCTGCGCCACCCCGACGCGGTCGCGCGGCTCGCGATCCTCAACGGACCGCACCCGGTTGCGATGGCCCGCGCGCTCCGGTCGAGCCACCGGCAGCGGCTGCGAAGCTGGTACATGGCCGTCTTCCAGATTCCACGACTGCCCGAGTGGCTGCTCACGCGCGACGGGGCGCGCGCTCTCGGGCGCCTGCGCGGCGACTTCGCGCATCCCGAGCGCCTGACCGACGAGGATCTCGCGCGCTACCGCGAGGCGTTTTTGCAACCGGGCGCTGCGCGCGCGGCGATCGACTGGTACCGCGCGGCGCGGCGCGGCGGCCGGAGCTCGCTTGCGGCCTGGCGCGGGAATCGCGTGCGCTCTCCGACGCTGATCTTCTGGGGCACGCGCGACCGCTACCTCGGCGCCGAAGCGATCGAAAACGTCGGCGAGTGGATGGACGGGCCGCTCACGATCACGCGCCTCGAAGCGGCCGGGCACTTCGTCCAGCAAGACTGCCCGGACGAAGTCAACGCGGCGCTGCTGGAGTTTTTCGGAGAAGCTAAAGGATGAGCACGGCGGCGGAGACGACGGTGGTCCAGAGGCCGTCCTTGTCGCCTTCGGCCGACTGCACGATGTGGCGGGTCTCGACGATGCGGCCGCTCATCCGGTAGACCTCGCGGCGCGTGTCGTAGTTCTCGTTCGGGTCGAACTCGACGCCGACGACCGTCGCGAGCATCTGCGCCGCGAGATCCTCGGAGTAGTCGCCGCACTTCTTGGCGGTCTCGCCGAACGAGTGGTGCTCCGAGATGTAGCCGTGGTGGTCGGGATCGCGCGGGCGCGCGAGGCCGATGGCCGAGGCGATGAGGCGGCTTGGCTCGTTGGTCGCGTTCTCCGACATGACGACCGGAAGAATCATCGCGGGCCGCAGGTACTTCAGGCCGATCTTCTGGCTGACGATCTTGCAGCGCGGCGCGAAGATCGACGATACGCGGACGAGGTTGAACTGCGCGATCCCCGCGTCGCGCAGCGCCATCTCGAACGAGTTGAGCTTCTCGCGATGGACGCCACGTCCCTTCGTGAAGAAACAGTAGCGCGGCACGGCCGTGAGGCCGAACGGCGGCGGCGGAATTTCTCTGTTCTCGGTCATGCTGCCTTCCGGGTCATGCGGCCTCCATGGAACAGAGGCGCGACTAGCACGCGCGGATCGACGGTGTCAATTGGAAACTCGCGTCACGCCGATCATCGCGGCCGATCCATCGTCTCGAAGAAGTCGCCGACGGCTCGGGCGCAGCGGCCCTTGAGCACGATGACCGACACAAGCAGACCTATGAGCATCGCGAGGCGGACGAGAAGCGCGGCGCGACCGTTCATCCGCCGACACACCCCGTCGGGTGGGCTG
>JBBTFH010000310.1:15740-29760 GCA_038041915.1 Myxococcota bacterium
TCGATCGTGGTCCCGACCGCCGGCGCGCGCGCCGCCATGCCGAAGGCGATTCCGCGCAGGATCGCGCGGCCGGCGCGCAGGCGGAGCTGCAGGTGTCCCTTGCCCACCGTGCGCGTCTCGACCACCTCAAGGGAGCGCGCGGCGATCAGTGGCTCCGCGTTGCCGGCGCCGAACGGCGCGAGCCGCGTGAGATCGGTGGCCGCTTCGAGCGTGAGATCTTCGGTCGACGCCTCCGCGTCGCACGGTGTTGCGGCCCTGGCCCGCCCCTCGCCGAGCCGCGCCAAAGTCGTGCGCTCGAGCGCTTCGCGAAGCGCGCCTATGGCGCTCGCTTCGACCGTGAAGCCGCAGGCCGCCGCGTGGCCGCCGAAGCGGACGAACGGATGGCCGCATGTCGCCAGCAACTCGTGCAGGTTCACACCGTCGATCGTTCGCGCCGAGCCCCGACCGAGCGCGCCATCGAGCGCGACCACCGCCGCCGGTTTGCCGAAACGCTCGACCAGCTTGGCCGCCACGATCCCGACGACGCCCGGGTGCCAGCCTTCTCCCGCGGCGAGTACGAACGCCCGCGCGGAGCCGCCGGCGCCTTCGACCTGCGCCACGGCCGCGGCGGTGACGGTCTCCTGGATCGCCTGTCTTTCGCGGTTGCGCTCGTCACAGAAGCTCGCGCGGTCCTCGCCGGCCGCCTCGTCCTCGGCCAGCAGACACTCGAGCGCTGGGCGCGCCTCGCCCAGGCGCCCGGGCGCGTTGAGGCGCGGCGCGAGGCGGAAGGCGACGTCGCGCGCGCCGATCTCTCCCGACAACTGGGCGCGGGCCAGCAGCGCGCGCAGGCCCGGGCGGCCGCCTTTGCTGAGCGCGCGCAGGCCGTGCGCGACGAGGATGCGGTTCTCGCAAACCAGCGGCGCCACGTCGGCGATCGTGCCGAGCGCGACCAGATCGAGCAGCGCGCGTGGATCGGTCGCCGCGTCGCCCCGGCCGATCCGCGTCCGCAGCGCGGCGCAAAGATAGAACGCCAGCCCCGCCGAGCATAGCCCGCGAAACGGAAAGGCGCTGTCGGCACGGTGCGGGTTGAGCAGCGCCGTCGCGGGCGAGAGGCCCTGCGGGACCTGGTGGTGGTCGACCACGACGACGTCGATTCCACGGGCGCGCAGCGCGCCGATCGTCTCGATGTCCGACGTGCCGCAGTCGAGCGTCACGACCACCTGCGCGCCGTCGGCGATCAGCGCCTCGGCTTCGTGGAGTTGGAAGCCATAACCGGCCTCGCGGCTAGCCACGCGCGTGACCGTGCGCGCGCCGGCCGCGCGCAGCCAGGATGCGAGCACGGCGGTCGCCGAGACGCCGTCGACGTCGTAGTCGCCGAAGAGACCGATCGTCTTGCCGCCCTGCACCGCCGTGCCGAGACACGCGACGGCCTGCGCCATCCCCGCCATCGCGTCCGGCGGCCGCAGCGCGGCGAGCTTCGGATCGAGGAACGCACGCGCCTCGACCTCATCGCCGAATCCCCGCGCCACCAGCACGCGCGCCGCGAGCGGGTGGATGCCCAGCGCGCGCGCGAGATCCAGCGCCGCGTCCGGATCTCCCTCGCGAATTTCCAAGCTCACACGCGCGGCTTGTTGCGCGGGAACCGCTCGACCATCCACACGTAGATGGGCGCGGCCACGAAGATCGACGAGTAGGTGCCGAACACGACGCCGAGAAGCATCGCGAGCGCGAAGTCGCGAACGGCGCCGCGCGTGAAATACCACAGCGCGAAGGTCGCGAAGAGCGTCGGCATGCCGGTGAGCACCGTGCGCGAGAGCGTCTCGTTGACGGACGTGTTCACCAGCACCGCCAGCCTGCGGTCGCGCAGGCGGACCAGGTTCTCGCGAACGCGGTCGAACACGACGATCGTGTCGTTGACCGAGTAGCCGGCGATCGTCAGCAGCGCGGCCACGGACTGGAGCGTGAACTCCTTCCAGAACAGCGCGAACACGCCCACCACCATGAGCACGTCGTGCACCATCGCGACGATCGCTCCGGGCGCGAAGTGGAAGTCGAAGCGGAACCAGATGTACGCGAGGATGAGCAGGATCGTATAGACGAGCGACTTGACGCCGTCGTTGCGCAGCTTTTTCCCGACCTTCGCGCCGACCGACTCGACCTGGGGAATGTCCTTGACAGCTCCGGCGCCGAGCCGCGCCTCGAAGACGCGCTCGATCTCGCGCTCGAGCCCGCCGAGCGTCACTTGATATGCGTGATCCTCGAGGCGGCCGAACTGCTGGACGTCCTGCACCGCGACGCCGGCGCGGCCGAACGCGGCGGAGAGCGCCGACGGCTCGATGGTCTTCTCGAAGCGCACGAAGACCTTGTCGCCCTGCTCGGGGTGATCGAACTTGCGCAGCTTCGAGTCGAGCTTGGCGAGCTCGGCGCGGGCCTTGTCCATTTGCGGCTTGGCGAACGCCGACACCTGCGAGAGGCGGAGCAGGTAGAAGTGCTTGCGCCGTTCATCCTTGAGCGACACCACCTCCGCGCCGGAGTAGCCGCCGCCCTCGAGGGCCTCGCGAATCCTGGCCGGATCCACGCCCTTCGCGAACTCGACGTGGAGCTCCGAGCCGCCGAGGAAGTCGGTGCCGTAGTTGAGGATCGAGCCATGGCGGAGCTGGTTCACGCCCATGGCCAAGACGCCGATCGCGGCCGCGAGCGCGCTCAAGATGAGAAATCCGCGCCCGCGCCCGATGAAGTCGTAGTTTGTGTTCCTGAAGAATTCCATCGTCGGACCTGACTTCCGCTACACGGACAGCTTCTGCACGCGCAGGCCGTCCACGATCCAGTCCATGAAGATGCGCGTCACGTAGATGCCGGTAAACACGCTGCAGGCGATGCCTATAAGCAGCGTAATCGCGAAGCCGCGCAACGGCCCGGAGCCGTATTGCAGCAGCACGAAGCCGCCTATGGCCGTGGTGAGCTGCGAGTCCCAGATCGTCCAGAAGGCGCGCGCGTAGCCCGCCTCGACCGCCGCGCGCGGACTCTTTCCCGCCCGCAGCTCCTCGCGGATGCGCTCATTGATGATCACGTTCGAGTCGACCGACATCGCGTTGGTGAGCAGCAGCCCGGCGATTCCCGGCAGCGTCAGCGCCGCCTCGAAGCCGGCCATGATGGCGAGCACGAACAGCACGTTGAAGGCGACGCCGAGCACCGACACGAGGCCGGTCACGCGGTAATAAAAGATGATGGCGAAGGCGAGGAAGGCGGCCGCGAGCAGCGCCGCGCGCGTCCCCTGGTCTATGGCGTCGCGTCCCAGCGTCGGCCCGACCTGCGTCTCGAACACCTTCTTGAGCGGAGCCGGCAGCGCGCCCGAGCGCAGCACCGCCACCAGATCCTTCGCCTCCTGCTGCATCGCGAACGGATCGCGGAAGCCGCCGAGCGTGATGCGCGCGGTGCCGCCCGAGATACGGCTCTGGATGACCGGCGCCGAGTTCACCTTCTCGTCGAGCACGATGGCCATCTTTCGCCCGACGTTCTCGCCCGAGATGCGCTCGAAAATCTCGGCCCCGCTGCGATCGAAGCGGATGCTCACCTCGGGCCGCCCCGTCTGCTGGTCGAACATGACCTGCGCGTCCGCGATGTACTCGCCGGTGAGCTCGGCGCGGCGCTTCACATAGAAGGTGCGCCACTCCTTGTCGGGCAGCTCGTTGCCCTTCTCATCCTGCGCTTGCACCTCCGAGTAGAGGACCTGGTGCGTGTCCGGCGGCCGATCCTCCTTGGGCAGTGACGCGAAGAACTGATCTACCGCGTCCTTGCTCTTGGAGCGCAGCGCAATCTCGCGCACCGAGCCGCGTTGCAGGCCGTCGTAGGCGTCGACCTCCACCTTGATCAGCGGATCGTCCTTGGGCACGCGCGGGGCCACGCGCGACATGTAGTCCGCCTCGTCGTCGATCATCTTGAACTCGAGCTGCGCGGTGCGCCCGATGATGCTCTTCACGCGCTCGAAATCAGAATCCGACAGGCCCGGCAGCTCGACCACGATGTCCTCGCCGCGCCGGATGATCGACGGCTCGGCGACGCCGAACTTGTCGACGCGCCCGCGGATGGTCTCGATCGCCTGGCGCACCGCGTAGTCCTTGACCTCGGCGACGTAGGCCGGATCGATCCGCAACGTGACCGCGCCCGCCTTCGGATCACGCGCGACCTCCTCGAGGTTCGAGAGGAACTCGCCGAGCGCGTCCTTGTCGATCTTGGCGGCGTCCGCGGGGACCTTCGTGCGCAGCACGATCTCGTCTCGCCCCTTGCGCTCGGCGACGAACGCGAGCTTGCGCTCCTTCTTGAGCTTCTCCTCGATGTCGGCGGCGAAGCGGTCGACCTTGTCGGAGACGGCCTTGTCGACCTGCACCTCGTAGACGAGGTGGATGCCGCCCTGGAGGTCGAGGCCGAGCTGGATCTTCTTCTCGAACTGCCGCGCGAACCACGGCGGCAGCTTCGCGGCCGGCAGCAGCGTCGGCAGCAGGTAGATGACGGCCCAGACGGTGGCGATGGCGAGCAGCGTGAGCCGCCCGTACCAGGCCTTGGTCAAGATGCAGGCTCCGCCGGCGCGGCGATCTCCGTGCCTTGCTTCCCGGCGATGTGGCTGCGCATGACGCGCAGGCGGATCTTCTCGGCCACCTCGATGGTCACGATCTGATCGGAGAGGCCGCTGACCTTTCCGAGCAGCCCGCCGCTCGTGACTACGAGATCGCCCTTCTTGATGGCCGCCAGCATCTCCTTGCGCTCGCGCTCGCGCTTCTGCGCCGGGCGCATCATCAAGAAGTAGAAGACCGCGACCATCAGCAGGATCGGGATGAGCTGCGTGTAGCCGCCTGCGCAGCCGCCGGGCACCTGCGCGAGCAAAATCGTCGAGTCTGAATTCACGGCGCGTGCGTGTAGCAGAAAGGATTTGGGTGGTCAACTTGCGGTGAGACCACTAGAATCCGCGCCGTTTCGACCAACGATACGAAGGGGACAAGCCATGAAAACGTACGCCAGCTTCCTTGCGGCCATCTCGATCGCCGCCTGTGGCAAGGGCGAGAAGACCCCGGACGAAAGCGCCGGCGGTGCTCCCGCTTCCAATCTCGTCAAGATCGTCAGCAGCCTGCCGCGCACCGGCAGCGCGAACGCCCAGACCAGCACGATCGTCAACGGCATCCGCATGGCCATCGAGGAGGTCGGCGCCAAGGTCGGCGCGTTCACGATCGTCTACGAGGACTGGGACGACGCGTCGGCCCGAAAGGGCGACTGGGATCCCGAGGTCGAGGCGGCCAACGCCGACAAGGCGGTGAAGGACGCCGACATCCTCTTCTACATCGGCACCTACAACTCGGGCGCCGCCAAGATCGCCATGCCGGTGCTCAACAAAGCAAACCTGTCGATGATCTCGCCGGCCAACACGTACACGGGCCTGACCAAGCCGGGCATGGGCGAGCAAAGCGAGCCCGACGTCTACCGTCCGACGCGCAAGATCAATTACTTCCGCGTCGTGCCGGCCGATGACATCCAAGGTCGCGTTGGCGCGCAGTGGATCAAGCAGATGGGCGGGAAGCGCGTCTACGTGCTCGACGATCGCGGTCTTTACGGCAAGGGCATCGCCGACGTGTTCACGGCGACCGTCGAGGAAACGGGCCTGACGTTGCTCGGGCGCGAAGGGATCGATCCGAAGGCGCAAGAGTACCGATCGCTCATGACGAAGATCAAGGCGCTCGGCCCGGACTGGGTCTACTTCGGCGGCACGACCCAGAGCAACGCCGGGCAAATCGCCAAGGACATGGTCGCGGTCGGCATGAGCGCCAAGCTGATGGTGCCCGACGGCTGTTTCGAGGAGGCATTCATCCAGGCCGCCGGTCCCGAGAACGTGAACGAGCGCGTGTACGTCACCTTCGGCGGCGTGCCGCCCGCCAAGCTCACCGGCAAGGGCGCCGAGTTCGTCAAACGCTATTTTGCCAAGTACGGCGGCGAACCGCAGGCGTACGCCGTCTACGGCTACGTCGCCGCGCAGGTCGCGCTCGACGCGCTCGGCCGCGCCGGCAAGAAGGATCGCGAGGCGGTGCGCCGGGCCGTCGCCGCGACGCGCCAGGAGGACGGCGCGCTCGGCGCCTGGTCGTTCGACGCCAACGGCGACACGACGCTGCAGATCATGAGCGGCAACATCGTGCGCGCCGCCAAGTTCGAGTTCGTCACGCTGCTCGGCGACAAGTGAGAATCTCCCGCTACAGGAGATGTGCGTAGGCGCGCCGGCCGTGAACCACGCGGTAGACGCGCACGGTGCGGCCGAGGACCTTGTAGAAGACGAGATGCGGCCCGACCACCAGGCAGCGGAAGCCCAGGCGACGCAGGCGTGGGTCGCGCGGGCGCGCTCCCCGCGTCGGCAGATCCGCGAGGCTCTCCAGCGCGGAGAGCAACCCGTCCACGACCCGACGTGCCACCGCAGGCGCATCTCGCGCCAGGTAGTCGGCGATTCCGGAAAGATCGCCCTGGGCGCGCCTCAGGACGCGGACGCGGTGCTTCACCGGCGGAGGCGCGCGCGCACCCGCCGAAGGCTGACCCCGCGATCCCCCCTCCGTACGTCATCCTCCGCTTCCTCGAGGAGCCGGTAGATCTCCACCTGAGCCTGTCCCCGCTCCCAGGCCGCAACGCTCATCACCACGAGATCGCCTTCGCCGTTCTTGGTGATGAACACCGGCTTGCCCGACTCATGGCAGACCCGGGAGATCTCATGCGTGCGGTTGCGCAGGTCCGAGATCGGTCGAATCGTTGGCACGCGACGTTCGTATCAGAATGCTGATATCGGCGCCAGATCCGACAATGCCCGGCCCCCTTCCCCGCTTCTTGTGTGCGGCGTCGATCGCTGCTAGCTCAGGGCCGCTCGGCCCGTGATCACCATCATCCAGCAGCTCGTCATAGGCCTGACCAACGGCATGGTGTTCGCGTTGATCGCACTCGGCTACACCATGGTCTACGGCATCCTCGAGCTGATCAATTTCGCGCACGGCGATCTGTTCATGCTCGCCTCGTTCCTCGCGCTCACGCTGGTCGGCGTGATGGACCTGCAGTCTGCGGGCCCGGCTTCGATTGCGGGCGCGCTCGTGCTGATCGTCGCCCTCTGCGCGGTCTTTGCCGCGACGCTCAACTGGACGGTCGATCGCGTCGTCTACCGGCCGCTGCGCAACGCCCCGAAACTCGCGCCGCTGGTCTCGGCCATAGGTGTGTCGTTCGTCTTCATGAACCTCGGCCTGTTCTGGGGCGGCCTGCCGATGGACGTCTTCGGCGGGGGCGCGGCGGCGGCGGCCCCCAAGGCGTTCCCGGACCTGGTGTCGAACGAGAACCTGCTGGGCATCGACGCGGCGCTCCGCATCACGCTCAAGGACGTGGTCGCCTTCGCCAGCTCGTTCGCCGTGATGGCCGCGCTCTACCTGTTCGTGCGCCACTCGCGGCTGGGCAAGGCGATGCGCGCGACCGCGCAGAACCCGACGGCGGCGCGGCTCATGGGCATCGACGTCGACCGCGTCGTCGGCGCGACGTTCGCCATCGGCGGCGCGCTCGCCGGCTTCGCCGCGGTTGTCTACGGCCTGTACTTCAACACCATCCACTACCAGATCGGCTATCAGAACGGCCTCTACGCCTTCACCGCGGCCGTGCTCGGCGGCATCGGCAACATTCTCGGCGCGGTGCTGGGCGGCCTCGTCATCGGCGTCGTGCGTGCGTTCTCGGACCAATACGTCGGCGCGCAATGGCAGCCGGCGGTCCTGTTCGGCGTGCTGATCCTGATCCTCGTGTTCCGACCGTCGGGAATCCTCGGCGCCAACGTGCGGGAGAAGGTGTAGATGCGCCGCGGCTTCGGGCTCGGCATCGCCGCGCTCGCCGTGCTGCTGCTCTATCCGATCTTCCCGGTGCTCGACATCGGCGTCGAGGCCGCGGTCGGCGTGCCGCCGCGGCTCGATCGCCAGCTCGTCAGCATCTTCATCTTCGCGATCCTCGCGCTCGCGCTGAACCTGCAGGTCGGCTACGCGGGGCTGCTCCAACTCGGCATCGCCGCGTTCTTCGCCATCGGCGCGTTCACCACCGGCGTGCTCACCGTCGAGAAGTACCCGTTCCAGATCGGCTTCTGGGGCGCGATCCTCGCCGCGCCGCTCTGCGCCGGCCTCGCCGGCCTCGCGCTCGGCGCGCCGACGATCCGCCTGCGCGGCGACTACCTCGCCATCGTCACGCTGGGCTTCGGCGAGGTCGTGCGCGTCGTGCTGCTCAACCTCGAGAACATCACCGACGGGCCGCGCGGCCTGAACCCAATCCCCGCGCCGTGGCTGCCCGCGTGGCTCCCCGGCGCCGACGCCGTCGACGTCACCGGCCGGCGCCAGTTCCTCACCATGTATTACGTCGCGCTCGGGCTGCTCGCGCTGCTGGTGGTCGTCTTCCACACCCTCGAGCGCTCGCGCCTCGGCCGCTCGCTGGTCGCGCTTCGCGAGGACGAGCTGGTCAGCGCCTGCATGGGCCTCTCGCCCTCGCGCACCAAGCTCGTCGCCTTCGCCGGCGGCGCGGCGATCGCGGGACTGGCCGGTGCGCTCTACGCGACCAACCTCACCACCACCGCCGAGCCCAACACCTACGACTTCAACACCTCGATCATGGTGCTTTGCTGCCTGATCATCGGCGGGCTGGGCAGCCTGCGCGGCGCGCTGCTCGGCGCGCTCGTGCTGGTCGGCTTCGACAACGTCGTTTCGCCGCTGGTGACACGCCTCATCCAGCGCGGCAGCGACGGCTCGGGCGGCGTGCTGCTCACGTTCTCGAACTGGCGCTGGATCATCTTCGGCACCGCGCTCGTCTTGATGATGCGCTTCCGTCCCGAAGGGCTCTGGCCATCGTCGCGGCTGAAACGCGAACTCCACCAACATGAGTGAATCGCTACTCGAGGTAGACAAGCTCACCATGCGCTTCGGCGGCCTCACCGCCGTCGGCGACGTCGATCTGCGCGTGCAACCAGGCGAGATCTTCGCCGTGATCGGCCCCAACGGCGCCGGCAAGACCACCGTCTTCAACGCGATCACCGGCATCTACGAGCCGACGAGCGGCGCCATCCGCCTCGAGGGCCGCGACCTGCGCGCGCCGCTGCGCCGCGCGCACTTCGCGTGGTGGTCGCTCACGGGCTTGCTCGTCGGCGCCTTCCTGATGCTCTTCGCCGCCAACGTCGACCAGTTGTGGTCGGCCGTTGTGAAGCAGAACGTCAAGCAGAACGTCGGTGGGACGGGCTTCGACGCCGGCGAGGCGTGGCGCGATTGGGTCGCGTACGCCCGCGCCGAGCCACGCGTCGAGCGGCGCACGGGCCGCTACTTCATCGTCTCGCTCGATGGCGCCACGACGCTGGGCGTGGCGCGCACGCCCGAGGAGGCCGAGGTCAAGCGCGCGACCGCTGCCAGGGCTCCCGCGCCGCGGGCCGCCTCCGCTCGCGCACGCAGAGTCCGGCTGGTCGTGCTGCTGCTGGGCCTCGCGCTAGGCGCGGCCGGCGGCTTCGCCGTGTGGCGACAGACCCGCCGCACACCCGCGTCCGTCGCGTCGCGTGGAATCGCTCGCACGTTCCAGAACATCCGCCTGTTCCAGCAGATGTCCGTCCTCGAGAACGTCCTGGTCGGACTGGATCGAGCGGAGCCCGGGCGCGCCTCGGGCGCAATCAACGCGCTCGCGCCGCCCGCCGCGCTCGGCGGTGGGATCGTGCTGCTGGTCGCCGCGCTGCGCACGGGCGCGTCCCCGGCGCTCGCCGGGGCGCTGCTGCCCACGATCGTCGCCGGCGCGCTTTGCTACGCCGCCTGGATTTTCCACCTCGGCGCGTTCAGTCGGCGCGGCGTCACGCGCGATGCGGCGGCGCGGACTTCGGCGCTCGCGCTGCTCGACTTCGTCGGCCTCGCGCCCAAGACCGACGCGCTCTCGCGCAACCTCGCCTACGGCGATCAGCGCCGCCTGGAGATCGCGCGCGCCCTGGCCACGCGGCCGCGCCTGCTGCTGCTCGACGAGCCCGCCGCCGGTATGAACCCGACCGAAACGGTCGCGCTGATGAAGCTCATCCGCGACATCCGCGATGCCGGGACGACCGTGCTGCTCATCGAGCATCACATGCGCGTCGTCATGGGCATCAGTGATCGCATCGCCGTGCTCGAATACGGCCGCAAGATCGCCGAGGGCACGCCCGAGGAGATTCGCGAAAACCCGAAGGTGATTTCGGCGTACCTGGGCAAAGAGGACATGGGGTGATGCCGGCGATGCTCGCGCTCGAGGACGTCCGCGCCGGTTACGGCGCTATCGAGGTGCTCCGCGGCATCTCCCTCACCGTCGACGAGGGCGAAATCGTCACGCTCATCGGGGCAAACGGCGCGGGCAAGACGACCACCCTCATGACCATCTGCGGACTGCTCCGCCCGCGCGCCGGACGCGTCACGTTCCTCGGGCGCGACCTCGCGGCCATGCCGACGCACGAGATCGTGCGCCTGGGCCTCGCGCAATCGCCCGAGGGCCGCAAGATCTTTCCGCGCCTGACGGTGCTCGAAAACCTCGAGATGGGCGCGTTCACGCGCCGCGACACGGAAGGCGTCGCGTGCGATCTCGAAAAGGTCTTCTCGCTCTTCCCGATCCTCGCCGAGCGCCGCGGCCAGCCCGGCGGGACGCTGTCGGGTGGCGAGCAGCAGATGCTCGCCGTCGGGCGCGCGATGATGGCGCGCCCCAAACTGCTGCTTCTCGATGAACCGTCGCTCGGCCTCGCGCCGCTGGTCGTCAAGCGCATCTTCGAGGTCGTCGCCGAGCTCGCCAAGGACGGCGTCACGATCCTCCTCGTCGAGCAGAACGCGCGCATGGCGCTCAAGCTCGCCCACCGCGGTTACGTGATGGAGACGGGCTGCATCACCATGACGGATTCCGCCTCCGCGCTGCTCGAGGACCCCCGCGTGAGGAGCGCCTACCTCGGTGACTGACCGGCTCACCAGCGCGCTGGGCGCCGTCGTCATGCTCGCCCTCGCCTTCGCCGCGTGTCCGCGCGATCGCCGCCGGCGCGTCGACCCGCGCACCATCCTCGGCGGCCTCGCGCTGCTGGTCGGCTTCGCGCTCGTCGTCCTCAAAACCCCCGCGCGCGCCTTCTTCGGATTGGCCAACGACGCCGTCGAGCGCATGCTCTCGTTCTCGCGCGCGGGTGGCGAGTTCGTCTTCGGCGGCCTCGCCAGCGACACGCGCTCGTTCGGTTTCATATTCGCGTTCCAGATCCTGCCGACGATCGTCTTCTTCGCCGCGTTCATGTCGGTGCTCTACTACGTCGGCATCATGCCCTTCGTCGTGCGCCAGATGGGCCGCGCCATCGCGCGCCTCCTGCACACGAGCGGCGCCGAGAGCTTCTCGACCGCCGCCGACGTGTTCGTCGGCCAGACCGAAGCGCCGCTGGTCATCCGCCCTTACCTGCCGACGCTCACGCTCTCGGAGCTGAACGCCTGCATGACCGCCGGCTTCGCCACCACCGCCGGCGGCGTCCTCGCGGCGTACGTCGGCATGCTCGGCCCGTACGTGCCCGGCATCGCCGGCCACCTGATCGCGTGCAGCGTCATGTGCGCACCCGCGTCGCTGGTGATCGCCAAGCTCATGCTTCCCGAAACCGACACGCCGCGCACCACGGGCGCCTCCGCCATCGAGATCCCTCGCTCCGGCGTGAACCTGCTCGACGCCATCGCGACCGGCACGACCGACGGCCTGCGTCTCGCGGTCAACGTCGGCGCCATGCTGATCGCGTTCCTCGCGCTCACCGCGCTGGTCAACTTCGGCCTGCGCGCGGCCGGCGACGCGGCGGGCGTGGCGCTCAGCCTCGAGCGCATCTTGGGCTGGGTGTTCTCGCCGCTCGCGTGGGTGATGGGCGTGCCCGCCGAAGACGCGACCAAGGTCGGCAGCTTGCTCGGCCAGAAGACGGTCTTGAACGAGTTCGTCGCTTATTCGCACATGAGCCAGGAGCTGACCAAGGATCCGGCCTGGCTGACCGAGCGCGCGCGGCTGATCGCCTCCTACGCGCTCTGCGGCTTCGCCAACTTCGGCAGCATCGGCATCCAGATCGGCGGCTACGCGGGCCTCGCGCCCGAGCGCCGCGGCGATCTCTCGCGCCTGGCCTTGCGCGCGATGATCGGCGGCCTGCTGACGACCTGCCTGGTGGCATGCGTGGCCGGAGTCCTGCTATGACGCGCCGCCTCTAGTGCCGCCCCCGCCCCAGGGTCCTCGATCGCGCAAGGCCTCGCTGGCGGTGCGCGTCGCCCGCACGATCACCGGCGCGCCGCGGCGCCTGCGCGACCGCTCGCTCTTCCACACGCTGTCGCTCATCCCGTTCCTCGCGTGGGTGGGCCTGGGCGCCGACGGGCTGTCCTCCTCCGCGTACGGCCCCGACGAAGCCTTCCGCGCGCTCGGCGCCGAGCACCGCTACCTCGCCATCCCGCTCGCGCTCGCCGTCGCGCTGACCGTCGCGCTGATCTCCGCCTGCTACATGAAGATCATCGCGGCCTTCCCGGCCGGCGGCGGCGGGTACGTCGTCGCCACCAAGCTCCTCGGGCCGCGCACGGGTCTCGTAGCCGCCGGCGCGCTCGTCGTCGACTACGTGCTGACCATCTCCGTGTCGATCGCGGCCGGCGCGGACGCGCTCTTCTCGCTCTCTCCGGGCCTCGGCGAGCACAAGGTCGCCATGTCCGTGGTCGCGATCGCGCTGCTCGCCGTCCTCAACATCCGCGGCATCAAGGAGTCCATCGTCGTCCTGACGCCGATCTTCCTGCTCTTCGTGGTGACTCACATCGCGATGATCGCCGGCGGCGTGGCCGGCAACATCGGCCACACGCAGGCGGTCCTGGCCGACGCTCACGCCCAGGCCGGCCACGATCTCGGCGCCATCGGCGTCTTCGGGGTCCTCGTGCTGCTTGCCCGCGCCTACTCGATGGGCGCCGGCACGTTCACCGGCATCGAGGCGATCTCGAACGGCCTGCCCGTCCTGCGCGAGCCCCGCGTCGAGAACGGCAAGCGCACGATGGTCTACATGGCCTGCTCGCTGGCCTTCACCGCGGCGGGAATCCTCGTCTGCTATCTGCTCGTCGGTGCCCAGCCGTCACCCGGCAAGACGCTCAACGCGGTGCTCTCCGAGAAGGTCTTCGGCGGTTTGGGCAGTCCCTCCCTGGCGCGTGTCCTCGTCGGCCTCACGCTCGCCTCCGAAGGCGCGCTGCTGCTGGTCGCCGCGCAGACCGGCTTCATCGGCGGTCCGCGAATCATGGCGAACATGGCGAGCGACAACTGGCTGCCGCGGCGCTTCGCCGCGCTGTCGGATCGCTTCACCACGCAGAACGGCGTGTTCCTGATCAGCGGCGCCGCCGTCGCATTCCTGATCGTCACGGGCGGCAGCACGCACGCGCTCGTCGTCATGTACAGCATCAACGTCTTCGTGACGTTCACGCTGTCGATGCTCGGCATGGCGCGGGCGGCCTGGCAGCGGCGCCGGATGCCTTCCGCGTCCTGGCACCGCGACTTCGCGCTGCACTCCACCGGGAGCGCCGTGTGCGCGGCCATTCTCGTCGTCATGCTGGTCGAGAAGCTCGGCCACGGCGGCTGGCTGACCATCCTGGTCACCGGCGGGTTCGTCGGCGTGTGCCTGCTCATCCGCCGCCACTACGACAAGGTCGCGCGGATGCTGCACCGCCTCGACAAGGATCTCGCCGACATCGCGCTCACCGGCCTGCCGACGGAGGAGAAGTTTTCCCCCAAGAAGCCGACCGCGGTCGTGCTGGTCGGCGGCTTCGGCGGCTTCGGCGTGCACACCATGCTGACGGTGCAGCGGACGTTCCCCGGCTTCTTCAAGCAGTTCTGTTTCGTGTCGATCGCCGTGGTCGACACCGGCACGTTCAAGGGCGCCGATCAGGTCGAGGCGCTCGGCCGGAAGACCGAAGGCGCGCTCCAGCGCTACGTCGATCTCGCGCAGCGCCTCGGCTTCCCCGCGACCTACGAGACCACCGTCGACAACGAGGCCGTCGAG
>JBBTFH010000311.1:0-13980 GCA_038041915.1 Myxococcota bacterium
AGCCCCGACATCTGATAGTTTCACAGTCTATGCGCACCTCGATCGAGAAGGGATATCGCGCCGTCAACTACAGCAAGATCTCCTTGATGCTCCTCCAGGCCCTCAAGGAGGAGAACGCCCGCGTCACCGAGCAACAGGGGACGGTTGTGGCACTGCAACAGGACGTGGAGGCCCTGTGGCAGGAGAACCAGGACCTCACGGACCGCCTCGCCGCGCTGGAGCGGCTCTTGGGCAACCGGCGCGAGCCGAAGCGGTAGGTGGTGCCGTGAAACCCGGCGCCGCAGCGGTCGCGCTCGCCTGCGCCTGCGCCTGCGCAGGCGCCGACGAAGCCGACTTCGATGCGATGGGTGGCGTTGTCGCCGACGCGGGCGCCGACGGCGCTTCCGAAGCGTCGTGGGCCATCGTCGCGGGCGAGCTCGATCGCGTGCCGCTGAGCGTGTGGGGCAGCGCGCCCGACGACGTGTGGTTCGTCGGCGGCGGGTTCGATCTCGCGCCGGCGCTCGCGCTGCGCTTCCGCGGCGGCGCGTGGGAGGAGATCGAGACCGGCGTGGAGGAGACGTTGTGGTGGGTGTGGGGCTGCGCGGCGGACGACGTGTGGATGGTCGGCGCGGGCGGGACGATCCTGCATTGGCGCGAAGGCGCGGGCGTGACGCGCTACGAGAGCCCATTCGACACGACGTACTTCGGCGTGTGGGGCGCCGCGTGCGACGACGTGTGGGCGGTCGGCGGTAACGCGAGCGGCGGCGACAACGACGCCATCGCGCACTTCGACGGTGAGGCGTGGACGCGGCGCGAGGACGTGCCGGGGCCCTTCGGCGTGCCGTACTTCAAGGTGTGGGGCAGCGCCGCGGACGACGTCTTCGCCGTCGGGCAGTCGGGCCTGGTCGCGCACTTCGACGGGAAGACCTGGACGCAGCAGGAGTCGGGCACGAGAGCGCTGCTCTTCACCGTCCACGGCTCGGGGCCGGATGACGTCTACGCGGTCGGCGGCCTGGTCGGTCCGCCGGCGGTGCTGCACTTTGACGGCGAGGCGTGGAGTGCGATCACAAATGAGTGGATCGCCTGCGGCCCCGTCGCCAACGGGGTCCACGTCGATCCGGGCGGCGACACGCGAGTCGTCGGGATGTCGGGCCTTCGCTGGAGGCTCGCAGACGGCGCGTGGCGCGATGAATGCGCGCGCGAGCCGCCGCTCGCGGATCTCCACGCCGTCTGGGGCGACGGCGCGGGCGGCGCATTCGCGGTCGGTGGCAACTACATGACCGAGTGCGGCTCGGCCTGCATGGGTGTGATCGAGCACTACGGCGTGAGCCATCCCGACGCTCCGTAGAAGCCCCGTGGTAGATCTCTCGGCGCCGATGCCCATCGTCGCGGTTTTGTTCGATCTCGACGGCACGCTCGTCGACACCGAGCGCGAGAGCGCCGAGGGGATGGCGCGCTTCCTCGCCACGCGCGGCGTCGTCGTCGACGAGGCCGACCGCGACTTCGTCATCGGCCACTCGTGGAACGAGATCTACGCGCGCCTTCGCACGCGCCACGGCGTCACGCTGCCGCTCGCCGAGGTCGTCGCCGGCTCCGCGCGCGAGCGCGAGCAGGTGCTGGCCGCCGGCGTGCGCCTGCTGCCGGGCGCACGCGACGCGATCGCGCGCCTGCGTGCGCGCGTGCCGCTTGGTCTCGTTTCCGGCTCGTCGCGCCGCGAGCTCGACTTCTCCCTCGCCAGCGCGGGCCTGGGCGGCGCGTTCCGCGTGACCATCGCCTCCGAGGACGTCGCCGAGGGCAAGCCCTCGCCGCTCGGTTTTCGCTTGTGCGCCGAGCGCCTCGGCGTCGCGCCAGGCGGCTGCCTCGTCATCGAGGACTCGCGCGCCGGCATCGCCGCGGCCAAGGCGGCCGGCATGCGCTGCGTCGCCGTGCGCGCCGGAAACTTCGCGCGGCAGGATCAGTCTGCCGCCGACGTTGTCATCGACACGCTCGAAGAAGTCGATGATGCGTTCCTCGCGCGCACGGGGCTGTCATGGCGCTGAAGCTCGACGCGCTCCCCGGTAGGGCGATCATCTACGAGGTCGGCCCGCGCGACGGCCTGCAGAATGAGTCGTGCACCGTGGCGACTGACGAAAAGGTGAAGCTCATCGAGTCGCTCGCCGAGACCGGGCTGCCGGCCATCGAGATGACGAGCTTCGTCTCGCCCAAGTGGATTCCCACGCTCGCCGACGGGCCCGAGGTGGCGCGGCGCGTGCGGCGCAGGCCGGGCGTTCGCTACAGCGCGCTCGTCCCCAACCGCCAGGGGCTCGACGCGGCGCTCGCCGCCGGCATGGAGGAAATCGCGGTCTTCATGTCGGCCAGCGAGACGCACAACCGGCGCAACGTCAACAAGACGATCGCGCAGACGCTCGCCGCCTTCGAGGAGCTGGTGCCCGCCGCGCGCGCGAAGGGCGCGGCCGTTCGCGCCTACGTCTCGACCGTCTACGGCTGCCCCTACGAGGGCGAGGTCGATCCCAAGAAGGCGCGCGCTATAGCCAAGCGCCTGCTCGAGCTCGGCTGCTTCCAGATCTCGCTCGGCGACACCGTCGGCGTGGCCAACCCGTCGCAGGTCGAGCGCACGCTCGCGTTGATGCTCGAGGAGATCCCAGCGGATGCGATCGGCATGCACTTCCACGACACGCGCGGCACGGCGCTCGCCAACGTTCTGGTCGGGCTCTCGCTCGGCATCTCGACCATCGACGCCGCCGCCGGCGGTCTGGGCGGCTGCCCGTACGCTCCGGGCGCCGCCGGCAACCTCGCGACCGAGGACGTGGTGTACATGCTCGACGGCATGGGCATCGAGACCGGCGTCGATCTCGACAAGCTCGTCGACGTCTCGGCCGCCACGCAGCGCGTCATCGGCCGCGAGTTCCCGTCCAAGGTTCTGCGCGCCACGCTCGCCGTGCGCGCGCGCGCCCGCCGCGAGGCGTCGCACTAGCACTTCGGGTCTCTCCGCTGTTACGCTGCCCTACAACGCGCTGCTGCGCTGAGCCGCGATATTCCGCATGAGCCTCCTCCTACGCGAAGACCGCGGTATTGCCGCGTGGCTGACGCTGAATCGGCCCGACGCGGCGAACGCGCTTTCACGGCCGCTGGTGCTCGCGCTGCGTGAGCAGATCGAGCGGCTGTCGACCGACGCGAACGTGCGCGCGGTCGTTGTCACGGGGGCGGGCGGGCGCTTCTGCGCCGGCGCCGATCTCAAGGAGCGGCGGGGCTTCACGCAAGGCGAGACGCGCGCGTTCGTCGACACGCTGAACGGCGCGTTCGATGCGCTCGAAGCGCTGCCGCAGGTGACGATCGCCGCGATCGACGGCGCGTGCTTCGGCGGCGGCCTCGAGCTCGCGCTCGCGTGCGACTTGCGCGTCGCGACGCCGGCGGCGCAGCTCGGGCTGACCGAGGTGCGCGTCGGCATCATGCCGGGCGCCGGCGGCACCCGGCGCCTGCCTCGCGCCGTCGGTCACGCGCGCGCCGCCGAGCTCATGCTGCTCGGCCGCCGCATCTCCGCCGAGCGGGCGCTGGCGATAGGACTCGTCCACGAGGTGGCCGCCGATCTCCGTGGCGCGGTCGACGCCATCGTCGGCGAGATCAAGGGCTGCGCGCCGCTCGGTGTCGACGGCGCCAAGCGCGCCTTGCGCGGCGCGGCGAGCGAGCGCGAAGGCTACGAGCGCGTTCTTGCTTCCGAGGACCGCGAGGAGGGCCTGCGCGCCTTCGCCGAGAAGCGCGCACCGGAGTTCAAGGGACGATGAGCGCCGCCGACAAGCTCAGGGAAGAGATCGAGCGCATCCACCGCGGCGGCGCCGAGAAGTACCACGCAAAGAACGCGCAGGCAGGCAAGCTCTTTTGCCGCGAGCGCATCCGACTCCTCTGCGATCCCGAAAAGCCGTTTTGCGAGGACGGCGCGCTGGCCAATGTGGGGAACGCGGACCTGCCGGCGGACGGCGTCGTGACGGGAGTCGGGATCATGCACGGCAGGAGCGTGGCGGTCATGGCCAACGACTCGACGGTGAAGGCCGGCTCGTGGGGCGCCCGCACTGTCGAGAAGATCGTCCGCATCCAGGAGACGGCCGGGCGCCTGCGAATCCCGCTCTTCTACCTCGTCGATTCGGCCGGTGCGCGCATCACCGATCAGGTCGAGATGTTCCCCGGGCGCCGCCACGCCGGTCGCATCTTCCACAACCAGTCGCGCCTGTCGGGCGTCATCCCGCAGATCTGCCTGCTGTTCGGGCCGTCGGCCGCGGGCGGCGCGTATATCCCCGCTTTCTGCGACGTGGTCTTCATGGTCGAGGGCAACGCCAGCATGTACCTCGGTTCGCCGCGCATGACCGAGATGGTAATAGGAGAGAAGACCACGCTCGAGGAGCTGGGCGGCGCGCGCATGCACTGCGAGGTGTCGGGCTGCGGCGACGTTCTCTGCACGTCCGAGCCGGAGGCGATCGCCCGCGCCCGCGACTACCTGGCGTTCTTTCCGCAGTCGAGCGACGCACGCCCGCCCGAGGTGCCGCCGCGCGCGCCGACCGCGGCCGCGCGGCCGATCGACCAGATCCTGCCGGCCAGCCCCAACCAATCGTTCGACATGAAGCGCGTGATCGACGCGCTCGTCGACGACGGCTCGTTCTTCGAGCTCAAGGCGCTCTTCGCCAAGGAGATCCTCACCGGCTTCGCACGGATCGAGGGGCGCGTCGTCGGCATCGTGGCGAGCCAGCCGCGCCACAAGGGCGGCGTGCTGTTCGTCGATTCGGCCGACAAGGCCGCGCGCTTCGTCTGGCTGTGCGACGCGTTCAACCTGCCGCTGCTCTTTCTCGCCGACGTGCCCGGGTTCATGATCGGCACCAAGGTCGAGCGTGAGGGCATTATCCGTCACGGCGCGAAGATGATCGCGGCCGTCTCCGAGGCTACGGTCCCGAAGATCTCGGTGATCGTGCGCAAGGCCTACGGCGCGGGCCTGTACGCGATGTGCGGCTCGGGCTTCGAACCCGACGCCTGCCTCGCGCTGCCGCAAGCGATGATCGCCGTGATGGGCCCCGAGGCCGCCGTCAACGCGGTTTTTTTCAACAAGATCCAGGAACGTCCGGAGGGCGAGCGCGCCGCCTACGTCGCCGAGCTGCGCGAGGAGTACCGCGCCGATATCGACCTCTACCGCGTGGCCGGCGATCTGCACGTCGACGCGGTCGTGCCGGGCGACGATCTTCGCGCCGAGCTTTCGCGCCGGTTCGCCGCGGCGGCGACCAAGGATCAGTGGGCGTATCGAAAGCGACGAAGCGTCCCGCCGGTGTGACGGCGCGGCGGCGGGCCCTTTCTCGCTGCTCGGGGTCCTCGCGGCGGCGCTGCTTTTCAGCAGTCGCCGGGGCAGGTCTGCGCCTCGGCGCCGTCGCACGCGCCGTTGCCGCAGAAGCGGCTCTTGACGAGCTCCGTCTCGGTGAGCAGTGAGGCCGCGCGGGCGCGCGCGTCTTCGAACCAGCGGCAGAAGTAGTAGAAGAAGCCGGTCGGCAGGGCGGGATCGGCCAGCGCGGCGATGTGGTCGCCGAACCAGTGGCCGCTCTCCCGCGTGTCGCTGTCGTAATGCGCGGACCAGCGTTCGTCGTACTGGGCGCGCATCGGCCCGCAGAGCCGCGCGACGTCGTCCAGGACGCGCGGGTCGCGTTCGGCGTAGGTGGCGACGGTCAGGCGTTGGGCATCGCGCTCGACGTTGAAGCGCGGCCGGCTGTCGAGGACGCGCTGCACGCCCTGGACGAGGTAAATCCACTCGAGCGCGGCGAGGTGCGTGGCCACATAGTCGTAGAAGAGCTTCGGGTAGGCGTCGCTCGCCTGGAGCGAGTCCTGCGCCCACCACGAGGCGATGCGCTCGCGTTGATCTCCGTCGAGGCGCTCCCAGGTCGAGACGCGCACGGCGCCGTCGCCGAGGTTGGCGGCGAGCACCAACCCGCGGAAGTGCACCTGCACGGCGTCGCGATCGAGGATCGTGTCGATGCCGGGCCCTCCGAGGGTGGGATCTTCGACGGCGTCGTGGAAGCGCTGCAGATTGGCGAGGATTCGATCGACGATGCGCTGGTCCGCGGCGGGAAGCTCGTCGTAGGTGGGGGCTTCGCGGGTGACGGTGAAGTTGCAGGCGCAGAGGAGAGCCACGAGCGCGCCGCACCACCGGCTCATAGGTGGATCGCCAAGGCGAGCGGGAGCTCGAAGCGGTCGATGGCGCCGAGCGTCTGGAAGCTGTTGCGATCGTAGTAGGTGGGACCGGCGATCTCCTTCAGGTGAAAGAGGTGGTAGCGCGCTTCCAGGCGGAGGCCGGCGTAACGGCCGAGGCGCCACTCGATGCCGGCTCCGGCGTGAACGCCGAGCGACCAGGTCACGCCGCGCAGCCCCGTCATCCAGTACGGTCCGAAACCGGCCGACGTGAAGACGCTGAGCGTCTGGCCGGGCCGCGGAGGCCGAATTGCCAAGTATGGCCCCGCCGTGACGTCGCCGGCGACGAACGCGAGGCCGAGGTTGTCGAGCGGCGGCTCGTACTCCTGCCACGCGAAGCTGGCGCGCGACTCGAAGCCGAGGCGGCGGCCGATCGCGAGCGCGATCGCGCCACCGTACCCTTCGCGCACCCGCGGGTCCGCCAGCGGCGACGCGAGGCCGAACGCCAGGCCAACGTGGACGATGCCATCGGGGGGTGGGGACGGCGCCGATTCTACCGGCGCGGCTGCGAGCGCGGCCGGGGGAGCCCGCGGCCGGAGGCGCCGATCGAGGCCGGGATCGTCCTGTCGCCGCGAGACGCCCGGATCGTCACGTCCCGTCGGACGGGCTGATGTAGCCTCGTCCGGCGCCGCCGTCGCGCTCGACGGGACGCAAAGGATCAGCAGCGACGCGCACGCACGCACGATGGGCAGTATATCGACCGCCTTCAAGAACCCGTGCAATGAAACGCGCTGATCGGCGCGCGTATTTCTCCGGCCGGCCGATGTGCCGCCGCGCCGTTGACGCACACGACGCTCGACGCTGGTCAGCCGATCGAGCGCGTGGTAATTCTCGCGCGCCTTGCGTATCGGCATCTTCTCTGACGTTCACGCCAACCTCGAGGCGTTGACCACGATCCTGGGAGCGTATGAGAAGGATCGTCCGGACGTGTTCGTGTGTCTCGGCGACGTGGTCGGCTATGGCGCCAACCCGAACGAGTGCTGCGATCGGGTGCGCGCGGTCACGCAAGTGACGATCCTCGGCAACCACGACGCGGCCGTCGCGGGCCGCATGGACTACTCCTACTACTACGACGCCGCGCGACATGCGCTCGACGCACACCGGCAGGTCATTCGCCCCGAGAACCTACGCTGGCTTCGCTCGCTCCCCTACGAGCATCGCGACGGGCGAGTCTCGTTCTGCCACGGCTCACCGGTCAATCACGACCAGTTCGAGTACATTTTCGCGCTCGAGCAGGCCAAGCGCATGCAGAACGTGTGGCCGGATCTGGCGAGCGTGACTTTCATCGGGCACTCACATCTGTGCAAGGCGTTCGCCGTAGCCCCCGATGAGACCCACGAGGTGGTATCGCAAAAGTTCACGCTGCGTGACGGCTACAAGTACGTAATCAGCGTCGGTTCCGTCGGCCAGCCGCGCGACTACGATCCGCGCTCGAGTTACACGATGTTCGACACCGAGGCGCGGACCTTCGAGTGGCGACGCATCGCGTACGACATCGAGACGGCGGCACGGAAGATCCGCGAGGCCCAGCTCGAGCCGAACTTCGCGAACCGGCTGTTCATCGGCGTGTAGCCGCTAGCGCGAGGCGATCCGCGCGGCGCCGGGTGGCAAGATTCGCAGCGGCATCGCGCGAGCCGCCAGCCATTCGGCGCGGGTGAGGGTGCCGAGCCGCCGCATGCCGTCGACGATGGTGAACACGCGACGGTGCCAATCCCACGGCGCCTGGCCGCGCGGCGTGGACGCGAGCATGCGTGCGCTCCGCACGGGGCTCGGCGCGAGCGCGGCGAGGTGCGCTGCCTCGATCGGCCGGAGCCTGGCCGGCTCGCGCCCGAAGTAGGCGCGCGCGGCTTCCGTCACGCCCCAGAGCCCGGGCCCCATCTCGATCACGCCCAGGTAGATCTCGAGGATGCGGCGCTTGGGGACGATCTGCTCGAGGCGCCACGTCAGCACCGCTTCTTCGATCTTGCGTCCGATGTTGCGGTCGTGGTGCAGGTAGAGGTTCTTCACCAACTGCTGGCTGATCGTCGATGCGCCGCGCGCGAAGCGCCGCGTCGAGAGATCGTGGCCGAGGGCGTGCGCGATGCGCGCGGGGTCGAACCCGTGGTGCGTGTAGAAGCGCGTGTCCTCCGCCGCCACGAACGCCGCCGGCACGATCCGGCCCAGGCGCTCGATCGGCGGAATGACGACCGGCCCGCCGGGCCCGACGACGGGGGCGCTCGCTTCGAGCAGCGAAGGGACGGGCGCGGCGGGCGAGTCGGCGACGACACGGCAAAGCGCGGGAAATCTTGCGTCGAAGCGTGTCGTGTCGGGCGTGGCGGCGTCGAAGTCAACAGCGATCTCGGCCTCGAAGTTGCCGTCGAGCTGCATGCCTTCGAGCGTCGGTGCGAGGCCGCGCGGCAGCGAGGCGAGGGCCTCGGCGCAGCGCGCGCGCTCGAGATGTGCACGCAGGCGGAGGCGCGTCGGGCTCGCCTCGCCGTCGAGAGCGATGCGGAGCGCGCCCGTGCGCAGCACCGCTTCGCGCACGCGCAGCGAGGGGCCGAGGACGAATTTTGCGTCGACGTCGACGGCCATCGGGCCGACGGGGCGCGAGGCCAGGCGCGCGGAGTCCAGCGTCGCCCCCTCGGCGGCGAAGCGCACGTGCCAGCCGCCTTGCGCTCGCCGCGCGAAGAGCGTCAGGTCGCGCACGCGCGTCTGGGCCGCGGACACGTGTACGCCCCAGGCGGCGATGCGAAGAGGGCGCCCGCGCCCGTCGACGTCGACCGCGGCGCGCGCAGCCTCGACGCGGCCGAAGGGCGAGATCAGAACGGCGTCGCGCGCGCGCACGCGGTGGAAGGCGGGTGGCTCGAGCGCGGCTCGGTCGGCGGGCAAAACCGGCGCCGACGCGACGCCACGCGTGCCGGCGTGATCGAGGTGCAGCGTCGGGCGCACGAGCAGGATCCCGCTCGGCTCGACGCGGATCTCCGGGGCGTCAAACAGGCCGTCGACGCGGACGTCGAGAAGTCGAAGCGCGAGCGGGAGGCCGACGCTCACGCCACCAACGGCAATCGGACGGCCGAGCCGCCGCGCTGCCTGGGGAATGAGGTGCAGACGCACGGTCGCGACCAGCCCGGCGTAGGCGATCACGACGGCGACGAGCCCGGCGGCGACGAGGCGGCGTTTCACTAGTGTGGGTCGGTCCCGGCCCGGCGCTCGTCACCGGCGAAGATCTCCCGATGCACGCGACGCTCGCCCCGCGACGCGCAGCTACGCAGCCGCGCGGCGCCCACGAGGCGGGCCACGAGATGGTCGAACGCGAGGCCGGCGTCGGCGGCGATCCGCGCGAACGGCGATCCGGGCCACAGCGGCGGCAGCGGGTTCGCGCCGACGACGATGTCTTCGTCGCCTGCGATCAAGCCGACGAGAGCGGGGCCGACCAGGTCGAGCGCCACGGCCGCCCGCTCGGCGAGACGGTGAAGGCCCGCCATCCGCTCCGCGCCGAGCCGAGCCGGCCGGTGGTCGGTCGCGCGGGCGCCGCCGCCGAACTTGGCGCGAAAGTCCCACAGGCCGCCCCGCGAAGGCGACACGTCGATCGCTCCGAGCGGGCGTCCGTCGAGGAGCGCGATCACCACTTCGCGACCGCCGACACGCCGCTCGACGAGGGCGGCATCGGCGAGCCGCAGCGCTTCAGCGCACGCGGCCTCGAGATCGGCGATGTCCTGGACGATCGACACGCCCAAGCTCAGGCCGCCGGTCGCCGGCTTGACCACGACCGGAAGCCCGAACGCGCCGTGACGCCGCGCGAGATTGGCCAGGCCCTCCGGCCCGACGACGTAATGCGGCGCGACCGGGAGGTTGTGCTGGCGCAGCACCGCCTTGGCGGAGGGCTTGGAGCCCGCGAGCGCGCACGCGAGCACGCCCGGCCCCGTGTAGGGGATGGCCATCGCCTCGAGCAGACCCTGCACCGATCCGTCCTCGCCCGAGCGTCCGTGCAGCGCCACGAACGCCGCGTCGGGCGCTGCCTTGCGCAGCGCGCGATCGATGTCGCGATCGGCGAGCAGCAGGAGCGCGTCGTGATCGAAGGCGCGCAGGACGTGAAGGATGGCGTCGGCCGTGCGAAACGAGACGTCCCGCTCCGCGCCCAGCCCGCCGCAGACGATTGCGATGCGCATGCTCGACGGGTATCAGCGCGAAGGAGACGCGGCAACTTTTCGGCGAGGGGGGAGGAGGCCTGCCGGAAGTCGGCTCCGGCGCGAATCTTCGTCGGGGCGCGAGCTTGACACCCTTGGTAGGCGAAGGCAGGGTCTCTCGCACCATGACTTTTCTCGATGCGGCGCTCGAGGTGCTGCGGCGGGCCGGTGGAGCGCTCCACGTGCGTGAGATTGCGGCGCACGCGGCCAAGCACGGGCTGCTCACGCACGTGGGACGAGCGCCGGAAGAAACGATGAGGGCTCGGCTTGACGCGGAAGCGGCGCGTCCGGTCGAGGCGGCGCGCGTCCTGCGTGTGCGCGCCGAGGTCTATGCGATTCCCGGGACCGAGGATCGGCCGGGAAAGTTGGCGGCGCCTCCGCCGGCGCGCATCGAGGAGCCGGCAGCCCCGGAGCCGTCCGCGCGAGCGGAGGCTGCCTCGGCCCGTGAGGCGGGACGTGAGCCGGCGCGCCGGGACCGCCCCGCGGAAGCGGCGCGCCGTGGGGACGCGGACGGCAAGCGAACACGGCGACGCCGCGGCAAGGGCGGGCGCGGTGGCGCGGTCGGCAAGTCGACCGTCGAGGTCGCGGCGCCGGCCGAGGCCGCGGCTCGCCCGGAAAGGATCGCTTCGTCACCGGGAGATGCGAGCTCGGCGAGCGCCGACGAGGGAGGTCGTCGCCGTCGTCGTCGTGGCGGTCGCGGTCGCGGTCGCGGTCGCGACGAGGCGCCGAAGGCAGAGGTTCTGCCGGTCTCGGCGGCGCCTGCCGTCGCGGAGCGCGATTCCCGGGCTTCCTCCGTCCGTGAAGCGGGACGTGAAGTCGAGCCGCACGACGCGGGCGGCGTGGGCGATGCGCGGGCGCCCGACGAGGCGCCACGCGCAACTCCGTCAGGCGAGCACGAGCGGGCCGAGCCCGCCCCCGCGCCCGAGCGGCGTGAGCGCCCCGCCCCACCTCACGCGCGGTACGAGCGCCACGAGCGGCCCGAGCGCGCGGGGCGTCCGGCGTCGGCTGGGCTGCCGTCGCTGGCGGACGCGGCCCAGGAGATCCTGGGCTCGCAGTCAGGCGGTCGCGCCATCCACTATCGGCAGCTCGCCGATATGGCGGTCAAGCGGCGCCTGGTCGCGCTCGACGTCCCCGACGTCTGGCGCGCGATGCGCGCCGCGCTCCGTGCCGACGATCGCGAGCGCCTGGCGCAGGGCCTGCGCCCGCGTTTCCGCGCCGTCGGCGCCGGCCAGGTCGCGCTCGTACCGCACCGTCTCGAGGCCGAGCTGAACGCCGCCGAGGAGCGGCTGGCCGTCGCGCTGGCGCAGGCGCGCGAGGCGACGGTACGCGCGGTGGCCACGCGCTTGCGTGACCTGCCCCTGGCGCCCATCGAGATCGTCGCGCGGCTCTTGCTGCGCCGCATGGGCTTCGGCGAGCCGCAACTGGTCAAGCGGACCGGCAACGACGCAGTGCTGCGCGCCGCCGCCGAAACGCGTTCGGTGCTGTGCGCCGTGCGCGCGGGCGTCTGTGACCAGGCGCTCGTCGCCGCTCTCGCCGACGCTCCCCGAGGCGGCGCCGCGACGCGTCTGGCGGTGATGGCGAGCGGCGTCTCGCCCGCGGACGTGCGCGATCTGGCGGCGCTGCGCGGCGTCGACCTGCGCGACGGCGTGGCGATGGCCGCGTTGCTGGTCGAGCAGGGCGTCGGGGTTGTTCGCACCACCTTGCCGGTCTCCTACCTCGACGAGGAGTTCTTCAACGACCTCGCCGAGCCGGGGGTCTGAGGGGGAGTCGAGAGTCGAGAGTTGAACGACGACGAGAAGGTTCTCTCGTGGGCGTGGATGGGGCGAATCGACTATCGGGCCGCGTGGGAGCTGCAGGAGGCGCTGCGGGCGGCGGTGCTGGGCGGGCGTGGCGCGGAGACGCTGCTGCTCTGCGAGCACGATCCGGTGGTGACGCTCGGACGTTCGGCTCGGCGCGAGAACGTGCTCTTCGACCAGGACGAGTTGCGCGCGCGCGGTGTCGATCTCGTCGAGAGCAACCGCGGCGGCGACGTCACCTACCACGGCCCCGGACAGCTGGTCGGCTACCCGATCCTACGCATTCCCGACGGCGTGCGGGCGCACGTGCGCGGCACGTTGGAGGGCGTGGCCGACGCCGCGCGCCCGCTCGGCGTCGAGGCCGCGTACCGCTGCGAAGCGCCCGGCCTGTGGGTGGGAGACGCAAAACTCTGCGCGACGGGCGTACACGTGCGGCGCGGTGTCGCGATCCACGGCTTCGCGCTCAACGTCGGAGGCGATCTCGACGGCTTTCGGCTGATCGTGCCCTGCGGCCTGCGCTTGCCGGTCACGTCGCTCGCGCGGCTGGGCGTTTTGGGCGAGACGCCCGAGAGCTTGGCTTCGCCGGTCGCACGGGCCGTGGCCGCGCGTTTCGGGCGCGAGGCGGTGCGCCGCGCGCCGGAGGAGATCCGTTGCGCCTGCCCCTGACGTCACTGCTGCTGGTCGCCTGCGGCTGCTCGCGCGACGCGACGATCCGCGTCGGCGAGATCCAGGTCTTCGATCGCACCGGCGCGGCATCGGCCGAGTGGCGGCTGGAGGGCGAGGTGCTGCGTGGCTTGGTGAAAGACGCGCTGCGCGGGCCGCAGATCGAGGTCGCCGAAGGCTCGGCCGCCGGGGCGCCGTGGCGATGCCGCGTCGAGCTGGCGATCGAGGGCGCGGTGGTGGCCGGGCATGGCGTCCTGCGCGCGGCGATCGCGGCGCGCCTCGACCGGCCGGGCGTCCTCGAGGAGACGCCGATCGAGGCGAGCGCCGTCGTCGAGCGCGGTTTCGAGTCCTTTGTCGCGCGTGATCGCACGGCGCTGGTGCGCGCCCACCTCGCCCGCGGCCTGCGCGATGCGCTCGCGGACATCCACCGCGAGGTGAGGCTCAGGCTGGGCGACGGCGGAGGCTTGAAGAGCGCGCTTGGCGAAAGCGATCCGGCGGTTCGCCGCATCGCCGTGCGCGTGGCGGAGCTGCGGCGCGAGCGAGCCGTCGTGCCGCGCCTGATTGAGCTTTTGCGCGATGCCGACGCGACCGTCGCCGACGCCGCGATCGGGGCGCTCGCGGCGATCGGCGATCGGCGCGCCGTGCGCCCGCTTTGCGATCTCGTGCCGCTGCGCGACGTGCGTGGCGTGGCGAAGATCCTCGACGCGGTCGGCGCAATCGGCGGAGACGAGGCGCGCGCGTACCTCGAGTACGTGGCGGCGGGACACGACGATCCCGAGGTGCGCTCGCTCGCGAAGGAGGCGCGTGGCCGCCTCTTGCGCCGTGCGAGAGGCGAACGGTAAGGTCTCCTTGTTGCGTGCAGGAGGGTTCTCGATGACACGGATCACACGGTTGGCATGGCTTGCGGCGGCTCTCGTCCTCGCGTGCGCCGGCGGCTCGGCGCGCGGCGACGACGACGGCGACGAGGGCGAGGGCGAGGGCGAGGGCGAGGGCGAGGGCGAGGGCGAGGGCGAGGGCGAGGCCGAGTCCGAGGCCGAGTCCGAGTCCGAGTCCGAGGCGGAGGCGGAAGCCGAGTCCGAGGCCGAAGCCGAAGCCGAGTCCGAAGCCGAGGCCGAGGCGGAATCGGAGCCGGTCGCGTGCATGCCAAAGGAGGCCTCGTG
>JBBTFH010000312.1:0-2498 GCA_038041915.1 Myxococcota bacterium
GCGTACGCTTGACGCTCCGGCACGCGCAAGCTACGTGAGTCCACCATGACGCAACTCGAAGCCGCGCGGTCGGGCGTGATCACGAGCGAGATGCGGCGCGTCGCCGAGCGCGAGGCCGTGACGCCGGAGCTGATTCGGGGCGAGGTCGCGCGCGGCCGGCTGGTGATCCCGGCCAACGTCCGGCACCTGGCGGGCAGCGGCGGCGACGCGCCGACCGGAACCGATGAACGCGCCTACCCGAGCTTCGCGGCGCGCACGTGGGTCGATCAAACCGCGCCGCAGCGCTGGGAAACGATCCGGAATCCGCAGGTGCTGCGCGGCGAGCGCGCGCCCAAGCGTCTCGATCCCTGCGGCATCGGCCGCGCGATCACCACCAAGATCAACGCCAACATGGGCGCCTCACCCGTCTCGTCGTCGACGTCCGAGGAGATCGAAAAACTCCACCGCGCGCAGAAGTACGGCGCCGATACGGTGATGGATCTTTCGACGGGTGGTGACCTCGACGGCTGCCGCCAAAGTTTCATCGACCACGGCACGATCCCCGTCGGGACGGTGCCGATCTACGGCATGATCGTGGGCCGCCGCATCGAGGATCTGACTTACGACGTCATCTTGCGCGAGATCGAGAAGCAGGCGCGGCAAGGCGTCGACTACTTCACGATCCACGCGGGCGTGCTGCGCGAGCACCTCGCGCTCGTGCGCGGACGCGTGACCGGCATCGTCAGCCGCGGCGGCAGCATGCTCGCCAAGTGGATGATCCATCACGGCAAGCAGAACCCGATGTACGAGCTGTTCGACGAGATCAGCGCGATCATGCGCGAGTACGACGTGACCTACTCGCTGGGCGACGGTCTGCGACCGGGGTGCCTGCACGACGCGTCGGACGCGGCGCAGTTGGCGGAGCTCGACACGCTCGGCGAGCTCGTCCACCGCGCGCGCGACGCCGGCGTGCAGGTGATGGTCGAGGGGCCGGGGCACGTGCCGCTCGATCAGATCGAGCACAACATGAAGCTCGAGCAGCGCGTCTGCGACGATGCGCCCTTCTACGTGCTCGGCCCGCTCGTGACCGACGTCTTCCCCGGCTACGATCACATCACGTCGGCGATCGGCGCGTGCGAGGCGGCGCGCCACGGCGCGGCGATGCTCTGCTACGTGACGCCCAAGGAGCACGTCGGCCTGCCGCGCGCCGAGGACGTGCAAGCGGGCTGCATCGCCTACAAGATCGCCGCGCACGCCGGCGACATCGCCAAGGGCCTGGCGCGAGTGCGCGAGTGGGACGACGACCTGTCGCGCGCGCGCGCCGCGCTCAACTGGCCGCTCCAGTTCGAGCTCGCCTTCGACGGCGAGACGGCACGCGCGCTGCACGACGAGGATCTCGCGGTCGACACCGACTTCTGCGCGATGTGCGGTCACGACTGGTGCTCGATGCGCATCTCGAAGGAGATCGAAGCCTTCGCCAGCGGCAAGGACGCGGCGTTCCAGCCCGAGCGTCGCGCCAAGCCGAGCCCCGGCCTGCCTCCCGACGCGCGCCGGCTGCTGGAGAAGCGCGCGCGCCCGGCGCTGCCCGTCGTCGACGGCAAGCACGCCTGCCATAGCGAAACCGCCGACGCGGGCGCCGCGCGCGAGATCCAGCGCAGCGCCGAGTCGTAGCGCGGGGGTGCAAGTTGCGGACGCCGCGCGGCCGGTGCTAGGTTCTGCCAAACAAATGCGCGTCAATCTTATCTTCGCCGCCCTTACCCTCTCGCCCGCCGTCGCGTTCGCCCAGGCGTCGGATCTCGATCTCGCGAAGCAGAACTTCCGAACCGGCCAGTCGTATTACGAGCGCGGCGAATTCGAGAAGGCGCTCGCCGCGTTCGACGAGGCCGATCGCCTCGCGCCGGGAAACCCCGATCTCCACTACAACATCGCGCAGACGTGCGAGCGGCTGCTGCTCTTCGACCGCGCGCTCGCGTCGTACCGGACCTACCTCGCGGGCAAGCCCGAGGCGCCCGACCGCAAGTTCGTCGAGAACCGCATCGTGTTCCTAGAGAAGCAGACCGCGCCAGCGCCGGTCGCCGCGCCACAGCCGCCGCCATCACCGGCCGCTCCGCCGCCGGCCGCACCGCCGCCCGAGCCGCAGCCCGCGCCCGCCGCTGAGCCGGCGCCCGCTCCCGCGCCCGAAGCCGCCACGGCGAGCTCTTCGGAGGGCGGCGGCGGGCAGCGCGTGGCCGGATGGATCTCGCTCGGCGTGGGCGTTGTCGCGCTTGGCGCCGGCGTCGCGTTCGGGCTGATCGCGAAGGCGAAGGCGCAAGAGGTCGAGGAGGCCGCCGCCGCCGGCGAGGAGTTTGACAGTGGCCTCGCCGACACCGAGAGCGCCGGCCAGCAGGCCGAGAAGTTCGCCATCGTCGGCCTCGCCGTCGGCGGCGTCGGAATCATCGTCGGCACGGTACTGCTGCTCACGAGCGGCGGCGACGACGCGCACGTCTCGGCGGGCCCCTCTTCGTTCGCGGTGAGGTTCT
>JBBTFH010000313.1:0-1031 GCA_038041915.1 Myxococcota bacterium
TCACGTACAAGGAGGTCTGCGGCAGCGGCAAGAAGCAAATCGGCTTCGACGCGGTCGACGTCGCGCGCGCGACCGACTACGCCGCCGAGGACGCCGATGCGGCGCTGCGGCTGGCGGACCTGCTGCTGCCGCGCGTGGTCGAGGAAAAGCTCGACGGGCTGCTCCGCGACCTCGAGATTCCGCTCGCGCGCGTGCTCGGGATCATGGAGCTCCACGGCATCCGCCTGGACGTTGCTCACCTGCGCGCCCTCGGCGCCGACGTCGGACGCCGCCTGCAGGCGCTCGAGCGCGAGATCCATCAGATGGCCGGTTACCCCGTCAACGTCGGCTCGCCGCAGCAGCTCCAGGAGTTGCTGTTCGAGAAGCTCGCGCTGCCCAAGGCGCGCAAGACGAAGACCGGCTTCTCGACCGACGCCGACGTGCTCGAGGAGCTGGCGAAGCTCCACCCGATCCCGGGCAAGATCCTCGAGCACCGCGTGCTCGCCAAGCTCATGGGCACGTATATCGAGGCGCTTCCCGCCGCGGTCAATCCCAAGACCGGTCGCCTGCACACCTCGTATAATCAGGCGGTCGCCGCGACCGGGCGCCTCTCGGCGAGCGATCCGAACGTGCAGAACATCCCGATTCGCACCGAGCTCGGGCGCGAGATTCGACGCGCGTTCGTCGCCGATCCCGGCTGCGTGCTGCTCTCCTGCGATTATTCGCAGATCGAGCTGCGCGTGCTCGCGCACCTCTCCGAGGACCCGGCTCTGGTCGACGCGTTCGCGAAGGGGCAGGACATCCACGCGCGCACGGCCTGCGGGATCTTCGGCGTCGCATCGGAACTGGTCACGTCCGAGATGCGTCGTATCGCCAAGAGCGTCGTCTACGGCCTCGCCTACGGCCAGACCGCGTTCGGGCTCGCACAGGCGCTCGGCATCGCGCAGACCGAGGCGGCGGCGACCATCGACGGCTTCTTCCGCCGCCACGCGCGGCTCGCCGAGTACCTGCGCGAAATCTATTGGGACAAGATCGTGAAGTTGTCCTCGTAG
>JBBTFH010000314.1:0-5133 GCA_038041915.1 Myxococcota bacterium
GGCGTCGTCTCGTGCCTGCTCGCCGGCGGCCACGCGCTGCTCGAAGGCGTACCCGGCCTCGGCAAGACGCTGCTCGTGCGCACGCTCGCGCGCTGCCTCGATCTGCGCTTCGCGCGCATCCAGTTCACGCCGGACCTCATGCCGGCCGACATCGTCGGCACCAACATGATCGTCGAGGATGCAGCGGGCGGCCGCCGCTTCGAGTTCCAGCGCGGGCCGGTGTTCGCGAACATCCTGCTCGCCGACGAGATCAACCGCGCGACGCCCAAGACCCAGTCGGCGCTGCTCGAGGCGATGCAGGAGCGTTCGGTCACGGTCGCGCGCACCACGCACGTGCTCGAGGAGCCGTTCTTCGTGCTGGCGACGCAGAATCCGCTCGAGATGGAGGGCACGTACCCGCTGCCCGAGGCGCAGCTCGACCGCTTTTTCTACAAGCTCAGGGTGCCGTTCCCCCGGCGCGAGGAACTGCACGCCATCCTGGATCGTACGACCGCCGACGCGGAGCCGCAGGCCGAGATCGCGCTCGACCGCGAGCGTGTGCTCGAGATGCGGCGCTTCGTCCGCGGCGTGGCTGTCGCGCGCGCCGTGCAGGACTACGCCGTACGCGCGCTCGAAGCGACGCATCGCGAATCGCCGGGCGCGCCCGACATCACGCGGCGCTTCGTGCGCTACGGCGCGAGCCCGCGCGGGGCGCAGGCGCTGCTGCTGGGCGCGAAGATTCGCGCGCTGCTCGCCGAGCGTTACGCCGTCTCGTGCGAGGATCTGCGCGCCGTCGCGCACCCGGCGCTGCGTCACCGCATCATCCTGAACTTCGAGGGCGAGGCCGAGGGCGTGACCACCGACTCGGTCATCGACGAGATCCTGCGGGTGTTGCCCGAGGAAACGCCCGCGAAGTGAAGGTGGAGGAAGGGGAGGGGGCCGTCGTTTTCGACGAGGGTTTCCTCAAGAAGCTCGAGTACCTGTACATCGTCTCGCGCAAGCTCCTTTCCGGGCAGTCGCGCGCGGAGCGGCGGACGCACAAGGTCGGCTCCGGCATCGAGTTCGCCGATCACCGCGACTACACCGCCGGCGACGATCTCCGCTACATCGACTGGAACGTCTACGGCCGCACGGACAGGCTGCTGCTCCGCCTGTTCGAGGAGGAGGAGGATCTGCACATCTACCTCCTTATCGATGCGTCGCGCTCGATGGGCCTGGGCGCGCGTCCCGGCGTGGCGTCCAAGCTCCACTACGCGTCGCAGGTCGCGGCGGCGCTCTGCTACGTCGGTCTCGCCAACCTCGACCGCGTCGGCCTCGCGGGGTTCTCGGGAAACCTCGGCGCGCGCATGTCGCCGGCGCGCGGCAAGGGCCGCATCTTCAAGGTGCTCGAGTTCCTCGGCGGGTTGCGGGCACAGGGCGCGACCGATCTCGCCGCGTCGCTGAGGGCGTTCGTCCACCAGACGAAGCGCCGCGGTCTCGTCGTGCTGCTGAGCGATCTCTACGATCCGGCAGGCTACCAGGAAGGGCTCAACCTGCTCCGCTATCACCGCTTCGAGCCGTTCGTGGTCCACGTCTACGACCAGCAGGAGGCGCGCCCGGCGCTGCGCGGCGATCTGGCGCTGTGCGACTGCGAGACCGGTGAAGAACGCGAGCTGACGGTGTCCTCCAAGGTGCTCGAGCGCTACGCGGCCGAGCACGCGCGCTATCTGGCCGAGGCCGAGGAGTTCTGCTCGGCGCGCCACGTGCCCTACTTCCGGACGCACACGGGCGTGCCGTTTGACCAGCTCGTCCTGCGCGTGTTCCGCAAGGGTGGCTTTCTCGGATGACGTTCGCGGGTCTTTCGGGCGCGCTGGTCGCGGGGCTGTTCGCGGCGGGGTCGGCCGCGCTGGTCGCGCTCTACCTGCTGAAGCTTCGGCGGCGGCGCGTCGAGGTGGCGTTCGCGGCGCTGTGGCGGAAGGTGCTCTCCGAGCGCGAGACGACGAGCCTGCTGCGGCGCCTCAAACGCTGGCTCTCGCTGCTGGTTCAGGTCGCGCTGCTCGGCCTGCTGCTGCTCGCGATCGGCGATCCGCGCCTCGGCGAGGTCCTGGAGGGGCGCCACGTGGTGGTGGTGCTCGACGCGAGCGCGAGCATGAAGGCGACCGACGTCCGCCCTTCGCGCATGGCGCGCGCGCGCGAGGAGGCCAAGCGCGTCGTGCGGGGATTGCCTCGCGCCGACGCGGCGCTGATCGTGCTCGCCGGCGCGCAACCCCGGCCGCTCGGCCCGTGGGACATCGATCCCGCCGCCGCCCTACGCCGGATCGACGGCGCCGAGGCGAGCGACACCGCGGCCGACATCGGGCGCGCGTTAGACCTTGCGCTCGACGCGCTGCGCGGGCGCGCTCGGCCGGTCATCGTGCTGGTGGGCGACGGCGCGTGGCCGCGGTCGGCGCTCGAGCGCGACGACCTCGCGGGCGTCGACCTGCGCTACGTGCCCGTCGGCGTGAGCGGGGAGAACCTCGCGATCAGCGCGTTTCAGGGACGCCGGCGCCCCGACGATCGCCGCCGCTTCGATCTCTACCTCGAGGTGCAAAGCTTCCGCGAGGCGCCGACCGAGGTCACGCTCGACATCCTCACCGACGGCGTGCTCGCCTATCGGCAGGCGCTGCGCGTCGGAGGCGGCGCGCGCGCGTGGCGCAGCCTGCCCGACTTCGGCGCCGGCGGCGGGCGGATCGAGGCACGCATCGCCGCGCCGCCGGGCGCCGACCACCTCGCCGTCGACGATCGCGCGCTCGCCGTCGTCCCCGAGCGGCGAACTCGGCGCGTGCTCCTGGTGAGCGAAGGCAACCTGTTCCTCGAAGGCGCGCTTCTGGCCGATTCCGACGTCGTGCTCGAACGTGCCGCTCCGGCCGCCTACGACGCCGCGGCGGCGGCGCGCTTCGACGCGGTGATCTTCGATCGCTTCACGCCGCCCGAGCCGCCCGCGGGCGCGTCGGTCCTTTACGTCGCGCCCGGCGCCGGTAGCCCGTTCGGCACGCCGAGCCGCCTGCGCGAGCCGATCCTCACCGACGTCGCGCGCGAGCACCCGGCGATGCGCGGCGTGTCGATGCGCGACGTCAACATCCGCGAAGCGCGGGCCTTTCCGGGGCGCGAGGGCGATGTCGCGCTGGCGGGAAGCTTCGGCGACGCGGTCGTGGTTGCGCGCAGCGACGGCGCGCGGCGGCTGGTCGCCATCGGCTTTGACCTCGGGCAAAGCGATCTGCCGTTGCGCGCGGCCTTCCCGGTGCTGCTGGCGAACCTGCTCGACTGGTTCGTCGGCGAGGAGAGCGAGGCCGAGGCGTTCGCGACCGGCGCGACCTGGCGCGTGCCGGTCGCCGCCGGGCAGACCACCGCGGCCGTGGTCACGCCTTCGGGGCGCAAGCTCGAGGCGCCCGTCGTCGACGGCCGCGCCGTGCTCTGGGCCGACGAGGTCGGCTTCTACCGCGTCGCAGGCGCCACGATCGCCGCCTCGCTCGGCGCGCCCGAGGAATCGCGCATCGCGCCGCGCGCCCAGCTCGTGGCTGCCGGTCGCGCGCTCGCGCCGCCGCGGGCCGGCCGTTCCGGCCTGCGCCGCGACATCTGGAGCTACCTCGCGGCGCTGGCGCTCGTGATCGCGGCCGTCGAGTGGGTCACGTACCACCGCCGGGTGACGGTATGAGGCTGCCTCGGCCCACCCGACGGGGTGTGCTGCCTCGGCCGCGCCTCTCGATTACTGTTTGCGCCGCCGCCTGCGGCGCGATCCTCGTCGCCTGGTGGATCCTCGTCGCCGGCCCCGGACACCAGACGCTCACGCTCCACGTGACCGGTCGCGAGCTCGTCCTGCTCGCGCCGCGCTTCCTCGCGCTGCTCGCGCTGCTGCCGCTGGTCTGGCTGGCGCGTAGCTTCACACTCGCCGATCTCGCGCCGGCGCAGACCGCGCTCTCCGCCGCCTGCCGCTCGCTGCTGATCCTGAGCATCGTGCTCGCGCTGGCTCGCCCGGCCGCGACCTCGACTGGGGCGCGCGTCTCGGCGGTCTTCCTCGTCGACGTCTCGGACAGCGTCGCCGACGATCAGGTCGAGGCCGCCCGCCGCTTCGTCGACGCGGCCCGCGCCGCGGCACACGCGCAAGGCGGCGAGGCGCACCTCGTCACGTTCGCGCGCCGCCCGCGCGTGGTGGCGCTTCCTCCCGGCGATGCGCCCTTGCCGGCGATCGCGCGCCATGGCGCGGAGGCCGGCGGCGCGACCGACATCGCCGCGGCGATGGAGCTTGGCCACGCGCTCTTCGCGCCCGCGACGCTGCGCCGGATGGTGCTGCTCTCCGATGGGCGCGAGACCGAGGGCAGCGCCGTCGCCGAGGCGTACCGCGCCCGCGAGGCCGGCGTGCGCATCGATCACGCGCCGCTGCCCTCCCGCGCGCGTCCCGAGGTGCTCGTCCGCGCGCTCGCGCTGCCGCCGCGCATCGCCGTCGGCCGGCCGTTCGAGGTCGTGGCCGAGGTCGTCTCGGATCGCGACGGCCCGGCCACGCTCTCGCTGACGCAGGACGACCTGCCCAACCCGCTCGAGCCGCGCCGTCGCGTCGAGCTGCGCGCCGGCGCCAACGACGTGCGCTTTCGCAGCCTCGTGCGCGCGCCCGGCCACGTCACCTACCGCGTCGCCCTCGACGCGCGCTCCCCCGACACGTTCGCCGCCAACAACGCGCAAGTGGCGGCCGCGCACGTCGCCGGACGCCCGCGCGTGCTCGTGTGCGAGGGCGAGCCCGAGCGCGCCGGACCGCTGCGCGAGGCGCTCGAGCGCGAGAGCATCGACGTCGAGGTGCGCGGCCCGCAGGGCATCCCGACGGTGCTGCGCGAGCTCGAGCGCTACGACCTGGTGGTGCTCTCCGACGTGGCGCCGCTCTACGTCGGGCCCGCCGAGCTCGCCGCGCTCGAGTCGTACGTGCGCGATCTCGGCGGCGGATTGCTGTTCGCCGCCGGGCCGACCAGCTTCGGCGCCGGAGGGCTGGCCGGCTCGGGCCTCGAGCGCCTGCTCCCGCTCCGTTTCGACGCCGAGCGAAAGCGCGATCAGCCGGTGCTGGCGCTCGCGCTGGTCATCGACAAGAGCGGCTCGATGGCCGGCCAGAAGATCGAACTGGCGAAGGAAGCGGCGCGCGCGACCGCCGAG
>JBBTFH010000314.1:5143-17612 GCA_038041915.1 Myxococcota bacterium
GCTCGAGGGACACCGCGAGGTGGTGGCTCACGAGCCGCTCACGCTCGTGCGCCTGCAACGCGCGGCGAGCCGCCTGCGCATCGCCGGCGACATCGCGCGCCTCGCCGCCGGCGGCGGCACGAGCATCCTGCCGGCGCTGCAAGAGGCTTACGCGCAGCTCGCGCCGGCCCATGCGCGCGTCAAGCACGTCATCCTCCTCACCGACGGACAATCGGCTTACCAGGGCATCCCCGAGCTGGTCGACGAGATGGCGCAGGCGCGCATCACCGTCTCGGCGGTCGGCGTGGGCGACGGCGCCGACCGCACGATGTTGGCGCAGATCGCCGAGTGGGGCGGCGGGCGCTTCTACTTCACGCAGGACGCGACCAGCGTGCCCAAGATCTTCACGAAGGAGACCACGGAAGTCGCACGCTCCGCGATTGTCGAGGAGGCCGTGCAAGCCCACGCGGTCAAGCGCGCGGACGTGCTGGCGGGCGTCGATCTTGCCGCCGCGCCGCCGTTGCGCGGCTATGTGACGACCAAGCCCAAGCCTGTGGCCGAGGTGCTCGCCGTCTCGCAGCACGGCGAGCCGTTGCTCGCGCGCTGGCGCGTGGGCCTGGGCAAAGTCACAGCGTGGACGAGCGACCTCAAGGCGCGCTGGTCGGCGCCGTGGATCGGCTGGCCTGGCTTCGCGAAGCTCTGGGCGCAGGTCGCGCGCGACACGATGCGCGCGCGCGCTTCGCAGCGCTTCGATCTGCGCGCCGAGGTCGGCGATGGCGCCATCCGCGTCGAGGTCGACGCCATCGACGGTAAGGATCGCTTCGTCGACGGGCTCGACGGCGAGGTGTCGGCGATCGATCCCGATCGTCCCAAGGAGAAGCTCGCCTTCGCGCTCCGCCAGACCGGCCCCGGCCGCTACCGCGCCGATTTCCCCACGCGATCGAATCGGGCTGCGCGCTCGCTGCTGCTGCGCGCCGCGCTCACGCGCGACGGAAAGCCCGTCGGTGAGGCTGCGGGCTCGGTGTCGATGGGCTACCCTGCCGAGTATGCGTCTCTCTCGCAAAATGACGCGCTGGGCGAGCGCCTCGCCGCGATCACCGGCGGCCAAGAGGGCATCGCGCCCGCCGACGCCTTCGAGCCACGCGGAGAGCGAACGCGCTTCACGCGGGACCTCTGGCCGCCGTTCCTGGGCTTCGCGGCGGCGCTCCTGCTGGTGGACGTTCTGCTTCGTCGCGTGCGCATCCTTCGCCGCTTCGCAAGCGAAGACTCCCCGTGACGCGCGCGCGGCCGCACCCGTCCCCGAGGAGCCGGTCGCGCACATCGACGGGCGCCCGCTCACCCGCGCCGAGGTCGAGGCGCTCATCGAGGTGCAGGTGCCCGACGTCAGGCGCAAGCTGCGCCGTCCGGGCGCGCGCGCGCGCTTCGTCGAGGACCAGATCGACCTCGCGCTGCTCGCCGCCGAGGCCGACCGCCGCGGCCTGACGCAGGACCGCGAGGTGCAGCGCGTGCTGGCGCAGATCCTCGCGCGGCGCCTGCTCGAGAGCAGCGCGCCGCCGCCGGCGACCGAGGCGGAATTGCGCGCGGCCTTCGAGGCGCATCGCGCCGACTTCGACCGGCCGGCCGAACGCCGCGTCTCGGCGATCGTGCTCTCGCCCCGTCGCTGGGGCGGTGCGGCCAAGGCGCGCACAAGGGCCGTGGAACTGCGCGCCGAGGCCCAGGCGCACCGCGCCGAGCCGGAGCATTTCAGAAGACTCGTCGACCAGTACTCCGACGACGCGAAGAGCAAGCTGCGCGGCGGCGCGACGCCCTACTTCACCCACGACGACGAGACGGTGGCGGCGCCCGTGCGCGAGGCGGCCTTCACGGTGCTCGCGGAGATCGGTGACGTGACCGTCGTCGAGAGCAAGCAAGGCCCGCAGGTGGTTCGGCTGATCGGCCGGCGAGGCGTGTCATCGGCGAGCTTCGAGGCCGTGCGCGCGCGAGTCTTGCGCCTCGTCGACAAGCAGCGGCGCGCCGCGGCCGAGGCGGCGCTGCTCGAAGAACTGCGCCGGCGCGCCACGATCGAGCTCCACGACAAGGCGATGCGGCGGATACGCGTCGAGTGAACCTCTCTCGCGGTTGACTCCGGGGCGGCACGATCGTAGAGGTAGCTGGTGTTTTTCGGGGCGTAGCGCAGCTTGGTAGCGCGTTCGGTTCGGGACCGAAAGGTCGGAGGTTCAAATCCTCTCGCCCCGACCAGATGGGTTGAAGCAACGTGGCGGGTACGGGGGAGCGGAGCGTGGGTCAGGCCGTGAGGCCGGCCGCGGCGTCCGCGCGGTGCCGCATCTCGGTGATCGCCTGCGCGTAATCGCCGGCGCCGAAGACGCCGGAGCCAGAGACGATCACGTTCGCGCCCGCGCGGACCACGACGTCGACGTTGGCCGCCTTGATGCCGCCGTCGACCTCGATGTCGAGGTCGGGCGCCAGCGCGCGCAGCTCGCGGATCTTCGGCACGACCGACTCGATGAAGGTCTGGCCGCCGAAGCCCGGGTTGACGGTCATCAGCAGCACCATGTCGACGTCGCCCAGCACGTGGCGGACGGACTCGATCGGCGTCGCGGGGTTGAGCGCGACGCCGGCGCGCTTGCCCAGCTCGCGGATGGCGTGGACCGTGCGATGGAGGTGCCGGCATGCTTCGACGTGTACGGTGAGGCCGCTCGCGCCGGCGTCGGCGAAGTCGCGCAGGTACAGGTCGGGGGTCTCGATCATGAGGTGCACGTCGAGCGGTTTTTGCGCGACCTTGCGGATCGCGTCGAGCACCGGCGGTCCGATCGTCAGGTTGGGCACGAAGTGACCGTCCATCACGTCCACGTGGATGAGGTCGGCACCGCCGGCTTCGATCTTGCGGATCTCGTCGCCGAGCCGCGCGAAGTCGGCTGACAAGATCGACGGTGCGATCCGGATCCGCATCACGCGCGACCTTAGCACCAATGCTGCTCACGGGCGGGCGCTTGCGATCTGCTAGCACAAGTGCTAGCACATGAACGTGCACACACTCTACGTTCGCCATGTCCCCGACGAAGTCCACGATGCGTTGCACCGGCGCGCGCGGGAGCTGCGGTCTTCCGTCTCCAGCGAGGCGATCCGGTTGCTCGCACGAGCCTTGCGGAGCGACCGGGTCGGCCTGCGCGATCTGCTGGACGCGATCGAGCAGGGCCGGCCCGTCGCCCGCCCGAGGACTCCGGCCGCCGCGCGGCTCATCCGACGGGAGCGGGCGCGACGTTGATCGGCGGCCTGGTGGTCATCGACGCTTCGGTCGTCGTCGAATACCTGGTGTCGATTCGTTGGGCGGACCAGGCCACGCGAATCTTTCGACGCCTCACCGACCCCGCGGCTGATCTCGAACTCTGGGCGCCGGATCTGATCTTCGTCGAGTGCGCGTCCGCGCTGCGGCGCCTCGTGGCCACGGGCGCGATCGACGGGCCGGCGGGCGGACGGGCCGTGGACAAGCTGCCCAGGCTACCCATCCAGGCCGCGGGAACGGCGGCGTTGATCGAGGACGTGTGGAAACTTCGGGCGACGTTGACCGCCTACGACGCATGTTACGTCGCGCTCGCGAGCCGACTCGGCGCGACCCTCGTCACCGCCGACCGCGCTCTGGCCCGCGCGTGCGCACCTCTGCGACCTCCCGCGGTGTTTCTGGGCGAACTCCGCTAGCACGCTCAGCGCGCGGCGCGTTGCAGGCGCGCGGCGTAGAAGGTGTCAACAAAGTGGCGGTGCGTCCACGTCCGCACGGAGCCATCCGGCTCGGCGACGGCGCCCCGCCCTACCGGGCCGGCGAGCGGGCGCGTGATCGCGAAATCGTCGTGGCCGCGCAGGAACGCGGCGACGACGGCGTCGGTCTCCTCGTCGGTGAACGTGCAGACGCTGTAGACGAGTGCGCCTCCGGGGCGGACGCGGCACGCGGCGGCCTCGAGCAGTCGCGCCTGCGCCGCGGTGAGCCGCGCGATCTGCGCCTCGTCGAAGCGCCACTTCGCTTCGGGGTGGAGGCGAAGGATTCCCAGGCCCGAGCAGGGCGCATCGAGGAGCACGGCGTCGTAGCCGTCGCCCGGCCAAGAGGCGAGCTCGGCGCGGGCGGGATTGACGATCGCCAGGCCGAGGCGGCGGGCCGCCTCGCCGCAGCGTTCGAGCTTCGCGCCGTTGGTATCGATCGCGTCGACGCGGCCGCGGTCGTCCATCAGCGCGGCCAGGTGCGTGCTCTTGGTGCCGACGCCGGCGCAGGCGTCGAGCACGCGCGCGCCGGGCGACGGCGCGACCAGGTGGGCGACGAGCTGTGCCGCTTCGTCCTGAATCGCGAACAGGCCCTCCTTGTATGCGGCGAGGTGGTGCGGCGCACCGAGTCCGGTCGCGTGAAGCGCCTCGGGCGTGAGCGCGCCACGGTGGCTTTCGACGCCCTCCACGTCGCGTGTGAGCCGCTCGGCGAGCGCGCCGGCGGTGGTGCGGCGGGTGTTCGCGCGCAGGCAGACGGGGGCGCGGGCGTTTTGCGCGCGCGCGAAGGCGAGCGCCTGGTCGGCGCCGAGGCGCGTGACAACGCGGCGGGCGAGCCACGGCGGCAGCGATTCGGCCTGGGCGAGGTGCTCCAGGGGATCGACCTCGAACGCGGTCGGCGGCATCTCGCCGTCGGTGGCGAGTTTTCGCAAGAGCGCGTTGGCAAGCCCCGCCATCTTCGCGCCGCGGCGCCGCTTCACCCAGCCGACCGTCTCGTCGACGGCGGCGAAGCTCGGCACGCGCTCCAGCACGAGGAGCTGGTACGCGCCCGCGCGCAGCGCCGCGCGCACCGCCTCGTCGATGCGCGCCAGGCCGCGCGGCGCGAACCGCTCGAGCGCGCGATCGAGCCGCGCGCGCTGCCGGAGCACGCCGTAGACGATCTCGCTGGCGAGAGCCCGCTCGAGCGGCGGGAGGCGTGCCCGCTCGAGCTCCGCGTCGAGCTCGCGGCTGGCGAAGGCGTTCGCGCGCGCGACCCGCTCGAGCACGCGAAGCGCGACGTCGCGCGCGCTAGCCAAGCTTCGTTCCGGCGGCAAGACCATGCCCACGCAGGAACTCGGCCGCGGGCATTCTCCTTCCGCCCGGCGCCTGGAGCTCGCCGAACGCCACCGCACCGTCCGAGCACGCCACGATCAGTCGGGTGTCGGCGCGGAGCACGGCGCCCGGCTCGCCGCGGGTAAGGGCGACCGTCGGGCGAAAGAGCCTGAGCGGCGCGCCGCCGAGCAGCGCGAACGCGCCGGGCCGAGGATCCATCGCGCGGGTCACGGCGCGCACCTCGGAAGCGGCGCGCGAAAAGTCGAGGCGCGCATCCTCCTTGGTGATCTTGGGCGCGTAGGTCGCGAGCGCACGGTCCTGCGGCTGCTCGCGCGCCGTGCCGGCTTCCAGCTCGCGTAGCGCGCGCGTGAGCAGCGCCGCGCCGACCTCCGCCAGTCGCGCTTCGAGCGTGCCCGCCGTGTCCTCGTCGCCGATCGGCACCTCTTCGCGCGCGATCATCGGTCCGGTATCGAGGCCCTCTTCCATGCGCATGATGGTCACGCCGGTCGACGCATCTCCCGCCATGAGCGCTCGCTGCACCGGCGCGGCGCCACGCCAGCGCGGCAGCAGCGACGCGTGGACGTTGAAGCAGCCGTGACGCGGCACCGCCAGAATCGCCGGCGGCAGGATGTGCCCGTAGGCGGCGACGACGATCGCGTCGGGCGCGAGCCGCGTGATCGCGTCGACGACGGCCGAGTCGCGCAGCCGGTCGGGCTGAAGCACCGGCACGCCCAGCCGCTCGGCAAACGCCTTCACCGGCGGCGACGCCAGCTTGCGCCCGCGCCCCCGCGGCCGATCCGGCTGCGTCACCACGGCGGCGACCGCGTCGCTCTCGGCGATCCGCCGCAGCGTCGGCACCGCGAAGTCCGGCGAGCCCATGAACACGATGCGCACGCAGGGAGGCTAGCAGAGCCTATCGACGAGGACCTGCTCCCCTGCGCTCATCGCGCCAGCGCGCGCAGGGCCGCGGCGATCGCCTGCGCGCCCGACGCGGCGGCGCGACCGAGGCCCGGACCGAGCACGAGCGCGGTGCCGAGCGCGGCGACGATGGCGAGCAGCGCGCGTGCCGGGAGCGCGAGCAGCGCCGCGTTGGCCCGCGGCACGAAGCGGCCGATCGCGCCGGTCGCGAGATCGGCGAGGAGCAGGGCGACGATCACCGGCGCCGCGAGACCGATCGCCGCCGCGATCAGGCCGCCGGTCGCGCGGACCGTCGCGTCGACGAATCCCGCCGTCGATGCCAGGCCGGCGCCGAGCGGGAGTGCCTCGTAGCTGCCCGCCAGCGCGCGCAGGACGGTGCGGTGGCCCGAGACGGCGAAAAACAGCGCCGCGGCGAGCAGCAGGTAGAGCCGCGCGAGCGGGCCGTCCTCTCGGGAAGACGGCCAGAGCGCCGTATCGGCGAGGCGGCCCGCGGCTTCGGCGGCGAGCAGGCCGACCGACGCGATCAGGCCGAGGGCGAAGCCGATGAGCGCTTCGCGGAGCGCGATGGCGAAAATCCCGACGGGGCCCGCGGCGGTTGCCGCAGCGCCCGTGCCGGCCGCGATCAGAGGCGCGATCAGCGCGGCGATCGCCAGCGAGGCGGCGACCTTCGCCGGGCCGGGGACGAGGCGGCCGCCCAGCGCCGGCACGACGGCGAGCGCGGGCCCGATGCGCGCGAAGACGAGCGCGCCGACGATCAGCGTCTGATCGCCGACGAGCGCGCTCATCGCGCGATCGCTTCGAGCGTCGCGCGCGCGAAGCGCAGGAGCTGTCCACCCATCCACGAGCCGGCGAGCGCGAGCACGCCGGCGATCGCGAAGAAGCGCGGCACCGCGCCGATCGTGGGATCGCCCAGTTGCGTCGCGGTTTGAAGCGCGCCGACGATCAGGCCGACCGCGAGCGCGACCGCCGCCACCGGAAGGCTCACGAGCAGCGCGAGCATCAGCCCGTCGCGCAGCGCGTCGAGCAGCGCGCTCGTGCCCGGGGCCACTACTCCCGCTCGCGGTAGAGCGCGCCGGCGACGAGCGCGCCGACCATCGCCTCGAGGCCCGCGGCCACGGCCCACACGAAGGGCATGAACAGGCCGAGCGGGCTCCAGGAGGCGGTCGCGAAGTTGGCCGGGAAGCCCCACGCGAAGCCGACGACCAGCGCGACGGCGATGGCGGTCTTGGGCCCCCCTCCGAGGCGCGGGCGCGCGGCGGCGTAGAGGTACGCGAGGCCGATACCGATGGCGAAGATCGTCACGATCCAGATCACGTAAAACGGCGTGCGCGGATCCTTGAGCAGAAGACCTTGCTCGCCGCAAGCGCGGTACCGCGCGCCCAGGACGGCGCCGTTGGCCACCGCGTCCATCACGTTCATCACCAGGCCTGCCGCCAGGCCGCCCAGCAGGATGCGTTTCGTGTTCATGGCGCGATGGTAGCCGCCGGTCCGGAGGCCACCAAATTCCTTACGCGAGCGCAGTCAACGGCACTCCGCCGGAACCTCGCGGTTCGTCGCGCGCGACGTCGCGGCGCAGGCGGTCTACGCGTAGCCGAGGATCAACCCCTTCGCGAGCAGGCGCCAGCCGTCGACCATCACGAACAGCAGCAGCTTGAAGGGCAGGGCTATCGCGTTCGGCGCGAGCGCGGTCATGCCGAGCGCGAGCAGGATGTTGGCGATGACGAGGTCGACCACGAGGAAGGGAAGGAACACGAGGAAGCCGATGCGGAAGGCCTCGGAGAGCTCGCCGACGACGAAGGCCGGCGCGAGCACGCCGAGATCGCGCTCGCCGGGCGGCTCGAGCTTCGCGTCCTCGCGCTTGGCCAGCCGGGCGGCCAGATCGACGAAGAGCGCGCGATCGTCGGCGTGGCTGTGGCGCAGCAGGAACGCGCGCACCGGCTCGGCGCCGCGCCGCGCCGCCTCGATCAGCAGCGACGCGCCTTCGCCCGAAAGCGCGCTCGCGCCTTTGCTGGCGACCAGCAGCGGCTCGACCTCGCGCCCGACGGCGCGCGCCGTCGGAGTCATGACGTGCGCCGTGAGAATCAGCGCGATGCCGGTGATCACGAGTGTCGGCGGGATCTCGGGAGTGCCGAGCGCGCTGCGAAAGATCGCGAGCACGACCGAGATCTTGACGAACGAGGTCAGCATGAGCACGAAGAACGGCAGGAGCGACAGCGCCGCGACCACGAGGATCGCAGCCGCGGGGTAGGGCGAGGATTCGGGAGTGGCGGCGGCCAGGAGCGTCATCGCGTGACGCCACGTTAGTCGGCGCGGTCGGCGCGCCGCAAGAAAACGCGCGGCCTTACGGTGATTCTGGCTTCGCCGGCGCCGCGGTGTCGGCGGGCTCGCTGACCTCGGCCAAAAGCGTCAGCCCATTCTCGGCGGAGCCGACGAGGAAGACGCGGCTCCTCGCCTCGATCAGGTAGACGCCGCGGCGTGGCTCGAGCGGAAGGCGCGCCAGCACGCGCAGCGGGCCCTGGGCCTGGCCGCCATGGAGCCGCCGCACGCCGAAGCGCAGTACGAGATAAGCGATGGCGCAGACTACCCCGACAGCGAGGATCGTCTGCGCCAGGTCCCAAGCGAGTCCGCCCGCGTGCCCCAAGGCCTTACCCCCGTTGGCCGCGGAAGTTAGAGCCGAAGCCGCCGGCGGTAAAGCGCTCATTTGGCGGCCTCGGCGTCGGCGGCGTCGGCGGGAGCGTCGGCGCCGCCGTCGGCCTTCGGCTGTAGCGCCGTATCCGTCGCGCCGGCGTCGATCGCCTGGCCGTCGGTGCGAGCGGCGTCGAGAGGAGGCAGGATCAGCGTGGAGAAGCGCACGCAGAGCCCGCCGCGCGCGCCGTCGGGACAGTCGGTCTCGGCGCCTGCGCGCCCGCGCTCGCAGGCGGACGCGCCCAGCGCGAGCGCGAAGCTCAGCGCGCCCAGGCGTCGCCGTAGGCGGTCGGGCATGTCGTCGATCCGAAGAAGCGGCAGATCTCGCGCGCCGCCGGCTTGCCGCGCGGCGTGTATTCGCGGCTACGCGGGCCGCCCCAGCCGTACCAGTTCCAGAAGTAGACTCCGGCGAGTTCGGGCGCGTCGCTCCACACCCGCGCGAAGGCCTCGTAGCAGCGTCGCTGTTCCTCGAGATCGAGCCGCTCCTGCGCGCCTTCGTTCCACGGCTGGCCGGCGGTCCCGTCCTGGCTCAGGTAGCCGACCTCCGTGATCACGAGCGGCTTGCCGATGCGCTTCGCCGATCGCAGCGTTTCGCCGCGAAACTCGCGCCAAGCGCGCACCAGCGACGCGACGTCGGGATCGCGATCGCCCGGACGCGCGAGCTCGAAGTACGCCGACAGCCCGGCGAGATCGATCTGGCTCCAGAGCGCCACGTGAGCAAAGCGATCCCAGTTGGCCGAGTAGAGCAGCTTGACACCCCGTCGGGTGGGCTGAGGCAGCCCGTGAAAGACGGCGCGCACGTCGCGGGCGAGCGCCACCCAGCGCGGGGCGTCGCGCTCGCCGTCCATGCTACCGAGCTCGCTGCCGATGGCGAAGACGTCGACGTTGCCGGCGCGCTCGGCGAGCCGCGCGTAGTGCAGGACGAACGCGCGATAGCTCGCCCACCACGCCACGCGATCGCCAGGGACGATCGACCCGCGCCAGTCGGCGATGGTGGCGGCGTACTCGAGGCGCAGGATCGGCTCGAGGAAGACGCGCAGGCCGGCGACCTTGGCATCGGCGAGCGTGCGCAGCAGCGTTGCGTCCGGCGCCGTCAGCCGCGCGTGCGGCGCGATGTGCGTCGAGCGCACGTCGTGCTGGTACCAAGGCACGACGATCGAGACGTGATCGGCGCCGGTCTGCGCTATTTCCCGGAGCATCGGTGCGTACGAGAAATCGGGATCTTCGTGGAAGAGGCCCAGGCCGATACCGCGCTGCAGCGCGAGGGAAAGGACGAGCGCGAGCAACTACTCGCCTTCGGACTCGGATTCGCTTTCAGATTCGGACTCGGATTCAGCTTCGGCTTCGGACTCGGCTTCGGACTCGGCTTCGGACTCGGCTTCGGACTCCGCCTCGGACTCGGCTTCGGCCGCCTCGTCCGCCGACTGGCAGACGCCGTCATCGCAGAGCCTATCGGCCATCTGGCACTCGCACGTCAGGCCGTCCTCACAGTCGCTATCGGTCTGACAGCGTTCTCCGGCGGCCTGCTTGCAACCGACGGTGACGAACGCGAAGAAGATCGCGATGAAGCGCATGCGGCACCCATACCACGCGCAATTCCCGCCGGTCAAAATGGCGACAGAAGATCGGGGCCCGGCGCCTGTGCCGCGCCCGTGCCACGACGCGACGCCCGCAGCGCCAGCACGCCGGCGAGGATCAGTTCGACGCCGACGACCGCCGCGAACAGCGCGAAGGCCGAGCCGACGTCACGGCGCTCGGCGATCCATCCGCCGGCAGACGTGGCGACCGATCCGAGCCCGAAGCTGACGAAGAAGATGACGCCGTAGAGCGAGCCGTGACGGGCGCTGGGCGCGTAGAGCGCGGGCAGCGCATTCTGCAGCGGCTGCGCGCCGAACCAGAAGAAGCCGAAGAGCATGGCGACAAGAGCGAACGACACCGATCCGCCGACCTGGACGAGTGCCAGCAGCGACACGAAGGGCGCGAGCAGCATCGCGAAGAAGAGGCGCTCGCTGCCTCCTCGCGGCGCGCGATCGGCCAGGCGGCCCCCGATCCACTGCGAGAGCACGCCGGCGCCGAGCAGCGCCGACGTGAGGAGCGATCCGCTCGCCGTGGTCTCGGCGTGGAACCGCTCGCGCGCGTAGAGCGGCAGAAACGTGATCACGCCGCGGTATGCGAAGCCGGCGCACAGCGCGATGCCGAGGACGAGGGCGAGGCTGACGCGGTCGACGGCGCCGGCGGCCTGCGGGTGCATCGCGGGGCCGTCGGGCGGAAGGCGAAGCACGAGCCCGAGCGCGAGGCCGGCCAGGAGCGCGCCCACGGCGTACGGGAGCGGCCAGCCGCCCACCGCGAGCGTCGCGGCCGCCAGCGCCGGCCCAACGGCTTCGCCGAGGTTGCCGCCGACGCCGTGTAGGCCCATGCGCCGCCCGCGGCCGTCGACCCCGCGCATGAGCAGCGCGAGGCCGGCCGGATGGTAGACGCTCGCGCTCAGGCCGAGCACCGTCATGCCGAACGTGAGCGTGGCGAGATTTTCCGCCGCCGCCACCAGGATCGCTCCGACGCCGAGGCCGGCCGCGCAGCCGACCAGCACACGGCGAGAGCCGAGGCGGTCGGCGAGCCATCCGGCGGGCAGCGCGCCGAGGCCGAACGCGAAGTATCCGATATTCGCCGCGCGCGAGAGCTCGAAGAGGCTGCAGCCGAGGTCGCGCCGCAGGTCGACGATCACCTGCGGGAAGATCAGCATCAGCGCATGAACCAGGCCGTGAAGGCCGGTTGCGGTCCAGGCGGCTCGGTTCACGCGCCGAACTTGATCTTGACGATCTCCACTTCGCGCTCGCCCTTGGGCGCCCGCACCTTGACGGTGTCGCCCTTCTCGCGGCCGATGAGGGCGCGCGCAAGGGGCGAGCCGACGGAGAGGCGGCCGGCCTTCACGTCGGCTTCGTAATCGCCGACGATCACGTAGGTCGACTCGTCGCCCGTGTCGCCGTCGGCGATCGTGACTCGCGCGCCGAACGACACGCGCGAGCCGCAGAGTTTCGCGGGATCGATGATCTGCAGCCGGCTCACCTTCGACTCGAGGTCGCGGATGCGGCCCTCGACCCAGCCCTGGCGTTCCTTCGCGGAGCGATAGTCGCCGGAATCCGAGATATCGCCGAGCTCCCGCGCCGCTTCGATCGCGCGCATGACGGCCGGCCGCTCGACCTTCCTGAGCCGGTCGAGCTCTTCCTTCATCTTCGCCGCGCCGGCGGGGGTGATGGGTACGAGATCGTTCATGGGGCCGAATGGTACTCCTGCAGCGTGCGGACCTCGAAGTCGGCGATCGCGAGCGACTCGATCGCGCGCGTCGCCGCCACGGCGGCCGCCATGGTGGTGAAGTACGCGACGCCTCGCTCGAGCGTCGAGCGGCGAATCGAGAACGAGTCACGGATCGACTGCGCACCCGACGTGGTGTTGATGACGAGCTGGATGCCGCCGCCTTCGATCCGATCGACGACGTGCGGCGGGCCCTCCAGCACCTTGTTGACGATCTCGGCTCGTACATCGCGCACTGCCAGGTAGGCGGCGGTCCCGCGCGTCGCGACGATCTCGAAGCCGAGCGCCGTGAGGCGGCGCGCGACCTCGACGGCGGCGTCCTTGTCCTGGTCGCGCACGCTGACGAACACGCGCCCCTTGGGCGGCAGGCGGTTCCCGGCGGCGAGCTGCGCCTTCGCGAAGGCGTGCCCCAGCGACCTGTCGATGCCCATCGCCTCGCCCGTGGACTTCATCTCGGGTCCGAGGATCGTGTCGACGCCGGCGAACTTGGCGAACGGGAACACCGCCTCCTTGACCGAGA
>JBBTFH010000315.1:0-11247 GCA_038041915.1 Myxococcota bacterium
GACAGCGCCGCCGCGCCGCTCGCGTAGAGCAGGTCGCCGGTGGCGTAGCCCCCCGGCTGTCCGGTGCCGCCGTACGCGGCGCCGACGGCGGTCGCGTTCCACGTCCCCGAGGTGAGCGTGCCGACGCCGGTGAGGCCGCCGTAGGCGCCCGAGACGCGCGCGGAGGGCACGGTTCCGGACGCGAGGTTCGACGCGTTCAGGCTCGTCAACGCCGCGCCGCCGCCGGTGAAAGAGGTCGCCGCGACATCGCCGGCCGTCGAGACGGTGAAGCGCGTCGTCGCGCCGTTGAGCGCGCGGATGAGGTAGTCGGACCCGCCCGGCACGGTCGTCGCGTCGCTCAGCGTCAGCACGCTGCGCGTGCCCGACGCCGTCGCCGTGTCCGACTGTGCGAAGGAGTACAGGCTGCCGCCCGCCGAAGCCACGCTCACGCTCGCGCTGTCCGCCGCGTCCTTGCGCAGATACCGTGCGTCGTAGCCGCCCGCCGGCAGATCGGCCGCCGCGATCGCCGCGCTCGCCCACACTGCGCCGTCGCTCCGCAGGTAATTCCCCGACGCGCCCGACCCCGCCAGACCCGTGCCGCCGCTGGCGACCGGCAGCGTGCCGCTCACTTCCGAACCGAGCGCCACCGCGCCGTAGGACGGCGCCCCGGCGGCGTTGCCGTGCAGCACCGTCGACGCCGTGCCCGCCGGGCCCTGTACCACCGCGCTTCCGCTTGACACCATCACGGCGCTCCCCGTCAGCGCCGTGCCCGAGTTCGTGCCGCCGCGCGCGATTGGCAGGAGGCCGGCCGTGATGTCGCTCGCCGCGTGCGCGTGCGCCGGCAGGTCGCTCGCTACGATCGCCCCGCTCGCCCAGTTCGCGCCGTCGCTGTGGAGGAAGTTTCCCACCGCGCCCGACGCCGTCAGCCCCGTGCCGCCGTAGCCCACGCCGATAGTGGTCGCGTTCCACGTCCCCGTCGCCAGCGTCCCGACGCCGGTAATGCCGGTGTAGGAGCCGGAGAGGCGCGCCGAGGGCACGGTGCCCGCGGCCAGGTTCGACGCGTTCAGGCTGGTCAACGCCGCGCCGCCGCCGGAAAACGACATTGCCGCTACGTCGCCGCCGGTCGTCACGGTGAAGCGCGTCGTCGCGCCGTTGACCGCGCGGATGAGGTAGTCGGACCCGCCCGGCACGGTCGTCGCGTCGCTCAGCGTCAGCACGCTGCGTGTGGCCGACGCCGCCGCCGTGTCGCTCTGCGTGAACGCGTAGAGGCTGCCTCCCGTCGCGGGCACCGCCACGCTCGCCGTATCGACCGCGTCGCGACGCAGGTAGCGGCCGTCGTAGCCACCCGACGGAAGATCGCCCGCGCCGAGCGCGCCGACGGATAGCGCGACGCCGGCGGCTGCCTGCCGGACGAAGCCGGGGCCGGTCGCGGCCAGGTTGCTGCCGGTGCCGCCCTTGCCGAGGGGTAGCAGGCCCGCCGCCTCCGCCGTGTCGAGATCGACCGCGCCGGTCGTCGAGCCCGCGCCGACGAGGTTGGTCGCGGTCGTCGCCGTCGCGGCGTTGCCCGTGGCCGTGCCGCTCCAACCGACCGTGCCCGCGCTGTTGACCGAGAGGAACGTGGCGCTGCCGGCGTTGTTCTGCACGGCGAAGACGTTGGCGGTCGGGCCGACGGCCGAGGTCTGCCGCACGACGATGCCGGCGAGGTCCGCCGTCGGGCTGAAGACCTTGTTGCCGGCGATGGTCTGGTTGGTCGTGAGATCCACGAAGTTCTGCACGATCGAGCCGGTGCCGCCCTGCGCGATCGACAGCGGCGTCGTGAGCGCCGAGAGCGCCGTGATGTCGGCGTTGGCGCCGCTAACCGCCGCGCCGAGGTTTCCGCGCGCGGCCGCGGCGTTGAACGCGCCGGTTCCGCCGTTGGCGATCGGTACGATGCCCGTGAGCGAGATGTCCGGAGCGGTGCCGCCGCTCGACGCGAGCGGGCCGGTGGCGGTGACCGCCGTGACCGTGCCGCTCGACGCGGACGTCCAACTCAAATTGCCGCTTCCGTCGGTCCTCAGCACCTGATTGAGCGCGCCGTCGTCGGCGGGCAGCGTCAGCGTCACGTCGGATGGCACCGAGTCGGCCGCCCTGATCGTGATGCTCTGGACGCCGTTTGCGGGCAGTTCGAGGAAGCGCGCCGAGGCGAGACTGGAGAGCGACGTGATGTCGGCGTTGGCGCCGCTCGCGGCCGCGCCCAGGCTCGTGCGCGCGGTCGAAGCGCTGGTCGCGCCCGTTCCGCCGTACGCGATCGACACCGGCGCGTCGAGTCGGAAGTCGTTGCCGACGAGCGTGACGCCGGCGCTGGCCGTGTAGGGCGTGCTGCTCGGCACGACGCAGTCGAGCGCGCCCGCCGCGGTGATCCCGCGCACGACGGTTCCGGCGGCGCAGGTCGACCCGGCGAAGGCGACGTCGACCGTGCGGCTGTTGCCGCTGCCGCCGATCGTGACGCTGCCCGAGCTGGTGAGCGTCGTGACCACCGTCGCGCCCTCGTTCTGGAGCGAGCCTCCGGTGACGTTGAACGCGTCGTTGCCGGTGAGCTGGACGCGCACGTCGTAGTCGGACGCGCCGTCGTTCGAGAAGTCGATGTACGGCTGCAAGCCGTCGCCGTCGGTGTCGCGCATCTCGATCGACGGGTGCAGCGGGTCCGCGTTGAGCACGAGCCGCTCGCCCAGCGAGTCCATCGTGTCGGTCGTCGCGTTGACGAAGCGCAGGTCGTAGGCGGCGCCGCTCGCATAGGCCGCGGTCAGCTGGATGTCGCCGCCGGCGATCTGCACGCCGGTCGACGCGGTGTACGTCGCGCCTGATGCGCCGCACGAAAGATCGCCGAGCGTGGTCAGCCCGGTCACCGACTGGCCCGCCGGGCAGGCGAGCGAACGCACGCCGCCGAGCGTGGTCGGCGCCGGCGTCGGGATCGCGGAGCACTGCGGCGTTCCCGACGAATCAATCGCCGAGAGGAACGGTGTGGCGGCGGGACACGACCTCACGACGATGCCGCCGAGCGCGGTCGTGGTCGGCGTGTTGAGCGCGAGCGAGACGACGCCCGCCGCCGAGGTGTTGTTCAGGCCCGAGCCGACGGCCGTCGCGATGCTGGTGACGGCCGGTTGGCAATCGAGGTTGCCCGAGCCGTCGATGCCCGTGACGCGGTTGCCCGCCCCGCAACTGCCCTGCCGGATGCCGCCGAGCGTCGTCGCGGTCGGCGCCGCGAGCGCGAGCGACACGTTGCCCGTGTCACCGCCGCCGCTCAGGCCGGGTCCCGCCACGACGCCGGTGATGTCGCCGGTCGCCACGCACTCCCAGCCGACGCCGGCGCCTCGCCATTGCCACCCGCTTCCGTTCGCGCAGCCGACGCTGCTCAGACCGACCAGGTGAGAATCCTCGTCGATGGTGATCGGGCTTGTGCCCTGGTAGACGCCCGCTTCCGGACCGCACTGCCAGTACGAGCCTTCCCACTGCCAGAACTCGCCCGCGTCGCAGGCCTCGCCGTCGAGCGACAGCTCGTCGCCGTCGAGCAGCAAGCCGCCGCCCGGAGCCGCCGTGACGATCGTGTCGTCGTCGCCGTCGTTCAGGCCGGCGGGCTTGCCGGCGATGTCGTTCCAGCCGACCGGCGTGGTGGCGGCGGATCCGTCGATGAGCGCGCCGGCCGGCGCGTAGAAGCTCGGCGGCTCGCCACCGAGCGCTTCGGCGTCGAAGGCGCGGAAGGCCGCGGCGACGCTGGTCATCTGCTGGCGCGGAAAGATCAGCTCGTCGCTGCCGTCCATGACGGTCACCTCGAGCCACGTGTCGGTCGCGAAGTCGAGATCGAGCGGCTCGCCCAAGCCGAGCTTGGCGGTGAAGACGCCGCTCCAGAGGTCGACCGTCTGCTCCTCGCTCCACAGCTCCGTGCCGCCGGTCTGCGCGTCGTAGATCGCAAAACCGACGTCGACCGAGCCGAGCGCGCTCACGCCCTCGAGCTTGCCCTGATAGGTGATGATCTTGGGGGCGGCCTCGGCCGTACCCGCCGCCAAGAGCACCACCACAATCGCCGCTTTTCGCATCATCTGCTGCTCCTCCCTGTCGTCGACCGCCGCTCGGCGGCTCATTCCACGTGCCAAAAACCGCCCGTCAGCGTCGCGCCGCCGATGGTCACGCGGCCGCCCGCGCCCTCGATCCCGATCGCGCCGCCCAGCGTCGCGCTGCCCAGCGCGGAAGTGTCTCCGCCGCCGGGGACGTGCGCGCGGATCCACAGGTCCGGCGTCGCGCACAGGTCAAGCGCTTCGCCGGTCAGGTCCTCGCACTCGCCGGTCCCGTCCTCGGCGCACACGAGCCGGCCCTCGGCGCACACGTCCGCGTCGCCCGCGCCGTCGCACGGGTCGTCGAGCAGGAGCCCGTCGTCGGCGACGCCGTTGCAGTCGTCGTCGTCGCCGTTGCACACCTCGGCGGCGACCGGACCGCACTCGCACTCGCCCTCGCCGTCGAGGTCGACGTAGCCGTCCACGCACGAGACGAGCGCGCGCATCGGAACCTCGAGCGTCGCGTCGTCCTCGTCGTCCGAGGTCAGCACCAGCGTCTCGCCGACGACGTTGCCCGCGTCGATCCCGTGCAGCTCGATTCTCAGATAGATGACCTCCGGCAGCGTCGAGGTGCCGGCCGGATTCAAGTCGCGTCCGTCCGCGAGCGAGACCGGCACCTCGCCGCCCGTGTCGTCGACGCGGAAGATTTCCACGATCTCGAATTGCTGGTCGTCCGCGACCTCGGCGTCGCTCAGGTGCAGCACCGCGTTGCCGTCGGCGCAGTTCCACACCGCCACCAACCGCGTCGCCGTCGTGTCGTAGACCACCGTGCCGAAGTCGACGACGTCGTCTTCATGATTGGAGGGAGGGACGCCCGCCTCGTCGAGTTCGACGCAGTCGGACTTCTTGAAGGGGTTGGTCGAATCGCCCCGCAGCGCGCACACAGCCAGGCACGGCTCGCCCTTCCACTGCGACAGCAGGGGCACGTCCACCGTCGGCTCGTCGGGATCGTTGGAGGCTATGACCAGCGTCGCCACCGGTGGCTCGTCATCGACCCACTGCAGCGCCACCACGATGTCGCGCGACTCGCCGGCCTCCAGCGTGAAGGGCGGAGCGGAGGATTTGGCCAGGAAGAAGTCCGTCGGTGCCGTATCGCCGTCGATCACCAGGTTGCTCACCACCAGCGGCCTGTCGCCGACGTTGGTGATCGCGATCGAGCCCTCGGTCGCCACGGCGAGAAGCGGCGATTTGAAGTCGATCTCTCCGGGCGAACCGACGGAGATGTCCGGCTCGCCCTCGCCCTCCGAAGGCGCTTCGCACGCGCCTTCGACGCAGCGCTCGCCGGCCGGGCAGTCGTCGTCGCTTACGCACGTGTCCGGATCCGTGGCCGGCGGTGTGCCCTTGCCGCACGCGCAACCCGCCGCCAAGAGCCAACAGAGTGAGCCAATTCGCTTCACGACCAACCAATAATGATGGGCCGACGCGACCTGCGTGTCAATCTGGCACGGTCGCCGTTCGCCGCTTACCGGCGGATCGACGCTGACGCTACGGCCGCACTTGACAGCCGAGTTGGCCGCGATTCATATGACCGTCGCGTTCGGGCCATTAGCTCAACTGGCAGAGCAACGGACTCTTAATCCGCAGGTTGAAGGTTCGACTCCTTCATGGCCCACCCGTCGGAAAATCGTGCTCTGACGCGCCGTTGGCGTTGCTGACGCTCGCACCTGCGCCGGCCGCAGTACCGTCCTTGGCCCATCTGTGGCCCAAGGCGTCCGTCCTGGCGACGGCGCCCGCCTCGGCGGCGCGCTTGCGGCGTGCCTCGCCGAAATCTGCCACGTCGGCCTCGGACGGCCGCGCGAACGACATTCATCCGCGGGAAGGCCGTCGGCGAGCGTGCCGTTCCGCGCGCCGCGCCTATACTGCGCGCGTGCACCCGAACGTCTTTTCTGCGGAGATATTCGGCCACACGCTCTCGGTTCCGACCTACGGCGTGCTGGTCGCTCTTGGCTTCACGCTCGGCGCCTGGCTCGCCGACCGCGAGGCGCGGCGACGTTGGGGCGCGGACGCGCCGCATGCGCGCGCGGTGCTCGATGCCTGCTTCTGGGCGCTCGTCGGCGGCCTCGTGGGCGCGCGCGTCCTCTTCATCGTCACGAACCTCCCCGAGTACGCGCAGCTCTGCCGCGGCGACGGCGCTCCGCGGTCGGCGTGGGGCGCGCTGGTCGATTGCACGCGCGTGCTCCGCTTCTGGGAGGGCGGCATCGTCTACTATGGCGGCTTTCTCGGCGGCCTCGCGGGCGTCGCGCTCACGGCGCGCCGGCGGGGCGTACCGCTGCTGCGCCTCGCCGATCCGCTGACGCCCGCGCTCGCGATCGGCCACTTCTTCGGACGGCTCGGCTGCTACGCGGCAGGCTGCTGCTTCGGCAAGCCGACCGGAATCGACTTCGGCGCACGCTTTCCGCCGGGCAGCATCGCGTTCTCGGATCTCGCCAACGAGGGCGCCATGGGCCGCCGCGCGCACGCGACGCCGCCGCTCCACCCGACGCAGCTCTACGAGGCCGGCGGCGAGTTGCTCGTCTTCGCCGCGCTCGTCTGGGTGCGCGGGCGCAAGCGCGCCGACGGGCAGGTCTTCCTCGCGTACCTCGTCCTCTATCCGGTGCTGCGCTCGCTGGTCGAGCTCGTGCGCGGCGACGCGGCGCGCAAGTTCGTCGTGCCGGGGCTCGTCTCGACCTCGCAGGCGCTGAGCCTGCTCGTGATGATCGGCGCGGCGGTGCTCTGGCTGCGGCTGCGCGCGGCACGGCCGGCGTGAAGCGCCTTACCCGCCTTCGATCTTCTCGAGCTTCTCGCGGAAGCTCTGCAGGCGGGCGAGGAAGTCGCCGTTGCGCTCCTTGATCGCGTCGAGGTAGCGTTGCGCCTTGAGCATGCGCTTGTGCTGGCTGACGACGTAGCGGATGCGCGCGGCGATTTGGGCGACGTCATCGAACGGCTTCTCGATCATCGCGCAAAGGCCCATCTCGGAGAGCGACGCGGCGCTCTCGGGCGAGCCGGCCGGCACGACCAGGATCGCCTCGATCTGCCCTCTGCGACCGCGCGCCTCGTGCACGAGGGCGAGGCCGTCGGCGCCGGGAAGGCGCCGTTCGACCACGACGAGCTCGATGTCGCCACCGCCTAGCGCGGCGAGCGCCGCCGCGGCGTCGACCGCATCATGCACCTCAAGACCCTCGGCGATGAACAGGCCGCCGAGGAACTTCCGCGCGGTCGCCTCGTGATCGACGATCAGCACGCGGTACGGGCCGTCGGGCGGCTCGCCACGCGCGGCCGCTTCGAGATCGAGGCTGCGCCGCTCCGCGCTTACGACCGTACGCAGGAGCTCCTCGGCGATCGGGCGCGCGGCGCCGAGCAAGCTGCGCCGCAGCCCCTCGGTCGCGTGCCGCTCGCCGACGCGCGCGAGCACGGCGCCCAGCGCCTCGGGCCCTTCGGCCGCGGCGTCGTAGAAGTCGGCCGCCCCGGCGCGCATCGCGTCGCGCACCATGCGCGCGGAGGCGCCGCGCGCGTGCACGATCGCCTGCACCTCGGCGCGCGCCTCGCGCAGGCGCCGCAGCGTCTCGGCGACGGGGGCGTCGCCGCCGGACGCGGGCACCAGCGCGACGGGGATGGCGCCCTGCCCGAGCACCCGCACGGCGTCCTCGAGGCTCCCCGTCGCTGTCGCGATGTAGCCGGCCTTCGCGACCGCGGCGGCGAGCGGATCGCGCACGGCCGCGTCGCGCTCGAGTACCAGGATCGTCGCGCGCTCGATCTTCACTTTGGCGGCGGGCGCTTCGCTCATGACTGCGCGGCCCGCTCCAGGTCGCCGAGCACCGCGCTCTTCACGGTTTCGTAGTCCGCGGTCAGCTCCACCGGCCGTCGCGCGAAGCGGCCCGTGACGCCCTGAATCGCGCCCTCGTGGTAGCGGGTCTTGAACTCGGTGAACTTGAGGCCGTTGGCCGTCGAGATGACGACGGTGCGTTGGCCGCGCGCGATCACGCCGCGCGCTACGAGCTTCTCGAGCACCGCCAGCGCGACGCCGGTGTGCGGGCAGGTGAACAGGCCGCTGAGATCCGCTCGCGCCGCCGCGTCGGCCAGCTCCTGCTCGCTCGCCTGCTCGACGATGCCGTCGAAGCGCCGCAGCGTGCGGATCGCGCGATCGACGCTCACGGGATTGCCGATCTGGATCGCGCTCGCCAGCGTCGGCTGCGCGCGCACCGCCTCGAAGCCGTCGAAGCCGCGCCGGTACGCGAGGTAGAGCGGGTTGGCGCGTTCCGCCTGCGCGACCACCAGCCGCGGCAGCTTCGCGGTCAGGCCGAGGTTCTGCATCATCAGGAAGCCCGCCCCGAGCGCCGAGACGTTTCCTAGATTTCCTCCCGGCACGATCACGAAGTCGGGCACCTCCCACTCGAACTGCTGCGTGATCTCGATGGCGACCGTCTTTTGCCCCTCGAGGCGCAGCGCGTTCATCGAGTTGGCCAGGTAGATGCCCTCCTCGCGGGCGAGGCGCTTGACCAGCGCCATGCAGCCGTCGAAGTCGGTGTCGAGCGCGAGCACGAGCGCGCCGTTGGCCAGCGGCTGTACGAGCTGCGCGACGGACACGCGCCCGCGCGGCAGCAGCACGACCGCGCGCAGTCCCGCCGCCGCGCAGTAGGCCGCGAGCGAGGCCGACGTGTCGCCCGTCGACGCGCACGCGACCGCGCGGATCGGCTTTCCATCGGCGACCAGCTGCTTGACCACCGACACCAGCACGGTCATGCCGAGGTCCTTGAACGAGCCGGTGTGGCTGTTGCCGCAGAGTTTGATCCAAAGGTCGTCGAGGCCGAGCTCGCGCCCGTAGCGATCGGCCCACAGGAGGTTCGTGCCTCCCTCGTACATCGACACGACGTTTTCGTCGCGGATGTGCGGCGCCACCCACTCCTTCTTGCCCCAGATGCCGGAGCCGTACGGGAACGCCGTGCGCAGGTAGCGCTCGTCGAAGAGCTTCATCCACGCGGTCGGGCTGCGATCGCGCAGGCGGTCGAGATCGTGCGCGACTTCGAGCAGCGCGCCGCAGCGTGGGCACTCGTAGAGGATCGCGTCGAGGGCGTGCTCGCCCTCGCAGCCGCGCGTGCAGCGGAAGAACGCGCGATACCCCATCGCCCGGCGTTATATCATGCGCGAAATGCGCCTTCCGCTCGCGCTCGCGTCGCTGCTGGCGGCCTTTGCCTCCACCGCCGCCGCCAACGACACGAACTACCAGAACTACATCGTGGGCGAGCGCGCCCTCGGGCTCGGCGGCGCGTTCACCGCGCTGGCGGATGACGCGTCCGGCGCTTTTTACAACCCCGCCGGCCTCGCGCTGGTGCCGACGACCAGCCTGTCAGCCAGCCTGAGCGTCTACGGCATCGAGAAGCACCGGCGTGAGCGCGGCTACCGCCCGGCGACCGTCGACGAGCCCATCGACCTCGAATCGTCGGAGGTCGCGACGTTGCCGACCACGGTCGCGCTGGTGCGCAAGTTCGGCCAGAAACTGCGCGACGGCGTTTCGCGCCATGCGATCGGCCTGTCGACGTACATGCCTTACGCGACGTCGTTTCACGCCGACCGCGTCATCGAGGGTCGGGGCTCGCACGAGCGCTACCAGGTGAGCGAGTCGGACAAGACGATCTGGACCGGCCCGGTCTACGCGCTACGGCTGACGCCGCGCCTGAGCATCGGGGTCGCGACATTTTACAGCTACCGCACCGTGCGCAACCGCTGGCGGCGCGCGATCGAGCATGAGTCGGCGCTCGACCCCGACCTATCGGCCGACGTCGAGATCGAGGAGGACGTGGCCGAGTGGGGCTCGGGCGATCTCTTCGGCGGCGCCGGCGCGCGCTTCGACGCGAGCGACGCGTGGAGCCTGGGCGTTTCGCTCACGACGCCTGCCGCGCACGTGCACGGCTCCGGGCGGCTCGCCGACGAGACGACCATCGCCTTCGCCGACAGTCCGGTCCTTTCCTATACGCCGGTCGAGAACACCGGCCTCGAGACGCGAAACGAGTATCCGTGGGGCGGCCGCGCGGGCGTCGCCTACAGCGTGCCGGGGCACTGGCTCGTCGCTGGCGACCTCTCGGTGCACGGCCCGGCGACGTTCAGCCCCATCGTCGTCCCCGACGATCTCGAGCCGCGCGCCGTCGTCGCCAATCACGTCGCCACCGTGCGTCGCGAGGCCGTGGTTAACGGCAACGTCGGCGGCGAGTACTACCTCGCGGGCTTCATTCCGGTGCGCGCCGGCGCCTTCACCAACTTCTCGTCGGCGCCCGACGTGAAGGCGTCGCCCGACGAGCGCGCCCTGGCGCACGTCGACATGTACGGCGTGACGACAAGCGTCGGGTACGTGACCGGCGACTACGACGTCAGCTTTGGCGTCGTCTACTCGTTCGGCTCCGGAACCGCGTACGCATGGAGCCAGGCGACCCAGCAGTTCGAGCCGTCGCCGACGCGCAGCGACCTCGTCTACTTCTACATCACCGGAGCTCAGAAGGCGCTCCATCGCGTGGCCAAGCGGGTGGCGGGCCAGCGCGAGAATAAGCCGCCTGCCGCCCCGTCCAAGCCGCCGGAGGGACCATGACGCGAACCATTCCAGCCTTTCTCATGGCGATGCTCGTTTCTTCGCTCGCGTGGGGGGCAAAGGGCAAGTTGCAGATCGAGATCACCACCGCGTCGGGCGCGCGCTGCCCGGCCGACATCGAGATTCGACAGGCCGGAAAGTCGGCGATCGTGAAAACCGTGTCGGCGGCCAGCGGCGAGGGCGAAGCGTCGCTCGACCCCGGCCGCTACGACGTCGCGGTCGTCGCCAAGGGCACCGGCCACAAGGGCGAGAAGAAGAACGTCGAGGTCCGCTCCGGCGCGACGACGCGCTACGGCGTGACCGCGGCGGTCGCGCCCGCCTCGTCGACGCCGGCGCCCGCCGCGTCGCCGGAGCCGACGATCAAGGGTGAGGTCGTGCGCGAGAGCGGCGCGGCGATGGACGGGACGGTCGTTCTCTACCTGGAGAGCGGCACGGCCGAAGTCGAGAAGGGTCGGTTCACCATCTCCAACGTCAAGAGGGGCAAGTACCGCGTCGAGTTTCGCGACAAGGCCGGCAAGAAGCTCGGCTCCGAGTCGCTGACCGTCGGCGCCGGCCCGGCGACGGTCACGCTCAAGGTCCCGTAGCGGGCTTCCGCCTCCGCCTCCGCGCCCAGAAGCACCGCCG
>JBBTFH010000316.1:0-3562 GCA_038041915.1 Myxococcota bacterium
TCTCCGAGGAGCGCGGAGATGCCATTCGCGGCGTCGATTCGGCGCGCGTCTACGAGCTTCAATGGGGCCGCGCTCCGAGGAGCGCGGAGATGGCGGATCCGGATTCGTGAACGATCAGGGGGCCTTGCGAGGTGTTGCGCGAGCAGCTCATAGGAAATGACCATTCGCGATGCGGAATTGCCGCGAATGGAGCGAAGAGCGGGAAAATACTCCTGCGTAATCCACTCTATGGCGGCGCGCGAGCGGTCCGCTGCGAAGCGGCGCCACCGGACTGCTCGCGGCGCGCGGTTGTTGTCAAAGATCACGGCCCCCGCTCGCGTCAACCTGGGATCACACTATGATCGCGTGGCGCTCGGGGCAAGAGTAGGGCCGTCCGAGAGCGGTGACGCAGTTCGCGGCGCGACCGTCGGCGGGGCCGAGGTCGACGATGAGCACCTGGTCTTCGCCGTGGTGGATGATCTCCTCGAGGGCGGCCCGCATCACGACCAGATCCTGATCGGAGAGGTCGCAGCGGAAGACCGAGTACTGGAGGTGGTCGCCGAAGCCACGCATGGCCTTGAACACGCGCCGCAATCGGTGTGGCTCACAGACATCGTAGCTCACGATATACCGGGTCGGCATCAGCGCGTCGCGAACGCCGGGTACTCGGGGATCTCGCCGGCCAGAAAGCGCCCAAGCAGCCGCGCTTGAACTTCGAGCACGCGGCGGTAGCTGATGCGGTATCCGAACACCGGGTGCGTGACCAGCTCGTCCATCCGCCGCTCGTAGGTTTCCAGGAAGCGCCGGCGGGCCGCGGGCGCCAGCGCGCAAGCGCCCGCGCGGGTCACGAAATCGTCGGGCGCGACCATGCCCGTGTTGATCATCTCGATGACGATAGAGTCGACGATGAGAGGTCGGAACTCCTCCATCAGGTCGAGGGCCAGCGCCGGCCGGCCATACCGTGGCCGGTGATAGAAGCCGAGGTACGGGTCGAAGCCGACCGCCGCGAGCGTCACGGTCCAGTCCTTGGTGAGCAGCGCGTAGCCGAATGAGAGCAGCGCGTTGACCGGATCCCGTGGCGGCCTGCGGTTGCGCGAGGTGAAGTCGAAGCCGAGTTGCGCGGCCTTCTCGCTGAGCATCCCGGCGAAGTTTCCGAAGTAGAGACGCCCGCCGTTGCCCTCGACGCCGAGGAGCGTCTGAGCGTTGGGAGCCTCCAGGCTGCTCTCGGCCGCGCGCTTCAGATCGCCGAGGAGTCCGTCGGGCAGATCGCGCAGGTTGCGGCGAAGCATCGTGCGGCAGTTTCGCAGCTTGACGTTCACGAAACGCCGCGCGAGAGCGAGCGACGCCCGCTCGTCGAAGGCGGCGCGGTACTGCCGCATGCGCAACTCGACGTTCTTGTGCCCGATTCCCTGCGTCAACCCGTAGAAGAAGCCCCCGTGGGAGAACCACGCGATCGGGATGCCGCGTCCGCAGAGCGCCTGCACCGCCTGCGTCGACACTTGCGGCGAGCCCATCACCGAGAGCTGCGAGATCTCGTTCATGCGCGCCTCGCTGACCTCCCCGTCGCGCGTGCGGATCACGAGAACCTCGCCCTGCTTGCCCACGTGCGCGCCCGCCTCCTTTACGTACACGGGCAACGCGTCGTCGCGGGCAGGCACGAGCCCACGCACGCGCGGCTCCGCGCCCTCGCCGAGCGCGAGGTGGTTGATCTCATCCGGGAGGCATATGCCGACCATGGAGCAGCGCGGGCATTTCGGGCTGTCGACCAGCGGCGGCGGCATCACGCCGCATCCCGCGGTCGCGCGGGCCTGCGAAAGCAGCTCGAGCGTGCGGACCCTGAGCGGCTCATCGATCGGGATTGTCACGCGCCGCCGCGACTCGGCGAAGTAGATGACGGCTTCGACGCAGCGGTAACCGTTCTCCTCCAGCACGAGCGCCTGGGCGCACACCTGCACCCGCTCGGGCTCCCACGCGCCTTCGGGGAGGTCGGGCGCGCGGCCGCGCTTGTAGTCTACGGGGACGACCTGGTCGCCGTCCGACTCCAGCAGGTCGATGCGCGCGACCAGGCCCACGACCGGGGCCGAGAGGGAGACGGAGCGCGCGTGGAGCTTCTCGAATGGCGCCTCCGACGGCGCGGGCACGTCGCCGCCCTCGCGGTCGACGCGCCGGTGTACGCGCCGGCCGTCCACCGTGTCGGCGTTGTCACGGAAGTCGCCTTGCACCCACTCCAGGTAAAAGAGGCGCGGGCAGTATGCGAACTCGTTCAGCATGCGCGCCGGGAGCAGTTCGGGCGGATCGTCGGGCAGGGGGTCGTTGGCCATTGCCCCGGAGCATCGCGCGGGCCACTGTCAGCGAGGGTCAGCGAATCGAGTGGTGCGTGTTTCGCGCGTGCGCGGCGTCACAGACCACATGCTATGATCCGTAACGTGAGCGTCGAGGAGAGCATCGAGTACTGGCTGCGGCTTGCCGCCTACGATCTCGACACGGCGCGTGCGTTGTTCGCGGCTGGACGTCACCTTCACACGGCCTTCTTCTGCCAGCAGGCGATCGAGAAGCTGTTCAAGGCGGTCATCGTTCGCAGGACCGACAGCGCGCCGCCGCGGATCCATGACCTGATCCGGCTTGCGGCGGCCGCGTCGCTTCATCCGTCGGACGCGCATCGCGCGTCGATCGAGCGCCTGACGCCGCTGGCCATGCTGGCGCGATACCCGAGCACGCAGGAGCCGGAGAAGGCGGTGGACCGGGCCATCGCGGAGCGACTGCTTTCGGAAACGGAGGATCTGGATCGATGGCTAAGGTCGATTGCCACGTGATCGATCGCGGCGTGAGGGACGCGGTTGCCGCCTACCTCATGCGAGTGGCCCACGACTTCCGGATTGAGCGGGCCTATCTCTTCGGCTCGCGCGCGCGTGGCCAGGGTTCGCCGTGGAGCGATATCGACCTGGCGCTCATCTCGCCCGACTTTCACGGCAGGCCGTGGCTCGACCTGAATGCGCAGCTCCATCGATACCGCTGGGACACCTCCACCGAGATCGAGCCCATCGCCTTCACCTCCGACGAGGCCGCCCGCGCCTCTCCCGCGGACTTCCTCGGCGGCGTCGTGTTGCGCGAGGGCGTCCTGGTGTTGGAGCACGGGCGGATGGTGGTGTAGCCGAGGGGCAGGCGGGGCTTGCGCTCCGAGGGTTGGATTCATCGAGGGGGCGATCACGCCGAGGACCAGGGACGTGCCAGCGGGGGACTTTGTGCCGCCACGGGCGCGGGGCTATGCTGGGGGTATGGACGAGGCCCTGCGCGAGCGCTTCGAGGCCGAACTCGGCCGCATCGTCACGCGGCTGCGCGACAGCTACCGGCCCGAGCGTGTCCTGGTCTTCGGCTCGTGCGCCCGCGGCGAGGTTCACGAGGACAGCGACCTCGACCTCATCGTGATCAAGCACACGACCAAGCGACCAAGTGAACGAGCCGTGGAGGCGCGCCTCGCGCTCGACACCGACTACGCGGTCGATGTCCTGGTCTTCACGCCCGAGGAGATCGCCGAGAGGACCGCCTCGGGCGATCCCGTCCTGCGCGAGATCCTCGCCGAGGC
>JBBTFH010000317.1:0-4872 GCA_038041915.1 Myxococcota bacterium
GATCGGGGTCGGCGAGAAACGACGCGGTTCCGAGGAGGAAATCGTACCAGAAGTGGATGGCCACGCTGGTCGCGAGCTGCCCGCCGGTCTTCATCGACGCCAGGCCGAGGTACGAGCCGGTCGCGGTGATGAACGGAACGGCGTACGCCGCCGTCTCGAAGTCCTGCTGCTCGGGGTTCACGAAGTTCACCAGGTGCACCGCGCCGAACACCAGCGACGCCGCCGCCCAGCCGCTCCACGGCCCCATCGACTGGGAGAAGGCCGGCTGCACGGCGCCGCGAAAGAGCGCCTCCTCGCCCACGGCGACCGGAACGAACAGCGCCGCGTAGTACGCCTCGCCCGCGGCAAAACCCGGCGCCGTGCCCATGCGCCGGCCGAGGAAGTTCACGTCGCGTCCGCCGGTGAGGCGCCGATCGGGATCGCCGAAGGAGTCGCGATCGACCAGGTAGACAAAGCCGAGCGCCGCGCCGACCAGCAGCGGCGCGCCCGCCCACACCCACGGCCGCAGAATCACGCTCGGACGAAATGGCGCGGAGGCGAGATCGCCGGCGGTCTCGCGGGACAGCGGCACGCGCGCGCCGCGGTCGCCGCGGAGAAGCCGCGCGTCACGGTAGGCCGAGAACGCGCCGTAGAACCACAGGTTCTGCCCGGCCATGACGAGCTGCAGGCCGATCGGATCCTTCGCGTCAAGACTCGGATCGGTCGAATCGCCCAGGCGCGGCGGGTCATCGCCTCCCAGCATCAGCGCGAAACCGCCGACGGTGAGCGCGACGGTGGCGCCGAGAAACGCGCCGCCGGATTCGGCGTCGCGCAGGTAGAAGTGCCCGCAGCCGGGACAGAGCAGCCCGAGCGCCATCGCCGCGCCCGGACTCTTGCGCGCCTTCCAAGCCTCCGACGCCTCCGCCCGCTCGGCCGCGCCGGCTGCACGCGTCGTGGCGACGCAGACAAGCGCAGCCGCGAGCGCGGCGTAAGGCGGCAAATGTGCCTCAGTACCGCCCGACGACGCGCACGAAGAAGCCGCGGGCGTCGCGGTCCTGATCCTGGAACTCGTTCTCGGAAATGCGGCTGAAGTTGTAGCCGAGCCCGAGGCGCGCGTAGCGCGAGACCCAGTAGCCCATCTCGACCAGCGTGCCGTGCAAAACCTCGGTCGGGCCGTCGGTGGCGGGCGTCCAGAGCGCCATCACGCGGTACTCGGCGCCGGCGTCGAGCTTCCGGGTGAGGTGGTAGTTGATGCGGTTGATCCACAGCGCGGTGTGCGTGATGGTCGCGAGCGGATCGGCGCCGGGCACGACCTCGAGCTCCTCGTCGATGCGCTTCCACGCCCACTTCTCGATCAGTTGCAGCCGCCAGGGCAGCTCGAACACGGGCACCAGCGAGATCACGTCGTAGACGCGGCGGCGATCGAGGCGCGGCCCGGTCTCGGCGGGGCGCAGCTCCCAGACGCGCGTGTACTTGAAGATCACGTTGAGCCAGTCCCAGGCGACAGGCCGCAGCGCCCAGCCGGCGCCGAGCTCGACGAAGCGCGCCTCGAGGCGATCCTCGGTCCGGTTCTCGGTGCGCGAGAAGTTGAAGCGCACGAGGAACGCGAGGTCGCGCGTCCAGAACCACTCGACGTTGTTGATCGTGAGCAGTTGCAGGCGGTCGGCGGGCAGCACCAGCGCCGACCCGGCGGTGAGTTGCCGGTCGGCGTAGATAGGCACGCCGTCGGCGTTCGTGAGCAGGCGCGGATCCCGCGTCGGCGGCGCGGGCATCTGCGCGTAGATATCCTCGTCGGCGTCGTCGAAGCGGATTTCGCCGCGGTTGGCGAGCTTGAAGCGGCGCCAGCGCACCAACTCCGAGCCGATGTAGACGACGTCGCGCATCTGATCGCCGGTCGGCGTGCCGTCGAGGAGCCGCCCGCCGTAGACCGCCTGGTGCTCCAGGCCCGTCTGCACGTTGTGGCCGCGGCGCAACGGCCAAGTGTTGACCAGCCCCATGATCGCGCGGTTCTGCGCGCCGTTGATGCCGCTCTCGACGTGGTACTCGCCGTAGCTGCGACCGGATTGATCCTTGCCGAAGCGTTCTTCGCCGCCGATCACCGTCGCGCTGCCGGTGCGCCCGTCGCGATCCTCGAAGCGCTCGTTGACGTAGAACGACGATCTTTCCGAGAAGTGGTTGCGCAGCCCGACGACGGCGGCGTTGTCGCCCGACCAGCGCTGCGCATAGGTGCCGGTCATCTCGAGCTCCTTCGCGAGGTGGAAGCCGGCGCCGACGGTGGTGGTCAGGCGGTCGCCCTGCTCATTGAGCATCGGATCGCCGATGGTCGTCGGCGACGCCGGCATAGCCGTGCCTTCGCCCAGACGCGTGACGTGCACGACCCCCTCCTGCCCGGCGAGCAGCGTCCAGCGCTTCGAGACGCGGTAGGTCCCGAGCAGCCCGACGGTGTCGCGGTGAACCGGCTCGGTCACGCCGTTGTCGAGGAAACCGTGCGCGTACTCGGATCTCAGCTCGAGCCGGCCGCGACGCGCCAACCACTGCGCGGCGGACAGCTCCGTCTGCACGTCGGTGAACGCGAGCCCATCGGCTTGCGCAACGCCGGCGTCGGGCGCGACGGCGGCGGCGGCGAGCTGCGGCATCTCGGCTATGGCCCCGTCGTGCTTGAGCGTCACGCGGTCGTTGGGGCGCACCTGAACGCCGAGCTCCGCGCCGTACTTGCGGCGGCCCTGCTCGAGGATCGAGCCGCCGGCGAAGAAGCCACGGTCGACATCGTGCCAGTAGCCGTGCGTCTTGACGGCGTCGGGCGTCTTGCTGCCGAAGAACTCCGCGATGTCGGAGGTGAGCTCGAGGCGATACGCGCGCGCCTCGGTCGGCTGCGCGCCGGCGCGCAACTCCGGCACCTCGTTCAAGCTCAGGAACGAGAGGCCGCCGTCCTCGCTGTAAAAATTGAGCGCGTCGAAGCTCTCGCTCTGCGCGACCTCGCCGACCAGCAGCGTGCGCGACTTGGGCCGCAACTGCAGCTCGGCGCCGTAGAGGCGATAGTCGACGTCTTCGGCGCGACGCTCCTCGACGTAGCCGCCGCCGACGGACAAGACGTCGAACAGCGTCTCGCGCGCATAGGCGCCGTGCGACGTGCCGCCGACCTCGCGCGTGTCCTCGAACTCGTAGTCGACCTCGACGTAGACGGGGTTTCCGTCGAGCGCGGAGAGGCTCTGCGACGGATCGGAGAGGATGAAGCCGGCGTCGGCGAAGCTCGGGACCGGCGCGGAGAAGAGGATGCGCCCGCCGATGTAGTCGATGACGTAGCTCGAGTCGCGCGCCTGCGGGATGCTTGCGAGCGAGACGCCCGAGCCGCGGTCGCGCACGACCAGCCGCACCTGCTCGCTGCCCTCGATTAGCTGTGCGTGGCGCAGGTAGTAGATCGAGCCGCCGGTGGCGCGGAAGACGTTGTGGTCGTGCGCCAGGCGCGCCGAGTCGTCGGAGACGAAGGCTTTCAGCTCCTGGCCGAGGCGCTCGCCGAAGAGCTTCTTCTTGAAGTCTACTTGCGCGCCGTAGAAGGTGCGGTCGTAGCGGAAGAGCTCGACGCCGCGCAGATCGCTGCGGAAGTTTCCGACCAGCAGCTTGGACTCGTCGGCCTCGACCAGCACGTAGAGCTTGCCGCGCGCGTCGACGTCGTGGATCTCGTCGGCCGAGTCGCCGTAAATCGGGTAGTAGCGGTTCGGATCGACGACGAGCTCGAAGAACTCCTCCATCTCGCGGCGCTTGCCCGAGTCGAAGTGCGTCGTGACGAGGTAGCGCTTGAAGAACGTGTCGCCCTTGATGCGCGCCTTCAGGTAGAGCGCGGTGCGGCCGTGCATCAGCACGGAGCCCTCCCTGAGCGACGTCTCGTCGGTCACGCCGTAGAGATCGGCGCGCGCCTCGGCGACGGCGCCGTCGGCGAGCGCCATCAGGAAGAAGCGCTGCTCGCTGACCTCGACCGGCCAGCGCAGCGTCGCGCGGTTTCCGTCGGGATCGACGCTCTCGATCACCAGCTCCGACGGGCCAAGCGGTACTTTTGCGATCTCGAAGAAATCGCCGTTTGGCTCGACGAAGGCCTCCCGACCGTTGATGCGGATGGTGTTCTCGGGGTGCGTGTGGCCGCGCACGCCCAGCTCTTCGGAGCCGAGCCGTTCGCCCTGGCGCGGCAGCCACACCACGAGGTCGGCGGCCTGCGCCTTGGCCGATGTTTGCGCGGCCTCGGCCGGCGCGAAAGCCTTCTCGATCTCGTCGGCGCCGAACTCGGAAGAGCCGGCGGCGATGTCGAGCGCGAAGACGGGGCGGGCGTCGAGGATGCGCGACTGCGGAGGCGTGGGACTCGGGCTTGGCGTCGGACTCGGGCCTGGCGTGGCCGGCGACTCGGGAAGGACGACGAGGATCGCGCGGCGCCCCCTGGTGTCGGTGACGTCGAGCAGCAGCGGCTCGTCGGAATCGAGATCGACGTCGGCCTTGATCAGCCCCTTGTCGTCGGCGCGGATGGCGCGGCCGCCGACGAACAGCCGCGCGACCGGGCGCAGCGGCGGCGCGAGTGGGACGCCACCGGCGCCAAGCGTGCGCTCGGCGCTCCAGGCCTGGCCACCGCCTCCGTCTTCCACCGTCAACCGGTAGCGGTAGTGGCCGGCACGCGGCGCGCCTTCCCACGCGACCTTGGCAGGGACCACGCCCTCGCCGATCGACCGCCACACCGGCCGCCCGTCGGCGTCGATCACTTCGAGCGCCCATCTCTTCGGTGTCACGCCCGTCGGCCCCGCGAGCGCGAACTCGACGGGCGACGCGACGGCGACCTCGGCCGGGCCGAGCGCGTCGATCTCGAGCAGGCGCAGGTCGACGGAAAGGCCGCGCACGCGCAGCGACGGTGCT
>JBBTFH010000318.1:0-3614 GCA_038041915.1 Myxococcota bacterium
GCCGGTCTGCGCGTGACGGCGGGCGGCGCGGCCCTCGGCGCCACCGACGCATCGGGCTTCCTGCGCGGCGCCGTGCGCGGCTTCGACGGCGACCGCGTCACGCTCGCGCTGACGCCCCCACCCGGCCTGCGCGTCGCCGGCGCCGCCGAGCGCACGGCCACACTCCAGGTCGTCGCGCCGCTCGGCGGCGGCACGCCGCTGCCGCAGGCGCTAAGGCTTCGCGCCACGCTCACGCCGCTCGAGCGCCGCTACGTCGTCCTCGTGCGCACCGACGGCCGCTCGGGGCTCCCCGTACGCGTCTTCGACCGCGTGCTCGGCGAGACCGACGCGTCCGGCGTCACGCAACTGCTGCTGCGCGCCCCGCCCGGCGACGAGATCACCGTCTCGCTCGACACGCGCGCCCAACCGCGCCTGCGCCCCGCCAACCCCACCCGCGTCTTCCGCCTCGCCGACCGCGACGACGCCTTCGTCTTCCGCCAGGATTTTGCGGAAGGCGCCCCACGCGCGCGACGGAGCACCGCCACGCCCCGCGGCGCCCCGCGACGTCTCTGACGCCAATGGCGCGCCCCACGCCGCCGTGTTAGTTTGTCTTACACCATGCGCCGCAGCGTGACCGTCAGCTTGCCGGGCGATCTGACCCGCCTCGTGGACCGCACGAGCCGCGCCGAGGGCGTCACCCGAAGTGATGTGGTGCGGGAGGCGCTCCGGCGCTACTTCGCGCACCGCGACTTCCAGCGACTCCGGCGAGCGATGCTGCCCGAAGCCGAGGCACGCGGCGTGCTGCGTGACGAAGACGTCTTCCGCGACGTCTCGTGAAGCTCGTCTTCGACTCCAACGTCATCATCGCCGCGCTGATCGCCCACGTCTCCCCGTCGGACTTCTGGACGTTCGAGCGCGGCGCGAAGCCAAGCCGCTGATCGCGGGGATGCGGCGGGTGAGGTCACGCGCCAGGTGGAGGTGGCAGTTTCACGATGCGTGCAAGCTGGCACCGGGTCTCTCGAAGTGCGAGGCTGCGCCCGTGCGCATCGCCGTCAGCGGAGGCGCGGGCCAGCTCGGCTCGCTGGTCCTGCGCCGCCTCGTCGCCGATCGGCGCGTCCGCGAAGTCGTCTCGCTCGATCTGCGCCCTCCGATCGTCCCGCTCGGCAAGCTCTCGTTCGTGCGCGCCGACGTGCGTGAGCCCGCCTTCGCGCGCCACATCAAAGGCTGCGACGCGCTCGCGCACCTGGCCTTCATCGTCACCCGCCACGCGCCACGTGCCGTGGTCGACGCCGTCAACGTCGAGGGATCGAAGAACGTATTTCGCGCCGCCGCCGCCGCCGGCGTTTCGCGCATCGTGCACGCCTCGTCTATTGCCGCCTACGGCATCCTGCCCGGCCACCCCGTGCCGTTGGTCGAGAGCGCGCCCCGCCGCCGCCAGGCGGACTTCGCCTACGCCGCCACGAAGTTCGATGTCGAGGCGTTCCTCGACGATTTTGAGAAAACGCACCCGGAGATCGCGATCGCGCGCATGCGCCCGTCGATGTTCGTCGGCGCCCGCATGGAGCACCCGTTTGGCCGGATGCTCCGCCGCCGCGCCATCGTCGATCTCGGCGGCGGAGTACCGCTGCCGATCGTCTGGGACGAGGACGCCGCCGACGCGTTCGTCCTCGCGCTCCTGCAGGGCGCGCGTGGCGCGTTCAACCTGAGCGCCGAGGAGCACCTTGTGCCGGCGGCGCTCGCGCGCGCCGGCGATTTGCGCCTGGTGCGCATCCCACGCGCGCTGGTGCTCACCCTCGCGCGCGCCTCGGCCGCGCTCGCGCGCACCGGCCTGATCGAGGGAACCGACCCGGCGTGGATCGAGAGCGCGGGCGTGACGCTGGCGCCGAGCAGCGCGCGGGCGCGCGCCGATCTCGGCTGGAGGCCGCGCTGCCCGACCGCGGCCGATGTCGTGCGTCGCTTCGTCGAGATCGTGCCCGAACGCGCCGACCCTCGCATCGCGCTGTTCTTGCGCCTGCTCGCGGCGGGCTCGCGCGACGCGCACGGCGCCGCGGCGCTGCGCGGCTTCGCCGCCGACGTCCACCTGTGCCTGACCGGCCGCGGCGGCGGCGACTTCGCGCTCCGCGCGAAGGACGGCCGCGTCCGCGTCGCGCGCGGCGCCCCGCGTCCCCCCACGGCGGTGGTCACGATGCCGGCGACGCTGCTGCTCGATCTGCTCGCCGGCCGCGGCGACTTCACCACCGCCGAGATGACCGGCCGCGTGGTTGTCGAAGGCGAAGGCCTCGCCGGCCTCTTCGTCGCCGGCATCATCGGAAGCTACCGGGCGGCCACGGCGGCGCGCGGTGGGCGCGGTCTGGTCGCGCGCGCCGCGGCGAGCTGGATTGCGCGGCCATGAAGTTCTCCCTCTTCTTCGAGATGCAAATGGCCGATCCGACGCCAGCGAGCGAAGCGCAGACCTTTCACGACTGCCTCGAGCAGGCGGTCTTCGCCGACGCGCTCGGCTATCACTGCGTCTGGGAGGTCGAGCACCACGGCCTGCGCGAGTACTCGCACTCGTCGGCGCCGGAGATCTTCCTGTCGTTCGTCGCGGCTCGCACGCGGCGGATCCGCCTCGGCCACGGCGTCACGCTGCTGCCCTTTCGCTACAACCACCCGATCCGCATCGCCGAGCGGATCGCGACGCTCGACATCCTCTCGGGCGGACGCGTGAACTGGGGCTCGGGAAAATCCTCGTCGCTCGTCGAGCAGCTCGCCTTCGAGAGCGACGTCGCTACGCTGCACGAGCAGTGGCTCGAGGCGGTCGAGATGATCCCACGCATGTGGAGCGCGGACGTCTTCACGCACGAAGGGCGCTTCTTCCGCATCCCGCCGACGCAGGTGATCCCAAAACCGCTTCAGAAGCCGCACCCGCCCATGTTCGCGGCTTGCTCCAAGCCCGACTCCGCCGCCGCTGTCGGCCGCCTCGGGCTCGGCGCGCTCAACTTCGCCTTCGGCAGCGACGACTACCTGGCGCAAAAGGTGCGCGACTACCGCGCGGCGGTGGCCGAGGCCCGGCCCGCCGGCCGCGCGAAGAATGATCACTTCGCCTGCACGCCGGCGACGCTGGTGCTGGGCGATGACCGCAAGGCCTGCGCGTACGGGCTGCGCGGCGCGCGCTTCTTCCTCTCGGCGCTCGGCCAGTACTACCTCTCCGGCACGCGCCCGCTCGGACGCCTCGACGTGGCGCGCGACTTCTTCGACGACGCCGCGCTGGCCGACGCGATGGCGCTGAGAAACACGGCGGGCTCGCAGCCGGCCACGATCGTGGGCGATCCGGCCTGCGCGCGCGAGACGGTGCAGCGCTTCGTCGAAATCGGCGTCGACGAGCTCATCCTGGTCATGCAGCTCGGCACCGTGCCGCACGCGCTCGTGATGACGTTCGCCGAGCGCGTGATGCCGCACTTCGGCTGACGAGCTATAAGAAGGCGCATGGCGGGAATTCCCGACGAAGACGACGTGCTGGCCGCGAACGAGTCCTTCTACGCGGCCTTCGCGGCGCGCGACGCCGACGCGATGGAGGCGCTGTGGGCGACCGGCGTGCCGGTCGCGTGCGTCCATCCCGGCTGGGACGCGATCCGCGGGCGCGAGGACGTCGTGGC